>REDO01000013.1 GCA_007693435.1 Salinarimonadaceae bacterium | reverse complement strand
CAGCGGCCCGCGATATCGCGAAACGCGTTTTGGCGCAACACAATGGGGCCCATGCTCGGATGATCGTCGCTGCTAGTTTTGGTAGGGGCCATGACCTATGGCGATTTGCGGGCGATGCTTGTTGTTTCTCCGGTTGTCTTGTGAAGTGGGGCGGTGGGAAGTGAACTATGTTATTTTTTGTTTTATAGTGATAATCTAGATGCATATATAACAACATTTCTGAAATTATTCATTGACGAGTCATAATCAAGCATGTCATTTTTTCAGGAGGAATGCGCCATGCATTTTGTGCATGGTTTCTGGTTGCAGCATGTTCGTGCGTGATTGTTCGCGTACGGCCCAGGGACGAAGGACAGCGTGATGGCACGGGTCGATCAGGATCTTTCTCTCCGCGGCGGCGGCGGAACGGCGTTGGGCGCGTCAGACGCGGCGAGCGGCTTCAACGGCGCGCTTCTCGCCCAGGGGCTGCGCACCTATCAGGGGCGGCTCTATGGCGGGACGGTGACGGCGACGCCGACCGGTCGGCCCGGCAGAAACGGCCAGACGCTCTGGCAGGTGACGGCGCGCACCGGCGACGGACGCACCGCCACGGTGAACGTGTACCTCACGGGCCAGTTCGGCCCCGACCAGCTGCGGCAGGGCTCGGCGACCAAGCGCCAGCTCGACGCGGCGATCAACGCCCAGGCCCCGGGCAATGCGCCCACGGCGCCATCATCCGCATCTTCTTCCAGGTCGTCTGCCCCGTCCTCGGCCCCGTCGGCTCCGCGCACCTATGAGGGACGCCTCTATGGCGGGACGGTGACGGCGATTCCCGTCGGCGCGCCCAGCAGCAGCGGCCAAACGCTCTGGGAGGTCACCGCGCGCACCGGCGACGGGCGCACCGCCACGGTGAGGGTGGCCCTCACGGGCCAGTTCGGCGACGAGCAGCTGCGGCAGGGCTCCGCCACCAAGCGCCAGCTCGACGCGGCGATCGCGGCCCAGGCCCCGGGCAATGCGTCCTCGTCTACGTCTTCTTCCCCGTCAGCGCCGCGCACCTATGAGGGACGCCTCTATGGCGGGACGGTGACGGCGATTCCCGTCGGCGCGCCCAGCAGCAGCGGCCAAACGCTCTGGGAGGTCACCGCGCGCACCGGCGACGGGCGCACCGCCACGGTGAGGGTGGCCCTCACGGGCCAGTTCGGCGACGAGCAGCTGCGGCAGGGCTCCGCCACCAAGCGCCAGCTCGACGCGGCGCTCGCGGCCCAGCAGGCCGAGCGGCGCGCGCAGGCGGGCTACAGCACGTTCGAGGCGCGCCTGTTCGGCGGCGGCGTCACAGCCGTTCCCTCCGAGCGCGACGCCAGGGGCAATTCCAACTGGACCGTCACCTGGTCCGGCCCCGAGGGCTCCTTCTCGACCCAGGCGCGTCTCGCCGGCCAGTTCGGCGCCGCCCAGCTCACCGACGGCTCCTACGCCAAGAACCAGCTCGGCGCGCAGATCCTCGCCGCGCGCGCCCGCAACATCCCCTCCAGCGTCTCCGAGGCCAGCTTCCGCAACCTCGGCATGGACGGCGCATCCGCCCCCGTCGCCGCCGAACTCTACCGCTCGATGCGCAACCAGGGTCACGGCGTCGCGCAGTCATGGAGCGGCGTCTGGCGGGCCTACCTCGAGGGCTACGCCTCCGGCGGGCCCGGGGCCGGCCGCCGCTCCCTGTCGACCACCGTCCCGAACCCGCCTTCCTCCGGCCTATCCAACATTCCTCCGGCCGAGGCGAACGCCGTCGTCGCCGGCGGCGGCCGCATCGTCGGCCAGCCCTTCGACGTCCAGCCCTTCGGCAACAGCGCCAGCATCTACCAGGTGCTCAACCGGTCGGGGAACTACGAACTGCGCCTGCGCCTCAACGACCCGCAGCAATACCGCCAGAGCGACTTCCTGGTCTTCGAAAACGCCGGCCGGCCCATCGACATGAGCCAGGACTACGCCTCCAGACTCGCGGACGGCGTCGGTCCCATCCCCAACCCGTTCCGCACGGTCGGCTCCCCCCTCTACAGCGCCCTCAACGACACGCTCAACCAGGCGCTCGACCGGGGCAACCGCGCGCCTCAGACAGGGCCGTCAGGCACGTCCATGTCCGACAATGCGGCCGTGCGCGCAGGGCGCGCCATGGGCGGCGCCGTGCGCGCCGTGACAGGCGACATCGCCGAGGCCCTGGGCCGCGCCGCGCCCTATCTGGGCGCGGACTCGACCATCATGCCGATCACGCCGCAGTCCCTGGAGGGGCAGGAGCTCAACCGGCAGATCACGGCCCAAACCAGCGCTCAGATCGGCGACAGCATCCGCGACGTCAACGACGCCCTCGGCTTCGCCATGGGCGTGCCTCCCGATTCACCCGAGGTCACCTTCGGGCGTCTCACCATGGGCTTCTATCAAAGCATAAAAGGCATCTTCAACCTGGGGCGCAGCGCGCACGACCTCGTGCGCAACGGAAGCGACATGCAGCGCGCCATCAGGAACATGAACATCATACACCGCTTCCGCAATCCCTCCTCCGACGAGCTCGGACGCATCGTCTCCTACGTCAACCGCATCAGCCCCGACGAATACGCCGCCATTCCCACCAACGTGAAGACCGCCATGCGCGAGGGGCTGGGCGCGAACAGGTCCGCTCCCGGCGTCCAGCAGGCCCTCGCCAGGCTCGACAATCTCGACGGCCTCTCCCCCATCGCCATCAATCCCGGAGCCGTCAACAGCGCCACGCCCCCGCGGGCCAACGCGCCGACGCCGCCCGCCGCGCCGACCGTCACGCCACGGCCGTCCGCCGGAGCCGGCAATCCCAATCCCGGGAACGCCGCGCCCACGCGGGCCAACGCGCCCGGCATCGCCCCCCCTCCTCGCCGGCCTGCGCTGCCCCCTGCGGGCCCCGACAATCTCTCCCGGCCTGCGCTGCCCCCCGCGGGCCCGGGCAATCTCACCCGGCCAGCGCAGACTCCCACGGGCCCGGACAATCTCACCCGGCCAGCGCAGACCCCCACGGGCCCGGGCAATCTCACGACGACGCCGTCCTTCGCGAATTTCCTGGGACCCATCGAAGGCCAAGCCGTCTTCCAGTCCTTTGAGAACGGCGTCTATAGCGCAAGCCTTGGTGACGGCTCGCCTCCCTTTTTCACCAGCCAGCGTCCCATGACACGCGCAGACTTCGAGCAGGGACCTGCCAGGGCAGCTCTCGAAGCACGTCTAGACTACGGCAGCGGCATCAATCTGTCCGGCGGCAATCCCCCGCCGCCGCCGCCCATCGCGCCCTCAGGCGGTGACTACACGCCCGCTGCGGAGGTCCTCAACGCCGAATCCGCAGGCAGCGGCGAACCTGCAACCGACAATATCGGCGGCGGCGCGAACAACCCGCCCCGAAACCCGCCCGTCAGTCTCTCGCCACAAGGCCCTGGCGGCGGCGGCGGTAATGGCGGCGCGAACAACGGCGGCATGATTCCAGGCCAATACGGCAATCTGACGCCCGAGCAGCTCAACTCGTACCGCCTGCCGGCCGCGCAGCGGCGCGGTGTAGAGCAGCAGCTTCGCCAGATCTACAGAGAAAATCTCTCGCCACTTCGCGAAGCGATGGACGGCGGCGACGTGACGCGGCAGCAGGTCGAACACGGCGTACGCGAAGTTGAAATTCAGGTCGCCCGCGGTTCCAGTGTGGAAGAAGCGATCTCCAACGTGCGGGCCGGCGCGGAGTTCATGCGCGCCGGTAGCCCGGGCGAGGCGAGTGCAATCGGTGAGGTAAGTGCGGCCGACGAAGCGTCGATTGTCGCGCAGGTCGCCGACAATCTGCCGCTTCTTCCGCCGGCGTCGTTCGATGCAGGGGTGGTTCGCCCCTACGGACAGCGGGGCGTGAACCCCTATGCCGACCGGCTGGACGCCATTCCAAGCGGCGCCAGGGCCAGTTTCACCGAAGAGGCGGTAAACCCGCGCGCGTTGCGCAATCTCGTGAACGCCAACGCCACCCCGATGCAGGACAATACGATCGGCGAGGTGATCGGCCCGCTCAACCCCGATCAGGCGGCGAGCGTCTCGAACTACATCGCGTCCACCATTGCCGATCATGGACAACTGACCCCGGAGGGCGTCGCCAACGCCGCCGGCGTCCAGATCGACGCTACGCAAACCGAAGCGCTACGCAACCGCCTGGCGCCCGCAAACGATACGTTCCCGAACAATCCGCTGCTTTCGCGCCGTCAGTTCGACATCGTTCCCGGCGACCAGCTCACCGAGTCGGAAATCAATATCCTGACGGCCGTGATCCGGGGTGGAAACACGCATACCTACGGTACTGCGAACGCCAATGACGGGATCGAAGCGAACCTGCGCGCTTCGAACCATGTCGTCATGGCCTGGAACATCGACAGGGATGGCAACCGTAGCGGCTTCCCCGCCACATCCTCCATCCGGCCGAACAGCGACTATAACGGTCGCCCGGGCGCGCAAGACACTTCGTATCTCCAGTATGTCGTGAACGGCGGCCGCATCCCGGTTCAGCCGGGCGACATCCAGGGCTCGGAACGCGGCTATGTCGTACCGGGCGCGGGCGGCTCGACGACGGCCGCAGCCGTCGCTCTCGCGAACGCGCACGGTCTGCCCCCGGTCGTGGCATACAACACGCGTCCGAGCGCGGTCGCCGACAACAGCGTAGCCGCGCTTTACAACAGCCTCGGCGCGCAATTCTATCCGGGCGAGGTCCCGGGTGTGGACGGAGAACCCGGGCGCCAGCGCCAGTTCGTGCTCTTCGGCGAGGCCGAGGGCTATGCTCCGCCCTCCGCAGAGAACCCCACCGGTCTGTGGGCCGGCCAGCCGATCCAGCGCCAGCTTGCGCTCGATCCGCAACTGAACGCCGATGGTCAGCCGGTGCGCGCGAGCGTCACGGTGCCCGTGCAGGGGTCAGGTTCTCAGCCCGGCCAGGCAGATATGGAGATCATGACGTTCGGCAGCGAGCCGCTGCCCGCCAGCCGGCAGGTTACGGGAGCCATTGAGGTCTCGCGTGACAATGCAGGCAATATCACGGGCATCACTGGCTCCGACGGACAGCCGCGGTCGTTCGGCCAACTCGCAAGCGAGTACCGGAACGGCATGATCACGCGCCAGACGTTGGAAAATGGGGGCCTGCTGCCGCCAGAGGTCAATACGATCATCCGTATGGCGGAAAGCGATCCCCGAAGCAGCCTGACGCCTTCCCCCACCGGCGACACGACCCAGGCCGTGCGCACAGAAACGCTGCCCGGGTCAAGCAATCCGTTCCTCCAGTCGCCCGACCAGCCGATCAGCTTCGCGATCGGCGAGCCGGGAGCGATCAGCCTCGACGGCATGGACGGTTCTTCACCGATTGGAAGGCAGCTTCTCGCAGAAACGACCTTCCTCTCCCCTGACAGCGTTCTACAGGCCGGAATCCGCGACAATATCACTCGGCCGTTCGCGCAGGGCGTGATCAGCAACGTGCTCGGACCGGCAGCGTTCCGCACTTCGGTCGCGCCGGGCGACGCTACGCCGCTCGTCCCATCCGACCTTGCGCCAAGCACTGATCCGGAGACAGCTAACAGCGAGCCTCTCGCGAACGAGTTCGATCCGGTCGCAACAGTCATGGTCGACGGCCAGCCAGCGCACCTGTCCTTCGGGCGGCCGATCGCTCCGTTCAACGTCGAGGGCTACGGCGCCCTCGGCCAGCCAGGCGGACCCGGCGTGCCCTTCCACCCGCTTCAAGGCCTCGCCGATCCGGCGGTGAACGCCGCCCGGGACGCGGTGCTGCGGCCCTTCCTGGCCAACGCCGCCGCGCCCCACGCGATCTCGACCGCGCGGTTGCCCGACATCAACTCGCTCTCGAGCGAGGATGTCGATCCCTTCCTCGACGGATCGATGATCAGCGCCCGCAATGTCGGGAACGAGCCTGCAGTGACATTCGGGACCACAGGCGGCCTGACGCTTGACCCGAACAATGTCATCGCGCCCGAGAACGTGACTTACTCGTTCGGCGATGCTGGTGCGCTCAACGTCCCGTCGAACATGCCTCCGTTCAACGGCGACGGCATTTCACTGCGGCTTGGCTTCCCGACCGGACTGATTCCGCAAGGACCGCAGTTCAACCCGTTCGAGGAGACGATCCTGGGACGTATGTCGCAGGCTCCCCTTGGGGCGATCGCCACTGGCGGGCGCTTCATGATCGACCAGACGGGCAACGTGATGCGGGCCGGCACGGTCGGGGCGGGGGTGCTCGGGACGCTCGCAGCCGGTGACATCGCGCTGAACGGCCTCCAGACCACCTATAACCTGACCCACTCCCACCAGATGCTCAATATCCAGAGACAGGCGCAGTCGGTCACCTATCATGCCGAGAATTTCCCTGTCGGAGTGACGCTCTGGGCGGACCCGCGGTCGCATATCCACTATCAGCCCACCCTGCCCGGCAGTGGTCAGGCCGGCGCCCTGCCGCGCCTGCAGCAGAACGGCGACCTGACCCGGGTCATGATGACGGACATCTTCCGCACCAACCCGGTCGGGTTGCTGATGGGAGAGAGTGACGGCACCATCAGCAACATCGGGGATGTGCTGCGATCTGGCCAGGTTGGAATTGGAGCCTTTGCGGGCGTTCCGGAACTGGGTTGGTCGACGACAATCGGCGGCACACCGTTCATCCCTATCCCGGGCCAAAACCCGATGAACCCGGATGCCCGTGTGCCGCTCGGCGTGACCTACGGCGGCAATCCCGCCCGCGCTACGATCTCGTCTGCGACCGGACCTGGCAGCCCGCACAACCTGAGCGTCGGCCAGCTGGCCTCGTTCACGCCGAACCTGCAGTTCAACGTGCAGCAGGTCCGCTTCGGCCCGTTCATCTTCACCTCGCCACGTGAGATCAACTTCCACACGGCGGGTGAGTGGCAGTCGGATGCAGCGGCCATCCGCCGAGGCCTCCCGCTCACGGACGGCAGCTTCGGCCAGGCCTCCTTCGGCGGCTCCGCCGGCAACACGATAGGTACGGCGATCTTCCTGAACAACGGTTGGACGCCGGGAGACTTCAACGTTCTGGGTTGGGGAAACCGCCTCTTCCAGCCGATGTCGACCGAGACCAACGCGCCGCCCGCTCCGCGTGTGGATAGCAACCCTGGCGAAACGACGCCCCGTCCGTGAGCGCCGGCCAAGGCAGGACTGGCCCGCCGACCTTCTCTCCCGAGGTCGGCGGGCCGAACTGTTCCGACGTGCAGAGGATAAAGATTGCTTTTTTGGGGCCCTGGGACCCAACCCCTCCTCCCGCGCGCCGCTCCCGACCCGCGGTCCATGCCGTCGTTCCAGTCACCCGCGCCGATGAGCGGCAGCCCGTGAGCGCCCGTCGTGACGCCTCGATCCAACGCCCGGTCAGGCGGCTTCCGCGGGTCGCTGCGAAAAAAGAAAGGGAACGCGTCCAGCTCTCGGACGTTTGATTACCATTGGGTGAACACGCGGTCGAACGTCGATCAGCTCCTCGCCCAAGGAGGATTCCCGATGAGAACGCTTCTTTCCACCACAGCGCTCGCTGTGGCGCTAGGCCTGCCTTCCCTTGCCATGGCTCAGGCAACGCCGCCCGCCAGCAATCCGACTACGCAGACCCAGACGACCGACGTGCCCGGCTTTCTCAGCATGCGCAGCCACACGGACATTCTCGCGTCCGATCTGATGGGCCATGACGTCTATGCCCGACGCACTCCTGAAGGAGCTGCGGGACAGCAGGGTCAGCCCCAGCAGGCTCAGACTCAGCAGCCTCAGCCTCAGCAGGGCCAGCGTGACATGGCCGGTCAGCAGGGTCATCGGGGTCAGGAAATGGCGACGTTGAACCGGGCCGATCTGGAGAACATGGACAATATCGGCCAGATCAATGAGATCGTGCTCTCGAACGAAGGCCAAGTCCGCGCCATCGTGATCGGCGTCGGCGGCTTTCTCGGGATGGGCGAGCAGGATGTCGCCGTCACCATGGACCAAGTGACGTTCGCGTCCGACCCTGAAGATCGCTCGCGGATGTATGTCGTCGTGAATACCGGCGCCGATGCGCTGAGAAACTCGCCGCCCTATGACCGCACTGCGAATGACGGTCGGATGGCCAGGGACGACGCCAGGACAACGACAACCGGCAGCACGCGAGCGACCGACCGGACTCCGTTCATGAGGCCTGAAATCGCCCGTGAAGGCTATGCCCAGGTTGAGGTGTCCCAGGTATCCTCCAAGTTGCTGGTCGGCAAGTCAGTCTACGGAGTGAACGACGAAAACGTGGGCACTGTCGACGATCTGGTCTTGAACGATGCTGGGCAGGTCGCAGCCGTGGTCATCGATTTCGGGGGCTTCCTTGGAATAGGCAGCAGTCAGGCGGCGTTGAAGTTCGAGGAACTGACCATCCTGTCGAACGCCGGCGATGACGATGTGCTCGTCTATGTCGATGCGACA
>REDO01000072.1 GCA_007693435.1 Salinarimonadaceae bacterium | reverse complement strand
CCCTGTCTTGCGCGCACCCGCTTGCCAAGGCTCGCCGACTTGTTATAAATTTAATACAGGATCGGAGCCGAACAAGCTTCATAACGGGAACGGGGCCGCCGATCGCTTCAGAACACAGGGGAGAGACATCCATGTCGCGCGCAAGTTTTCTGGCAACCACCGCCGCAGCCGCGTTCCTTGCAATCGCTTCCACGGGCGCTTCGGCGCAGACGATGATACGGGTCGCCTCCTTCACGCCCGAGGGAGCGGTGGGCGTGCGTTTCGTCATGAAACCCTGGATGGAGGCCGTCCAGGCCGAACTCGGCGACAAGGTCGAGATGGTGCCCTTCTGGGGCGGCGCCCTCGGACCCAATCCCTTCGACCAGTTCGATCTCGTGCGCAGCGGCGTGGTCGACGTCGCCTGGATCCTGCCCGGCTATACGCCCGGCCAGTTCCCGCAGGCGGGAGCGACCGAACTGCCCTTCACCGTGGAAAGCGGCGAGGAAGCCTCGGTCGTGCTCTGGCGGCTCTACGAGGCGGGCCTCATCGACGGGCTCGAGGATGTGCACGTGCTCACGGCGTGGACGCCCGACATCACCAATATTCATCTCGTGCGGCCGATCGAGGGGCTCGACGATCTGGCGGGCGCCTCCCTGCGCACGGCCGGCTCGACCCAGGCTATGTTCGTCGAGGCGATCGGAGCCGCGCCGCAAACGCTGGGCTCCGTCGAGGCCAACGAGGCGATGCAGCGCGGAACCATCGACGGGCAGCTCCAGGGTTGGACCGGCATGCAGACCTTCGGAGGCTTCGCCGTCGCGAGCGCCGGCTACCGCGTGCCGCTGGGAGCGTCGCCCTTCTTCATGCTGATGAACAAGCAGCTCTGGGACAGCCTGCCGCAGGACGTCCAGGAGGTCATGATGAAGCATGGCGGCGAGGCTCTGGCGGCGTCCGGCGGACGGGCCTACGACACGCTGACGACGGAGATCGTGGAAACCCAGCGCGATCGCGGATACCAGGTCATCGTGGCGAGCGACGAGACCATCAAGGGCTATCAGGAGGCCCATGCCGGCATCTACGAGGCCTGGGCTGCGAACACGCCGAACGGTCAGGAGACGCTGGACACCTATCTCCGCCTGATCGAGGATTTCCGCGCGGGTCGTTGACGGGTCCCGCAAAAGGATACGTCTGAGGGGTCGCGGCCCGGCCGGAGAGGCGCTCGATGCACGATACTTTCCTCGCTTCGCGGCGATGGCTGGGCTACGCGACGCAAGCCCTCGCCATCGTCGGGTTCGCCGGTCTGGTCGCGATCTGCCTCGTGACGATGTATGACGGGCTCGCGCGCTATTTCGGACTGGCGCGCGTGCCGGGTTTCCGTGATTTCGGCGAAGTCGTCTTCGCCGTGCTGATCGCGAGCTGTTTCCCGATCGGCCTCCTGCGCAACCAGAACATCACCATCACCTTCCTCGGAACGGCGCTGGGCAAGCGCGCGACGAAGATCCTCAACCTGTTCTCGGCCATCGCCACGGCGGCCGGCGTCGCGCTCATCGCATATGCGGTGATCCAGCGGTCGGGCGGGCTCGGAATTCGCACGACGCGAACGGGGTACATGATCGTCGCGCCCTGGGCCTGGACGGCCGCCGGCATCATCACCGCAGCCGCGCTCGTGCAGTTCTGGGTGGTCGCGGCGCGCGTCGCCGAGGCGCTCGGAACGCCGGAGATCATCGACGACCGCGGCGGGGCGACGGAAAGCGGCATGGACCAGCTGGCGGACGAAGCGCTGGTCGAGGGAACCGACAAGATGGGCGACCGGCGCGGGAGCGGCTTGAAATGAGCGGGGGATTCACGGTCGCGACCATCGGTCTCGTGGCGATGTTCGCGCTGATCGGTCTGCACGTGCCCATCGGCATCGCGATGCTTCTGGTGGGCGGCTTCGGCGTTTCGTATTTCATCGGCTTCGACCGCATGGTGTCGCTCGTCGGCGCGGAGACGGTGACGGCGATCGGCTCGGAGAGCCTCGCCGTGATCGCGATCTTCCTTCTGATGGGGTCGTTCGCGAGCGTCGCCGGCCTCTCGGCCGACCTCTTCCGCGTAGCCTCCGCCATGATCGGGCACCGCCCCGGCGGCCTCGCCGCAGCGACGATCGGCGGCTGCGCCGGGTTCGGGGCGATCTGCGGCTCGTCGGTCGCGACGACCGCCACGATGGCGCGCATCGGCATTCCGGAAATGACGCGGCGTCGCTACGAGCCCGGCTTCTCGGCAGGCGCCGTCGCGGCGGGCGGCACGCTCGGGATCCTGATCCCGCCATCCGTGATCATGGTGCTCTACGCGGTGCTCACGGAGAACTCGCCCATCGCGCTGTTCGCCGCCGGATTCGTACCCGGCCTCATCGCCGTCGCCTTTTATCTCGTCGCGATCGAGATCTTCGTGAGGATGAAGCCGGAGATCGGACCTCCGGGCGAGCGCATGCCGATGCGCGAGAGGCTGCGCGTCCTCGCGGGCGCATGGCGCGCCATATTCGTCATCCTCGCGCTCGGGATCGGCCTCTATGGCGGCGTCTTCACGGTGCTGGAGGCGGCCAGCGTCGGCGCCGCGCTCACCTTCATTTTCGCGCTGCTCTCAGGCAGGCTCACGCGCCGCACGTTCATCGGCAGCCTCGTCGAGACCGCCGGCAACACCTGCCTGATCTTCGTCATCGTGATCGGCGCCAACGTCTTCGGCCGGTTTCTCGCCTTCACGCGCGCGCCCGACGTGATCGTCACGGCGATCGAGGCGGCGGGCTTTTCCCCCGTCGTCGTCATCCTCCTGCTGCTGCTGCTCTACATCGTGCTCGGCTCCATCTTCGACACGGTCGCCGCGATGGTGATCACCCTTCCCTTCGTCTATCCGCTGGTCGTCGGCTCGCTCGGCTTCGATCCGATCTGGTGGGGCGTCGTGATGGTGATGGTGATGGAGATCGGGATGATCACGCCGCCCATCGGCCTGAACGTCTTCGTCATATACGGCGTGACGAAGACGATCCCGTTGCGCCGGATCTATGCGGGGCTGATACCGTTCTTCATCGCCGATCTGGGACGGCTCGCGCTCGTCGCGTCGGTCCCCGCGATAGCCCTCACGCTGCCGAGAATGCTGGGCTACATATAGTATCGCTCCGTCCGCCCCCCAGCAGTTTTCCGGCTCGCCACGCGGCGCTCGATCCGGGGCCGGCAATCGGGAAGGGTGAAGCCGCGAGAATCGTCGCGGCGGCGGATGATGTCGAATTTCGCGAAATCACCCTTCGCGAAAATAGCCTTCTCCCGGCGCGCGCCATGGCCTAGCCTTCAATCGCCACAACAAGACGGCGATGACGATCCCCGGTTACGGGCTCGTCGCCAGTGACCATTAAAAATGCGAGGGGAACATCATGAGAATCATCGGAATCGTCGCCGCGACGGCGACGGCTGCATTGATCGCGACATCGGCCTCCGCCGAAACGCGGTGGGATTTCGCGTCGCCTTACGCCGCGCTCGGCTTCCACGTCAAGAATGCGGAAATCTTCGCCGCCGAGATCAACCGGGTGACCGGCGGCGAGGTCAATATCACCGTCCATGGCGGCGCGTCGCTCTACGCGCTACCCGAAATCAAGCGTGCGACACGCACCCAGCAGATCGCCATCGGCGAACTCGTCATGTCGACGATGGAGAACGAGGACCCGATTTTCGGCGTCGATGCGATCCCGTTCCTCGCCAACGACTTCAACAGCGCGCGCATCCTCTGGGAAGTCTCGCGCGATGCGGTGGCGGAGCGTCTGGCGGCGCAGGGGCTGACCCTGCTCTACGGCGTGTCCTGGCCGGGGCAGGGCTTCTTCACCAAGGATCCGGTTGAAAGCGCCGCCGATTTCGCCGGCAAGAAGCTGCGCACGCTCAACCCGTCCACGGCGCTGATGGCCGAGGCGCTCGGCGCGGTGCCGGTGCGCATCGAATCCGCTGATCTGCCGCAGGCGATGGAGACCGGCGTCGTCGACGCGTTCTCCACCTCGGCGTCGACGGGCGCCGACAGCAGCGCCTGGGACTACATCGACTATTTCTACGACATCAACGCCTATATCCCGAAGAACGTCACCTTCATCAACACCGACATGCTCAACGCGCTTTCGCGCGAACATCGCGAAGCCGTGATCGCTGCGGGGGCGGCGGCGGAAGCGCGCGGCTGGCTGATGATGGAGTATGACCTCGCCGTGAAGCAGGCGACCCTGTGCGCCCAGGTCGAGTGCCCCGATCCGCTGCCCGCGCAGCTCGTCGCCGATCTGCAGGAGCTCGGCGCAGGCATCGCGGATGCATGGATCGCCAATGCCGGTCCGGACGGACAGGCGATCATCGATCGCTTCAACGCCCGCATGGCGCTCGAGAACTGATCGGGTAATCTCTTCCGAAACTCATGGCCGGGCGCCGCTCTCAAACGCGCCCGGCCCTTTCGGGGCAAGCCATGCGACGTTTTCTCCTTCTTCCGGCGCGGATCGTCGGCTGGCTCGTCGACGCCATGTGTCGCGCCTCCGTCGCGCTCGCCGCGCTTGCGATGATTGCGCTGGCGGTCACGATCATGATCCAGATCGTGGCGCGCTTCACCCTCACCTCGATCGCCTGGACGACGCCGATAGCCGGCTACGCGCTCGTGGCGACGACGTTTCTCGCGATCGCGCCGGCGCTTCGCGCCAACGTGCATATCCGCGTCAGCCTGTTCATCGAAAAGCTGACCGGTCGCGCGCGCACCATCGTCGAAGCGTGGTGCCACGGGCTCGGCTTCCTGCTGTCGGTCTACTGCACCTGGTGGACCACGCATCAGACCTTCGAATCCCACCGCTTCAACGAGCGCTCGACGGATATCATCCCCTTCGCGCTCTGGCCGTATCAGGCGCTGATGGCCTGGGGTTTCGCGCTTTTCTCCCTCGTCCTGCTCGAACGGATCCTTGCCGTCGCCTCGGGCCTCAGGAGCTCGTGGGACGACGGATCCGCGCCCGCGCATCCCTGACCGCCGACCTTGCGCCAATGGTGAGTTGAATGGATATCGTCACTTACGGCCTGATTCTCGCAGCCCTCGTCCTCGTCCTGCTGGGAAGCGGCCTGTGGGTCGCGCTTTCGCTGGTCGCGGTCGGCCTCTTCGCGCTCGAGGGCCTGCTCGACAGGCCCGCCGGGCGCATTCTCGCCACGCAGCTGTGGAGCGGCGCCAACAGCTGGTCGCTCACCGCGCTGCCGCTCTTCATCTGGATGGGCGAGATCCTGTTCCGGTCGCAGCTTCCGCAGCAGATGTTCGGCGGCGTCTCTCCCTGGGTGACGCGGCTGCCGGGGCGGCTCATGCACGTCAACGTGCTCGCCAGCGCGATCTTCGCCGCCGTCTCAGGCTCGTCCGCCGCGACCTGCGCGACGGTCGGAAAGATCACGCTGCCCGAGCTCGCCAAGCGCGGCTACGACGACCGCCTCGTGCTCGGATCGCTGGCCGCCTCCGGCACGCTGGGCCTGATGATCCCGCCCTCGATCATCATGATCGTCTACGGCGTCGCGGCCGAGGTCTCGATCAGCCGGCTGTTCATCGCAGGCATCGCGCCAGCGCTGCTGCTGATCGTGATGTTCATGGCCTACATCATGATCTGGTCGCTGCTCAATCCCGACAAGGTTCCCGCCGAAGAGGGGCGCATGAGCTTCTTCGAGCGGGTCCGGGCCTCGAGTTCGCTGATCCCGGTCTTTCTCCTGATCGGCGGCGTCATCGGATCGATCTATACGGGCCTCGCCACGGCCTCGGAGGCGGCGGTGATCGGCGTCGCGGGGTCGCTCGTCCTCTCGGCCGCCTTCGGTTCGCTGAACTGGACGTCGTTCAAGGAGGGCGTGATCTCCGCGACGCTCGTCTCGGCGATGATCGTGCTTATTCTCGTGGCCGCGAAGTTCCTCTCCGTCGCCATGGGCTTCACCGGCATTCCGCGCGGCCTGGCCTCGCTGATCGCCTATCTGGAGCTGTCGCATTACACGCTGCTCCTGATCCTCGCGCTGGTCTTCATCATCCTCGGCTGCTTCCTCGACGGCATTTCGATCGTCGTGCTGACGGCGGCGGTCGTGCTGCCGCTGGTCCAGACGGCGGGGATCGATCTCATCTGGTTCGGCATCTTCACCGTCATCATCGTCGAGATCTCGGCGCTCACGCCGCCGATTGGCTTCAACCTGTTCGTGTTGCAGGGCATGAGCGGAAAGCCGCTCAACACGATCATCGCGGGCACGATTCCGTTCTTCCTGCTGATGTGCCTCTCGCTCGTGATCATCACGGTGTTTCCCGAGATCGTCATGACGCCGCTCACATGGATGGGCAGGTGACGGGGGCGGACGGAGGGAGCGACAGCCGGGAGAGGACGCCGTGGGAGGGGAAGCCATGGAACGCAAGCTGATCACCGGGGCCGTCCTCGTCGAGGACGGCGAGGCGCGCGGAACTCGCGCGGATCTTCTCATGGAGGGCGGGCTCATCGCCGCGATCTTCCGGGGCGGGGCGCCCGAAGGGATCGACGCCGCGCGTTTCAATGCTACCGAATGCGCCATCCTGCCCGGCCTCGTGAACGGACACCTCCACGCCCATTCCAACCTGGCCAAGGGCATGGGCGACCGCTGGACGCTGGAGATGTCGCTGACCAACGCGCCCTGGATTTCGGGCGTGCGCAGCCTCGACGAGATCTACGCCTCGGCCGCCATCGGCGCCGCCGAGATGCTGCTCAAGGGCTGCACGGCGGCCTACGACATGTGCCTTGAATTCCCCCTGCCGACCATCGAGGGCGTCGATGCGGTGGCGCGCGCCTACGACGATGTCGGCATGCGCGCGACGATCGCGCCGATGGCCTCCGACCAGCCGTTCCTCGGGGCGGTTCCGGGCCTGCGCGACCATCTCGTCGGCGAAGGCGTCGAGGGCCTGCCGCAGATGTCCTCGGAGGGGCCGGAAGGCCTTCTGGCGCGCTTCCGCGCCCTCGCGCAGGGCTGGCGCTGGCCTTCGGAGAAGATCCGGTTCGGGCTCGGCCCGGCGATCCCCTTCATCTGCTCCGACGCGTTTCTGACCGGCGTGCGCGACCTCTCGGCCGAATTCGGCATCGGCATCCACACGCATGTGTCGGAGAGCAAGGTGCAGACGGTCGTCAGCGGCGAGAGCTTCGGCGAGACGATCACGGCGAAACTCCACAGGCTCGGGCTTCTGGGCCCGCGCTTCACCGCCGCGCACGGCGTCTGGCTCGATGGCGACGACATGCGCCGCATGGCGGATACGGGCGCCAACGTGATCCACAACCCGGCGAGCAATTTCCGGCTCGGATCGGGCGTCGCGGATGTCCGCGCCTTCCTCGACGCCGGCGTCCATGTCGGGCTGGGGACGGACGGGGCGAGCTGCGCCGACGGGCTCAACATGTTCGAGGCGATGCGCCTCGCCACCCACGCCTCGCGCGTCTTCGGCGCGCCCGTCGACAGCTGGATCGGCGCGCGCGAGGCCTTGCAGGCGGCCACGACGGGCAGCGCGCGGGCGCTCGGCTTCGGCGATTCGATCGGCGTCCTGCGCGAGGGGTCCGCCGCCGATATCGTCATCCTCGACCTGCGCGCGCCCCATTACACGCCGATGAACGACCTTTCGGCGCAGATCGTCTACGCGGAGGACGGCACGGGCGTGCGCGACGTCTTCGTCGGGGGGCGCTGCGTCGTGCGCGAGCGCCGTCTCACGACGATCGATTACGACCGCCTGCGTCGGCAGACGCAAGCCGCGGCGGACCGGCTGCACGGCGCGAACGCGCAGACGCGCGCCCGGCTGCAGCACGCGGCCCGGCTCGCGGAGGCCTATTGCCGCTGCTTCATCAGCCGCGAGACACCGGCGCGCCGCTACATCTGCGAATAGGGCCTGCCCCCCAGATTTCTCGAACCGCGAAATCTGATTTGACGATTTGGGACTTCAAGCGCAATGCGCAACCCGCATAATGTTAATTAAGCGCAGAATATAGCGGCCGCCGGAGACTTCCCCTCGGGCGCGAAAGAACAAGGCGCGATCACGCGGCGCGTCCCGAAGAAGAGGGACGCGCCATGGGAGGCCATCATGGGAATAACGACAAGAACGGGGAACGAAACATGCTGAAAATCTCTGGAATCTGGCTCGGCGCCGTCGGGGTCCTTGGCCTCGCCCTCGCCGCGCCTTCGGAAGGCTGGGCGAAGGATCAGGTCAGGCTCGCCTATATCGGCCCGCTGACGGGACCGCTTTCGAGCGTCGGGATCGGCGCGCGCAATTCGATCGAACTCGCGGTGCGCCAGCGCAACGCCGATCCGGACGCGACATACGAATACGTGCTTGAGGCCTTCGACGACGAATGCAAGGCGGATGTCGGCCTGCGCGTCGCCACGCGCGCCGCCGCCGACGACGGCATCGTCGTCGGGTTCCCGCATTACTGCTCCGCGGTCGCCATCGGCGCGGTGGGAACCTACAACCGCTTCGAGCTGCCCGTCGTGCTCTGGGGCGCCGTCCTGCCTGACATCACCTACGGCAACGACTACAAGGAGATCCATCGCGTCAACGGCACGATGATCAACCAGAACGAACACGCGGCGAACTTCGTGGTCGATCAGGGCTACCAGACCTGGGCGATCATCCACGACACCACCGATTACGGGCGCGCCCACAACGAGTATTTCTCGCGCTTCCTCACGGAGGCGGGCGGCGAGATCGTGGGCACCTTCGGCGTCACCGCCGACCAGCAGGATTTCAGCTCTGAGCTCGCGCAGATCGCGAGCCTGCGGCCCGACGTCCTCTATTTCGGCGGACAGGCGCAGCTCGGCGTGCGCATCCGCGCGCAGATGGAGCGCCTGGGCGTGACCGCGCAGTTCCAGGGGACGTCCGGCATCCTCTCCGACGCCTATCTCGAAGGTCTGCCCCCCGCCCTGTCGGAGGGCACCCTCGCGTTTCTCGAAGGCGCTCCGGTCGATCAGCTCCCGGGCGGCGCGGCGTTCGTCGCGGCTTATCAGGAGGCCGGTTTCGGCGAGCCCTTCGAGGCCTATGGCCCGTTCGCCTATTCCGCGGCGTCGCTCGCCATCGACCTCATCGAGGAGGTCGGGCCCGACCGCATCGCCCTGCGCGACGCGCTCAACGGCGTGAGCGGCTATGATTCCGCCATCGGCGAGATCACCTTCGACGAATCGGGCCAGAACACGGTCGCCGTCATCTCGACCTATGTCGTTCAGGACGGGCAATGGACCGTCTGGGAGGACAGCGATTACGCCAGCGGCCTGCGCAGCCTGCGCCAGCCGAACTGACGCGGCGTCGATCGATCCGACGAGGCGGCGCGTCCATGCGCCGCCTCATCCTCCCGCGCCCAGATCGAGGCTTCCGTGGACATCGCATTCGTTTCGCAGATCGTGGTGAGCGGGCTGATACTCGCCGTGATCTACGCGCTCGTGGCCGTCGGCTTCACGCTTTTCGTCGGCGTGTTCAACGTCCTCAACTTCTCCCATGGCGACGTGCTGATGTTCGGCGCTTTCGCCGGCTTCACCGCCTTCCTCCCGCTGGCGGGGCTCGGCGTGACCTCGCCGTTCCTCCAGCTCGTTCTCGTGACCATCGCCTCGGTCACCTGCACGATCGCCCTCGGCCTGATCGTGGCGCGCTTCTTCATCCTGCCGCTCAAGGGCGCGCCGCTGCTGAACACGCTGCTGATCACGCTCATGCTCGCGACCGTCATCCGCGAGGGCGTGCGCCTTTTCTATCCGCGCGGCTCGAACCCTAAATCCTTCCCGGCGCTCCTGCCGACCGACTTCGTCTCGATCGGCGCGATCAACGTTCGCGTCGACACCATCATGCTGATCTTCGCGGGCCTCGCGATCATCGTCGCCACGGGCGCGCTGATCGAGCGCACGCGCTTCGGACTCGCGATCCGCGCCGTGGCGCAGGACGAGGAGACGGCGCGCTGCATGGGCGTGAACTACCGCCTCGTCGTGCTCGGCGCCTTCGCGCTCGGCTCGGGGCTCGCCGCCTGCGCCGCGATGATCAACGGGCTCTACTACAACGAGGTGAACTACTCGATGGGCCTGATGCTCGCGATCATCGGCTTCTGCTCGGCGATCATCGGGGGGCTCGGCAATATCGCCGGCGCCATACTCGGGGCCTTCATCTTCGCCGGGCTCCAGATCGTGGGCTCGCTGTTCATGCCGTTCTCCAGCGCCTACAGCGACGTCTTCGCCTTCGCCGTCATCCTCGTGCTCATCGCGCTCAAGCCCACGGGCCTGATCGGCGAGCGCGTCAGCGAGCGGGTCTGAGCCATGAGCGTCACCACTCGAAACGGCATGCGCGACCGCATGTTCGCCGCTTTCGCGCTCGTCGCGACGACGCTTCTTTGCTTCGCCTTCGGCCGCGCGCTGCTCACCGTCAACGACGAACGGATCGTCGTCGCGCTGCTCGTCACGCTCGCGGCGGGGATCGTGCTCGCCGAGCGGCGCGTCACGCGTGCGCCGGATTCGGCGCTGGTGCGCGGCGCCGTCTCGACCGCGCCGGCGGCCGTGCTGCTGGCGATCGTCGCGCTGATCCTGGTCTTCCACGCCAACCATTTCGCTCTGCTCCTGATCTGCACGCTGCTCATTTACGTGACGGTGGCGCTCGGGCTGCATCTCCAGTTCGGCTATGCCGGCGTCCTCAATTTCGCCGGCGCCGCCTTCTTCGGGATCGGCTGCTATACGGCCGCCGTGCTGACGCAGTTGGCGTGGCTCCCCCATCCCGTCGTGATGGTGCTGGGCGGCGTCTTCGCGGCGCTGATCGGGCTGGCGCTGCTGCCGCCGGTCCTGCGCACGCGCGGGCATTACGCCTCGGTCGTGACGATCGCCTTCGGCGTGCTGTTCACGACTTTCCTCGAGATCAACGAGACCTTCGGCGGCGCGCAGGGCATGCATGTCGCCGGGCTGAGCCTGTTCGGCTTCGACATGACCCGCAATATCCGCCTCTCGCCGGGCGTGACCCTGTCGTTCTATTTCGGCTACGCGGTCGTGGCGCTGCTGCTGGCGGTGGGAGCGTTCGCGCTCGTCACGCGGATCGAGCGCTCCTGGATCGGATTGACGCTCGACGCGGTGCGGCTCGACGAGACGCGCTCGGCCTGTTTCGGGATCGATCTCGCCCGCTGGAAGATCTTCGCCTTCTGCCTCGGCAATTTCATCATCGGGGTCGCCGGGGCCCTGTTCGGCATGCTGATGAGCTTCATCGCGCCGCCGAATTTCAGCTTCTCCGCCTCGCTGATGCTCGTGGCGATCATCATTCTCGGCGGCATCGGGAACCGCTGGGGCGTGCTGCTCGGGGCGACGCTGATCGTGCTCGTGCCGGAACGCCTCCAGACGATACAGGAATACCGGGTGCTCCTCTTCGCGGCGCTGATCGTGGGGCTCCTGCTGATCCGCCCGAACGGGCTGGCGCCGCGGCGGATGCGGCGATATTTCGGGGAAGGGAGCGCGTGATGACGAACGAAGCGCCACTCTTCGAGTCGCGCGGCCTGAGCAAGCGCTTCGGCGGATTGCAGGCGCTGGCGGATGTCTCCTTTTCCGTCAGGCGCGGCGAGATCCTCGGACTGATCGGGCCCAACGGCTCGGGCAAGACCACGCTCTTCAACGTGGTCACCGGCATCTACCGCCCGGATGGCGGCGCCGCCTTGCTCGACGGTCGCGAGATCGGCGGGCTCCGGGCCCAGGCGATCTACCGCGCCGGCGTGACGCGCACCTTCCAGCGCTGCCGGCTCTCGACCGAGTTGTCGATCTTCGACGAACTGATGATCGGCGCCCACAAGGATCTCGATCTCGGCTTCATGGCCAATATCCTGCACCGCAAGGCGTTTCGCGCGGCCTTCGAGGAGAAACGCGAACAGGCGCGGTCTCTGCTCGCCATCTTCAGCGCCGAACTCGCGCAGCGCATGTTCGAGCCGATCGCCCGGTTTCCGATGATCGACCGGCGCCGCATCGAGATCTGCCGCGCGCTGATCAGCCGGCCCCGCCTCCTGCTGCTCGACGAACCATCCGCCGGCATGACCCATGACGAGACGCGCCAGCTCATGGACGACATTCTGGAGACCCGGCGCGGCAACCCCGAACTCGCCGTCGTCATCATCGAGCACGAGATGCCCGTGATCGAACGCGTCAGCGACCGCTGCGTCGTCTTCAATTACGGCCGCAAGATCGCGGAGGGCTCCTATCGCGAGGTGGCTTCCGATCCGCAGGTGCAGGAAGCCTATCTCGGCACGCGACACGGGGCGGCCGCATGAGCGACGGGAACGCCATCGGGCGCACGCTGACCGTATCCGGCGTTTTCGCCGGCTACGACGCGGCCGACGTGCTCCACGACGTGAACCTCACCGTGGAGCCCGGCGGCGTCACCTGCCTGCTCGGGGCCAACGGCTCGGGCAAGACGACCCTGATCCGCGCCATCCTCGGTCTCACCCGGCCGCGCGCGGGCGAGATCCGCTTCGGCGAAAGCGACCTGACGACGCTTCCCACGCATCGGATCGTCGGCGCCGGGATCGCGATCATTCCCGAAGGCCGAAAGGTCTTTCCCAGATGCAGCGTCGAGGAGAACCTGCGGCTGGGCGCCTACGAGATAGCAGACCGCGCCGAGATCCGCCGCCGGATGGAGGTGGTCTACGACCGCTTCCCGCGCCTGCGCGAGCGCCGCGGCCAGCTCGCGGGAACGATGTCGGGCGGCGAGCAGGCGATGGTCTCCATCGGACGGGGCCTGATGAAGGCGCCCGAGCTTCTCATCGTCGACGAGCCCTCGCTCGGCCTCGCGCCGAATCTGGTGGAGGAGAATTTCGAGACGATCGCCGGCATCGCGAAGCAGGGCGTCACGGTGTTCCTCGTGGAGCAGAACGTGCACCAGACCCTCGCCATCGCGCGGCGCGGCTACCTGCTCCAGCAGGGACGCGTGGTGGAATCAGGCGACGCGAAGTCGCTCGCCGCGAGCGACGCTTTCCAGCAAGCCTATTTCGGAGCCGGGCATTGACCCACGACAGGGGAGATCTGCGATGACGAGCCCGCATCATGAGCCGTATTTCCGCACTGCGTCCGAGACGGCGGGCGCCGTGCGCTCGGGAAGCGTCTCGGCGACGGAGGCGACCCAGGCGGCGCTCTCGCGCGTCTCCGCGCTGAACGACGCGCTGCGCGCCTTCATCACGATCGACGAGGAGGGCGCGCTCAAAGCCGCCCGGGCGGTCGACGAGGCGCGCGCCGCCGGGCGCGATGCCGGGATCCTCGCAGGCGTGCCCGTGGCCATCAAGGATCTCGCCGCCACGAAGGGGCTGCGCACGACCTACGGCTCGCTCGTCTACGCCGACCATGTGCCCGACGAGGACGAACTCGTCGTCGCGCGGCTGCGCGCGCAGGGGGCGATCGTCATCGGCAAGACCAACACGCCGGAATTCGGCTACGGCGCGATCTGCGAGAACAAGCTCTACGGCCCGACCTGCAATCCCTTCGACGTGACGCGCACCAGCGGCGGCTCCTCCGGCGGCTCGGCGGTCGCCGTCGCGACGGGCATGACCGCGCTCGGCCACGCCACGGATTTCGGCGGCTCGGCGCGCGTGCCTGCGAGCTTCTGCGGCGTCTACGGGATCCGGCCGACGGTCGGGCTGATCCCGTCCGTGCCCAAGCAACTGCTCTGGGACGGGCTGAACCAGCACGGCTTCCTCGCGCGCACGCCCGGCGACGTGGCGCTGGCGCTCGCCGCGACCGCGGGACCCGATCGGCGCGATCCCCTGAGCCTGCGCGGCGCCCCCTTCGCGCCGGCGCTCGAATCACAGGCCCCCGACGAGCTTCGCGTCGGCGTCAGCGCCAGCCTCGGCATCACGCCGGTCGATAGCTCGGTGCTCGAACTCTTCGAGACGGCTATCGGAAAGATCGCCGGAATCTGGCGCGAGACGCGGCCGGGCCATCCCGATTGCTCGGAAGCGAAGGCGGCCTTCGGGGGCCTGCGCGCCGGGTTCCTGCACCGCACGCTCGGCCCCGTCGTCGCCGCGCATCGCGACAAGCTCACCCGCACCGTGATCTGGAACGTCGAGCGCGGCCACGGCATGAGCGCCGACGATTATCTCGGCGCGGAGGAGGCGCGAAGCAGGCTGTATCTGAACTTCATGCGCTTCTTCGAGACGCATGACATTCTCGCCACCGTGACGACGACGCTCCCGCCCTTCCCCAACGACCAGAGCGACGTGCTCTACGTGAATGGCGAGAAGCTCGAAAACATCATTGATTATCTGAGCGTCACCTTCACGATCTCGACGATCGGCTTCCCCGCGCTCTCGGTTCCCATCGGGCTGACGCGGGAAGGGCTGCCCGTCGGCATGCAGCTCGTCGCCCCGCCATGGCGCGAGGACCTGCTGCTCGCCGTCGCCGAGCGCCTGCGTGTCGAGGCCGGTATGGAGCCGATCAGGCCTTAGGCGCGGCGCCCGTCCCGTCGCCATCCTGGCGGTCTGCGGGCTGGTCGTCGCTTGCGAAGACGAGCGTGGCCTGGATCGCCGAACGACGCAGCCAGTAGCGCAGGCTGATCAGCGCCGCCGCCGCGCCGGCGAAGGCGAAGGCGAGTTCGACCGAAATCAGCTCCGACGCCGCCCCGATGATCAGCGCCCCGATGCCCGGCGCCCCGCGCACGAACAGGCTGTAGACGCTCGTCGTGCGGCCGCGGCGGTTGGGATCGCCGGCGAGCTGGAGCGTGACCTGCACCGCGACGCCGCCGACCACCGTCGCCGCGCCGATGAGCATGAGCCCGGCGAGCACCACGATCGATTGATGCGCGAAGCCGATGATCACGACGGCGAGCCCCGAGACGAAGCCGGTGGCCGCCACGATGCCGAACGAAGCCTCCTGGCGCACGAGCATCGTGCTCGCCACCGAGCCGAGTATCGCCCCGACGCCGATCACCGAGGTCAGTACGGACAGGGCGATCACGCTGTCGGCGATCCCGAGGGAGCCGACGATGCGATCGGAGAGGGCGGGCAGGAGCTCGATGATTCCGCGCCCGCTCAGGCAGAACGCAAGGAACACGAGAAGCACGGCCGAAAGGCCCGGCTGGCGGTAGAGATAGGTGACGCCGTCGATGATCTCGGCGACGACGCTCGAGGCCCGCGAGGCGCGCGGCTGCACCGTCACGGGTCTGATCATCACGAGCGCGACGACGAACAGCGCGGAGGCCGCGACCTTCACGGCGAAGACGGACCAGAGGCCGAATACGACGATGAGCGGTCCTGCGAGCATGGGCCCCAGAATCCGCGCGAGATTGAACGTCAGGGAGTTGAACCCGATCGCCGCCGGCACGTCGCGGTTCTTCACGAGCGAGACGATCAGCGCCAGCCTCGCGGGCTGCTCGAAGGCGCCGACGATGCCGCCGGCGAGCGTCAGCGCCAGCAGCAGCGACAGGGTGAGCATGTCGTAGAGGGCGCAGATCGCGAGCGTCGCGGCGATGATCGTGATCGCGACCTGCGCGATCCGCGTGACGACGAGCCGGTCGAAACGATCGGCCAGCACGCCGGCGAAGGGGGTGATGACGAGATAGGGAAACAGATCCGCCCAGGCCATCACGCCGAGCCACCAGGGCGAGCCGGAGAGCTCCCACGTCGCCCAGGCCACCCCGAGTTTCGACGTCCAGATGCCGATCGTGGCGATCGTGTGCGCCGACAGGTAGAGCGCCGGATTGCGCTGCCGCAGCAGGGCGAGCATCGGCCAGGATCGTTTCGTCATGATCGTTTCGTCATCGGCGCTACTTCATCGACGTATCGACGTTCCGTTCAATGGGCGCTGCCTCGCCAGCCGTCAACGCGCGTCACTTTTGCTCGCTCAGTCGCCGACGCAACGCGCTCATGGCTTCAAAGGCGTCGTCGAAGGACGAGAGCGCGAATCCCTCCGCAAGTTCGGGGCTGACGGCCGAAATAGCCTCCCGGACCTTGCCGGCGTAGCGTACGTGTCCGTCCGGGCCGACGCGTACGCCGTTGCCTTCCTCGAAAGCCCTGTTCCAGGAGACGGCCTCCTGCGCGCTCAGGCCCTCCGGAAGGTCGAGATCGAGCCGCCCGTCCGCGAGCCGGACCGGATAGCCGCCCGGCAGGCCGTTGGGGCCGGGAAGATGGCCGCGCCAAGCCGCGCCGAAGGTCAGGGCGAGAAGAAAGGGGATGCCGGAGGCGCCCGAGACGTCGATCGCGGGCTCCTCGGTCAGCTTCACGCCGGCGAAGCGATCATAGACGTCGTCTATCTCGCGCGCGCCAAGCCAGACGCGCAGGGGCGCCGCGCCGACGCGTTGCGCGGGCTCGCGCCGGAACGCGGAGAGCGCCGCATGCTGGGCGAGAAGGCGCAGCTCCTCATGACCGGGGCCGAGAGCGCCGGCGAAAGCGTGTTCGAGGATCGCGACATTGCCGAAACCGCTCGTGATCGGCAGACCGGCGGCCGCGAGGATCGGGTTCACCACGTCGGGGTAGCAGCAATTGATGAAATGCGCGCCCGGCGCCGCGCCCATCGCCCGTGCGACGTCCATCGAAATCCGCGTCTGAAGCAGCGTCGAGACGCCGAGCCCGGCGGCGGCGATGAGGCGGCTCCAGCCGTCGGCGCGCGGCGGGCTCTTGCGCGCCCCCTGCATCGACGCCGTGTTCACGACGACTTTGGGCCGCGCGGCGTCGAGGATTTCGGTCACGACCGGCGTGGTGAAGGCTTCGCGCCGCTCAACCGCGACCGAGAGCGGCCTGCCGAACATGGAGGCCCGGGCGAGCGCGGCCGTCTTCATCCAGGCCAGCCGCGCCGCGTCGCGGCCGACGAGCAGCACCGATACCGGGCGCGGCGCGACGATCGCGAGGTCGAAGACGATCCTGCTCGCGAATGCGCCGGTGCCGAAGATCACGATGTCCGACTGGTTCGCCATGTTTCGCCCCTTCCGCTTGATCCGAGTGCGGCTATTATAATAATAGATATTGGATCGCGATACTATTTCGCGAAAAGAAACACCGCCGGGAGACGGCGCAGCCGGGGCGGACAAATTTCCGAGGCGGAGCGAGGCATGGCGGGCGCGAAGTATCCATGGCTTGAAGCGGCGCGCGAGCGCTATCGGCGCGTCTCGGCCGAGCCCCTGCCGGCGAACGTCATGGCGCTCCTGCGCGAGGCGGCTTCGGAAGCGGGCGACGCCCCGGCCCTCCATTTCATCGAAACGGGAACCGAGCGCAGCTACGCGGCGCTTCTCGAAGACGTGGAGCGTCTCGCCAACGGCCTTCGGCGCATCGGGGTCACTCATGGCGGCCATGTCGCGGTCATGGCGCCCAACATTCTCGAAATGCCGACGACCTGGCTGGCGCTGGCGGCGATCGGGGCCGTGATGATCCCGGTCAATGTCCGTTACACGGCGTTCGAGCTGGACTACCTCCTGACCGACGGCGACGCGACGCATCTCGTGATCCACGAGAGCTTCCTGCCGTTGCTCGACGAGATCGGCGAGACGATCGCGGGGCTGCGGGCCGTCGTCGTGATCGGCGATCCCGGCGCCGACGAACGCGTGCGCTGGGCGGAACTCGTCGCCGGCTCCTCTTCCGGCTTCACGCCCGAGGCTGAGCCCGGCCTCGACGACGTGCTCAACGTTCAGTACACCTCCGGGACGACGGGTCTGCCGAAGGGCTGTCTGCTGACCCAGAGATACTGGCTCGCCTGCGCCAAGGCCTACGCGGCGAGCGACGGGTTGCGCTACCGCCGCATCCTCTCCGGCAATCCCTTCTTCTACATGACGCCGCAATGGCTGATGCTGATGGCGTTCTTCCAGCGCGCCACGCACTATGTCGCCCCCTATCTGAGCCTCACGCAATTCACCGACTGGCTGCGCGCATACGAGATCGAGTTCTGCTGGTTTCCCATGGACGCCATGGCGCGCCGGCCGCGCGCGGAGGATCACGGCCCGCTTTCTCTCGTGCGCGGCAATCTCGCCATTCATCGCGCCGAACTGCATCGCGAACTCGAAGAGCGCTACGGCTTTCCCGCGCGTGCGGCCTTCGGAATGACGGAGATCGGCGTCGGGCTGATGATGCCCATCGAGGCCGCCGAATTCGTCGGATCGGGCTCCTGCGGGATCGCGGGACCGTTCCGCGAGGTCCGGATCGCCGATCCGGAAGGCGACGACGTTCCCGACGGCGAGAAGGGCGAATTGCTGATCCGCGGTCCGGGCCTGTTCCTGGGCTATTACCGCAAGCCCGACGCGACGAAGGCGGCCTTCCACGGCGACTGGTTCCGTTCGGGCGACCTCGCCAGTCGGGACGCCGACGGGTTCGTGACCATTCACGGCCGGATCAAGGAGATGATCAGGCGCGCCGGCGAGAACATCTCGGCCACGGAGGTGGAGGCCGCCCTCCTCCTCGTGCCGGGCGTCGCCGAGGCGGCGGTGCTGCCCGTTCCCGACGCCGCGCGGGGCGAGGAGGTCAAGGCCTATATCGTGCTCGAGCCCGGCAAGACGTTGCGCGACGTGCCTCCCGAAGCCGTCATCGAGCATTGCAGCCGCCGCCTCGCCGCCTTCAAGACACCGCGCTTCATCGAATATCGCGAGGCGCCGCTGCCGCGCTCGACGAGCGGCAAGGTGCGCAAACCCGCGCTCGCTCAGGAGCGGGCCGACCTTCGACAGGGAAGCTGGGACCGGCTCAGCGGCGCCTGGCTCTGACCCCGCAGAAGGGACGACCAGCGTCGCAATCCCACGACAGAAAAGGCGCCACGCCATGGACAAGCCCGACGATTCCTCCCGCGAAGCGCCGCCGCCCGCGATCCGCAGCGCTTTCGGCGGCCTGCTCGGCGCGTTGAGCCGGCGGCGCTCGGGCGATCGCGTCGTTTACGGCATGGTGGCCGATGAGCGGCTCGTCAATGAGGCGGGCGTCGTGCATGGCGGCGCGATCACGGCGCTGTTCGACGAGGTGCTCGGCTCGTTCGTCCACGATACGCGGGGCGGCGCGCATGTCACCGTGCAGATCTCGACCGTGTTCCTGCGGCCGGTGCGGGTCGGCGACTTCATCGAATTCGCCCACGAAATCGTCGAGGCGACGCGCTCCATGACTTTCGTCGAGGGGCGGCTGATCGTCGATGGCGCGGTCGTGGCGAGGGCGCAGATGATCTTCAAGGCGCGCAGAACCGAGGTCGGGAGCGCCCTCTGAGCGTTTGACAGGCGTGCTCTTTTGTATCATATTTCGTTGGCGTCTATCGCATACCAATACTTTTTGAGCTAACGCGCTGCGGTCGGCGCCTTGGGCGTCCGTGCGTCTCCAATCCGCATGGCGGAACGGAGAATCTGCAGCGTCAAATGACGAACGGATGCGGGAACTCGGCGGGAGAGGCCGTCAACCGCCCGCCGCCGGACTGGGGAGTTTCATCGCGTCTGCGGCGTTCGGCGCCGCTGCGCATTCATCGTTTCCGAGAACTCAAAGAGCCGGGAACGGCCCCGAGGGGAAGCAATAAAGGAGGGTCACACCATGAGTATTCTAAAAAACGGCATTGGGGGTTTCTGCAGCGCGATCGCGCTTTCGGCGGTCATGCTGGCGTCGGGTCAAGCTCTCGCCGATCGCAACAAGATCGACGTCAGCGACGAGGTGATGCAGGGCGCGCTCCAGGAGGGTCGCCTGACGATCTACACCACCCTGGCCGCCGCCGTCATGGAGGAGAAAATCTCGCAGTTTCGGGCGGCCGTTCCCGGTATCGAGGTGGACATGCTCCGCCTTGCGACAGGGCCGCTGCAGAACCGTTACGCGCAGGAAATCTCTGTGAACGTGCACACGCCGGATATCTTGAACTTCGCATCGATCAGGACTTTCGAAGAGCAGCCCGAACTCTTCATCCAGCTGACGGCCGAGGATCTTCCGCTGCTCGCGCAGTGGCCGCAAAGCGCGATCAAGGGCCACTACCTCAATCAGCAGCAGGGGATCCAGGTCATCGCCTACAACAACTCCATGGTGACGGGTGACGACGTTCCCAAGACCTGGGACGACATCCTCAAGCCCGTTTTCAAGGACAAGGGGATGCTCGTCGATCCGCGCGCCTCCAGCACCTACATGTCGTGGCTTTATCTGATGGAGGAGACCTACGGGCCGGAATTCACGACGGCTCTGAGGGAGCAGAACTTCACGCTGGTCGAGGGCGGCACGCAGGGCGTGCAGCAGGTTTCAGCCGGGGGGCACCTCGTCGTCGTGCCGCCGCCCTTCTCGCACGCCAAGCCCTATATGGAGCAGGGCGCGCCGATCGGCGTCTCGTTGCCCCAGCAACATTCGGATGTGCCCGCGCACGGCCCGCAGCATTCCTGGGGCATCCCGGTGAACGCGCCCAATCCGAACGCGGCGAAGGTCTTCTTCGCGTGGTTCCTCACCGAGGACGCGCAGAAGACCAACTGCTCGATGAGCGGCGCGGCTTCCGTCTTCCTGACGGATTACGACGGCTGCCCGCCTCCGAGCGACGCCTACGTTCCCGCGGAGCAGGAGATCTCCGCCGAGCGCCGCGCCGAAATGCTCAGCCGTCTCGGCCTTAACTGATCGCCCAGAAAACGGGGGGCCGGCGCGATCGTCGCCGGCCCCTTATCTTCCGGCGATCTCGCAGATCGACGCGCAACACGAGACGACGACACCAACTGCGATCAGCGCCTCGTCGACGGCGTTCGGATACTGGAGGCGACATGATCCCTCAGAGAATCGAAGAAGCCCCCGTGGAACCCGTTCTCTCGGAAGCGCCCGTCAGGATCAGGGTGAAGGGGCTCACCAAAAAGTTCCAGCGCCATGGCGGACAGGGCGAGATCATTCCCGTCAACAACGTCACGCTCGACGTGGCCGAGGACGAGATCGTCGTCCTTCTCGGCCCCAGCGGCTGCGGCAAGACCACGCTCCTGCGCTGCGTCGCAGGGCTGGAGAAGCCCGACGAAGGCGAGATCCACATCAACGACCAGCTGGTCTTCTGTTCGCGCAGGGGAGTGAACCTGCCGCCGAACAAGCGGCCCGTCAGCATGGTTTTCCAGTCCTACGCGCTCTGGCCGCATATGACGGTGCTTGAAAACGTGGCCTACCCGCTGCGCACGCGCGGACTTCCCGACAGGGAAGTCGTCTCCCGCGCCGTCGAAGCGCTCGAAACGGTCGGCCTCGGCCATCTCACGAAGCAGTATCCCGGCCAGATCTCCGGCGGACAGCAGCAGCGCGTGGCGCTCGCGCGCGCGGTCGTCGGGAAGACCGGCGTCGTGCTGTTCGACGAGCCTCTCTCGAACGTCGACGCCAAGGTGCGCGAGCAACTGCGCCTCGAGATCCGGCGCATGCAGCGCGAACTGCGTTTCACCGCGCTCTACGTCACCCACGACCAGAGCGAGGCGATGGCGCTGGCGGACCGCATCGCCGTGCTCGGCAACGGCGTGATCGAACAGATCGGCACGGCCGAGGACGTCTATAACCTGCCCTATACGGATTATGTGGGCACCTTCATCGGGAACGCGAACATCTGGCGCGGTCGCGTGACCAAGATTGAGGGCTCCAGAGTCAGCTTTTCGGCGCCGTTCGCGGATTTCACGGTCGACGCAGCTTCGGGCGCCATGCTGGGCGCGCCGGTCCCTGCGCCGGAGGCATACGCGCTGCTCCTGGCGCGGCCCGAATCCATCCTCGTGCATCCGGCGCCGCCGGCGGACGAAACGAACAGCTTCGAGAGCATCGTCGAATCGCGCGTTTTCCTGGGATCGCACACGGAATACATCCTGCGTATGGGCGAGGAACGCATCAGGTCCTGGATTCCGAGCATATCCAGCATCGAGGAAGGGGCCACCGCCTGGTGGTCGGTCAGTCCCGGCCTGCTGCGCTTCCTCGTGCACAGCGCAGCCGCCGATGTGGAGACGACCGACGGCGGATCGGCGGCGTTCGGGACATCGACCCCGGCAGCCCCCTGATCCGGTTCGCAGACCTCCGCCGGTCGTCGTCAGACGGCCGTCGGACTTCCCGGTTCGCGCCGAGCGCGGCAGATTTCGGAGACGGACATGTCCCTGGCTGAGGCAACCGTGACAACGCGCTCGAACGGCGTGCTCGACTTTATCCGGCGTCAGAATTTCTCGATCTTCCAGATCCTCTCCGCCCTGATCGCGCTGACGATCGTCCTGCTCGTCGCCTATCCGGCGATCCTGATGATAGCGAGGGTGTTCTTTCCGGGCGGGGTGCCGCAGACGACCGCTTTCCGCGAGGTCATGTCGTCGCCCTGGGTTCTGCAGACGATCATGAACACCGTCTTCGCCGTGATCGGCGGCGGGTTCTTCGCGATCGTGACGGCCTCCGTCTTCGCATGGCTCAACGAACGCACCGACGCGCGGCTCGGGATCATCGGCGACATCATGCCGATCGTCCCCCTCATCGTGCCGACCGTCGCCATGGCGATCGGCTGGATCTTCCTCGCTTCGCCCGGCGCCGGCTTCATCAACGCGGCGCTGCGCGCCACCGTCGGCCAGATGGGCTGGGACATTCAGATTTCGGTGACCTCCTGGGCGGGGGTCATCTTCGTCTACGCGCTGTATTTCGTGCCATACGTCTATCTGATCGTCGCCGCCGCCTTCCGCAACGTCGATCCGGCGCTGGAGGAGGCCTCGCGACTGTCCGGCGCGACCATGCTCACCACCTTGCGCAAGGTCAGCCTGCCCGCGATCAAGCCGGCTCTGATCGGCGCTTCGCTCCTCGTGGTGATCACGGGCCTGTCGCTCTACTCCATCCCGGTCGTGATCGCGAACCGGGCAGGGATCGACATCCTGTCGGTGCGCATCCTGCGCTCGCTCACCTTCGAGTATCCGGCGCGCACCGATCTCGCGATGGTGCTCAGCCTGTTCCTGATGGTGGCGATCGCCACCGTCTGGATCATCCAGCGGCGGATCATGGCGGCGGGCAACTTCGCCACCATCGGCGGCAAGAGCGCGCGCCACGTCACGGTGGAGCTCGGAGCCTGGAAATGGCCGGCGCGCGGGCTGATGCTGTTCTACATCGCCTGCACCTCGGTGCTGCCGCTCCTGGCGCTCGTCGTCGTGTCGCTGCAGCCCTTCTGGCGCCCCGAGATCGATCCGAGCACGTTCACGCTGCGGCACTACCAGATCCTCATCGACCGCCCGATGACGCGCAACGCGATGCAGAACAGCATCGGGCTCGGCGTCGTGGGCGGACTCGTCGGCATCGTCATCGCCGCGATCATGGCGCTCTACGTCCTGAGCGCTCCCAAGGCGATCGGCAGGATCGTCGACGGCGTGACGAAGTTCCCCGCCGCCCTGTCGCACATCGTCATCGGCGTCGGCTTCCTGATCGCCTTCGCCGGCGCGCCCTTCTACCTGTCGGGCACGCTGATCCTGCTCTTCATCGTCTATATCGTGATCTACCTGCCGGAGGCCTCGATCGTCGCCGGCGCGTCGGTCTCGCAGGTCGGCCGCGATCTGCTCGAAGCGTCGTCGATCTCGGGCGCGACGCAGGGCTACACGTTCCGGCGCGTCGTGCTGCCGCTGATCCTGCCGGGCCTCATTTCCGGCTGGGCCCTGCTCTTCGTGCTGATGTCGAGCGAGCTGACGGCTTCGGCGCTGCTGGCGAGCGTGCGCACGCCGGTCGTGGGCTTCGTCATCATCGACATCTGGGAGCAGGGCAGCTTCGGAAACCTCGCGGCGCTGGCCTTCTCCTTCACCGTCATCACGTCGACGATCGTGCTGCTGGCGATGCGGTTCTCGCGCCGCAGCTTCGACAGGAAATAGACTCGCTGAGCGCGCCGGGCCGTCCGGCGCGTTCAGTTATCGCCGAATGTGAAGGGGCGCAGCTCGCTCGTGCCGGACACGGCGCGCGCCGCCTCGATCACGACGGGGCTGAACTGTTTGACGGCCCGCTCCGCATCCCAGTCGGCCGTCGAAACGGAGAAATTGATGGCGGCCGTGCATGTCCCGTCCGGCCGGCGCACGGGCGCCGCGACGGAGATGTCGCCCATCACCGTCTCCTGCTCCGTCAGCGCGTAGCCGCGGGCCCGCGTCTTGTGGATCTCGTCCATGATCTCGGAGATGTCGGTCTTGGTGTGGGCCGTGTAGGCCACGCGGTTCGAGCGCTCCAGGATGTCGCGCACCTCGTCGTCCGAGCGCGTGGCGAGGATCGCGCGGCCGCTCGCCATGCAAAAGGCGGGGCGGCGCATGCCGAGAACGACGTCGACCGTGACGGTCTTGCGGCTGGGAAAGCGCACGACGTAGATGACGTCCGTCCCGTCCAGCTCTGCGAGGTTCGAGGTCACTTCAAGCGACTTGTTGAGTTCGTAGAGCACGTGCCGCGCGCGCACCACGATCGGGTCGGTGCGCAGGTAGATCATGCCCAGACTCATGATCTTGGGCGAGATCGTGTAGCGGCGCGCGTCCTTGTCCTTGTGCAGATAGCCGAGCGCCGCAAGCGTATAGGTGAAGCGCTGTACGGAGCTCTTGTCGAGCTGCGTGATCTCCGCGATCTCCGTCAGGCTGAGGCTGCGCTCGTGCGCCTCGAAGGCGCGCAGGATGAGGAAGGCCTTCTCGACGGAAGAGACGAACCAGGCGGCCTCCGACGATTCCGATCTACCTGCGCGCATTATGCCCCCCTAACCGTTGCATTCATTTGCTCGTAACGGCTCCGACGCGTCTAGACAATTCCAAGAATGATATTGACGACCCATATTCGGAGCGATACTATCACTATGCAATATCTATAATCGTAATACAAAGGGAACGCTGACCATGGCGACGTCATCGCAAGAAGCCCTGACCGGTTCGGCCGGCGCCGAAATCGACAAATCCTCCCATCCCTCGATCGGCTATTCGGTGGCCGACGGGATCGCGACGATCACCATTCAGCGTCCGCAGAAGCTGAACGCCCTGCTGCCCGACATGATCCTCGTCTTCGCGGACCTGATCGAGCGCGCGCGGCGCGACAACGACGTGCGCGCGCTCGTCCTCAAGGGCGAGGGCACGAGCTTCTGCGCCGGCGACGACCTGCATCCCGAGGATCGCTTCAAATACGGCCCGCCCGATCTCCACACCCGCATGAAGATGGGCTATCCGCGCCTCGTCAACGACCTGATGCAGCTGCGCAAGCCCGTCGTCGCGATGATGCGCGGCTACGCCTGCGGCGCCGGGTTCGACATCGCGCTGGCCTGCGACTTCCGCATCGCCGCGCCCGACACCCGCATGGCGGCGATCTACGTGCGCCGGGGGCTCGGTGGCGGCGCGGCCTATCTGCTGCCGCGCTTCGTGGGCCTCGGCAAGGCTACGGAGCTCCTGCTGCTGGGCCGCTGGATCGACGCGAAGGAAGCGCTCGACCTGCACCTGGTCACCAAGGTCGTGCCCGACGAGGAGCTCGAGGCCGAGACCTACGCGCTCGCCGCCAAGCTCGCCAAGGGTCCGACCCAGGCGATCGGCGCCATCAAGAACGCCCGCAACCAGGGACTCGGTCTCGATCCGGTGAAGGGGCTCGAGGCGCAGATCCTGTGCAACGTGGAGCTCATGTTCCACAAGGACGCCCGCGAGGGACCGCGCGCCTTCCTGCAGAAGCGCGAGCCGAATTTCACAGCGGAATGGATCGATCTGCAATACGACGACGTCGACCCCGATTATCAATAAGAGGGCACGGGAGAATTCGGCCCGAGGCCCCGAACTGGCGCGGCGGCGAGCAATCGCTCCCGCGCCGTTCTTTTCCGGCCCGCCCGCGCCCTCAGCGCAGCTTGTGGCCGCGCTTGTCCATGAACTCCTCCATCTTCTTGGCCGGCTCGCCCGATGCGTAGGCGGCGCGGTGGGAGGCGATGGCGGCCTCGATGGCCTGGCGGAAGGACGCCTCGGTCATGTCGGCGAACCACGCACGGTCCAGCCGCATGGCGACGGGCGACTTGGAAGCGAGATCCTCCGCGACCGCGAGCGCGCGCTCCATCACCGCCTCGCGCGCGACGACGTGATGCACGATCCCGATGCGGTGGGCCTCCTCCATGTCCATCATGCGTCCCGTCAGGGTCAGCTCGACCGTCCGCGAGAGGCCTAGAATCTCCTTCATGATCCAAGGCCCCGTGATGCTGGCGATACCGGAATTGATCTCGGGCTGGCCCATGCGAACGCCCTCGTGGCCGATACGGATATCGCCGAGCAGCGCCACCTGGAAGGCCGAGCCCGCCGCGACGCCGTTCAGCGCGATGACGATGGGCTTTGTCGAGCGGCGCAAAGCCCCGTAGAACGCCTCCCATTCCCGGATCCAGCTCTCGGCGCGCTCCTCGTCGAAATCGTGCGCCTCGGCGAAATCCTGACCGGCCGAGAAGGCGCGATCGCCCGCCCCGGTCATGATCACCGCGCCGATCTCCGCGTCGGCGTCGAAGGCGCGCAGGGCCGCGACGATCTCCTCGCGCATGGGCTTGTCCCAGGCGTTGAGCTTGCGCGGCTTGTTGAGCGTGATGATCCCGATGCGTCCCCGGCGCTCGACGATGACGACGGGCTCCGCGGCATTGTCCGTGGACTTGGACATGGCTTTCCTCCTCTCGCGCTCCGTTCAGCGCAGCGTGTTGCAGAATTCCGCGATGCGCGGGCAGCCCTCGACGACGCTATCGTCGGCGGCGCAGGACAGGCGCAGGAAGGAGCCGCGCGCTTTCGCGATCATGGCTTTGCTCCCTTGTCGATCACGTCGTGACTGAATTCTTCGCCCATTGTCGGGACGGCGCGCGCGCGGTCTTCGGCGAAGCGCTCGACGCCGAAATCGTCGATCGGCATGTCGGTGCGCCCGGTCGTGATCAGCTCCGTCAGCGCCACAGACGCGGCCGGGCCGACTTGTAGGCCATGGCCGCTGAAGGCGCAGGCGTGGAACAGGCCCGGCGTCGTCGCGCTCGGGCCGAGAACCGGGTTCATGTCGGGGACATAGCCCTCGATCCCGGTCCATGTGCGCAGCACGTGGCAGGCGCCGAGGCCCGGCGCGATCGCCGCGAGGCGGCCGAGATTGACGAGGATCTTCGCCGGCGGCACGCGGTTGTCGCGCGAATCCATGTCGACGCTCATGCGCGGATGCCCCGCGACGATCAGATTGCCCCGACGGGTCTGCCGAAAGAGCACGCTGCCGTCCACGACGTGGATGACCGGGCCGAGAAAGCGCTCGACGGGCTCGGTCACGATCTCCGCCGGCCCTGCGGCGAAAACGGGGATATGCTCGCCGAACAACGCAGCGAGGCGCCCGCACCAGGCGCCCGCCGCGTTTACGAGCACGTCCGCTACGATCGAAGGGGCGACCCGCGAGCCCGTGCGCAGCCGGAACCGCCCGTCCTTCCGCTCGGCCGCGATCACCTCCGCCTCCTCGACGATGCGCACGCCCAGACGCGCGGCGGCGGCTGCGAAGGCGGGCGCCACGAGACGCGGATTGACGAGCGCGTCGCGGCTCGACCACGAGGCGGCGACGACGCGCTCCCGGGCGAGGAAGGGCCAACGCCGCGCGATCTCGTTGCGCCCGACGATCTCGACCTCGGCGCCGTGCGCGCGCAGATGGCGGGCGTTCTCCTCGAGCCGCTCGACCTGCGCCTCGTCGAGCGCCAGATGGACATGGCCTGACGGATCGAACTCGACGCTGCGGCCGATTTCCGTCTCGACATTCTCCCAGATGGTCTGGGCGCGCAGCGCGAATTCCAGCGAGGTCCCGCGCGTTCCCTGGATGCGCAGGCTGCCGAAACTGACGCCGCTCGATTCCCCGCCGACGCGGCCCTTGTCGATGACGACGACCGACCGGCCGCCAAGCGCCAGATCGCGCGCCAGCATGCAGCCGATCAGACCGGCCCCGACGATCGCGACATCGGCGGTCAGGACCGTCATGGCGCGCTCCCGGCCGCGACCGGAAGGGGCTTGACCGGCGGCTGGCTTCGCAGCCGGCCAGGGCGCGCGTCGGAGCCGCCCGCCGCCGCGACGATCTCGACGAAAGCCGGCCCGCAGAAGCGGCCCTGACAGCGCCCCATGCCGCAGCGCGTATCGGCCTTCACGCGATTGACGTCTCCCGCGCCGAAGGGGCGCGACAGGCTGGCGCGCACCTCGCCGACGGTGACGTTCTCGCAGCGGCACAGGATCACCCCGTTGTCGAGGGACGAGGCAAAGTGACGGCGCCACGGGAAAGCGATCGCCAGACCCCGCTGGAAGCGTCGCAGGCGGCCGAGCCGCCGCGCCAGGGAGGCTCGCCCGGCGTCGGCGTCAGGCAGGAGCCCGAGATCGCGCGCCGCGGCGGCGCCAGCGAGCCTGCCCGATATCTCCGCCGCGACAGCCCCGCCGACCATGGCGCCGTCGCCGCAGGCGTAGACGCCCGGGAGCAGGCGCCCGTCCTCGTCGGTCTCGGGCAGGTGGAGGCGAACGTCCGGATCGTAGCGCAAGCCGCCGCCGGCGAGTTCCGCGAGCTGGCTTTCCGGCTTCAGGCCGTGGCCATAGGCGACGGAATCGCAAGCGATGGTCTCGCGCGTCCCGTCGCGCCGGACGATCTCGACGCCCTCGACGCGATCCTCGCCCGTGAAGGACGCAACGCTGGCGCCGTGGACGATCCGCACCCCGCGCCGCGCCAGCGCGCGCATGTAGCGCAAGCCCTCGAGCAGCGTGCCGGGCTCGGACGCCATCTGCGGCAGCGCCCTGATCTTGGCGGAAAACGGCGCTTCGTCGATGATCGCCGCGACGTCTCCCCCCATCCGCGCGTATTGCAGGGCGGCCAGATAGAGCAGCGGCGACGCCCCGCAGAAGACCGTGCGGCTCCCGATCAGGCAACCCTGGCCCTTGAGCAGGACCTGTGCTCCGCCCAGCGAGAAGACGCCCGGCAGGGTCCAGCCCGCCACGGGCGCCACGCGATCGACCGCGCCCGTGGCGAGCACGAGCGCGTCATAGCCGAGGGAGACGGAGCGCGAATCGGAAGCCAGATGCGCTTCGCCGTCGCGCGCGCTCCAGACAAGCGTCGAGGGACGGTAATCGACGGCCTCGCACAAGGCGTCCGCTTTCGCGTGAAAGGCATCGTATGCTTCGAGCGAGCGGCTGAGAAGGCGCCGCATGTCGATCCGCAGACCGTCTGCGGGCCGGCGATGGATCTGGCCTCCCGGGCGCGGATTCTCGTCCACGAGGGTGACGTCGGCGCCCGCCCGGACGAGAACGCCCGCAGCCGCGATGCCGGCGGGGCCGGCGCCGACGACGAGCGCTCTAGCCATCGCCGCCGCCATATGACGCAGAGGTGACGATCCGCATGCCGTCCACGACCGGCGTCGTGCAGGCGCGGCCGCGGCGGTCCGGCGAGAACCACACCCAGCAATCCTGACAGGCGCCCATCAGGCAGAAACCCGCACGCTTTTCCCCGTCAACGTCGTGGCGACGGACGAAAGCGCCGTTCGTGAGCATGACGGTCAACACCGTTTGCCCAGCCTGCGCCTCGACCGGACGGCCGTCGATCGTGCAAGTCAGGAGGGGCGCGTCGAACGGCGCGACCGGAACCAGCATCTCGTTTCGCATGCCTCCCTCCGCTTCCCGTCCGGCGCACAATCTCCCGCCCTGACCCTCCGAACGCGTCTCAGGCGCTTTTCGCCCGGCGCAGATCGAGCGTCCGCTCGACGGCGTCGGCGACTTCCGTAACCCGCGCGACCGCCTCGCAGCCGGCCTCGCGGAAAGCCGCGATCTTCGCCTGCGCGGTCGTATCGCCGCCCTCGTAGATCGCGCCGGCGTGACCCATGCGCTTCTCGGGAGGCGCGTTGCTGGCGGCGATATAGGCGACCACGGGGGTCTTCATGGTCCGGATCGTCTCGATCGCGTGATGCTCGAGCCTCCCGCCCGGTTCGCCGATGAGGACGACGAGACGCGTCTCCGGATCGGCGTCGAACAGGGGCAGGACGTCCGCGTAGGTGGTTCCGAGGACCGGGTCGCCGCCGAGGCAGACGACGCTGCTCACGCCGAAGCCGCGCGCCTGGAGATCGTCGACGACCTCATAGGTGAGCGTGCCGCTCTTGGAGACGATGCCGATCGACCCGGGCTGCACGTTACGGTCGTTGAGATCGGCGAGATTGGCCTTGCCCGGGCTGATGACGCCCGCGGAATTCGGGCCGAGCAGCCGCGCGCCCTTGGCCCGCGCATAGGCGGTGAGGCGGATGGCGTCGTGGACGGGCACGTTCTCGGTGTAGACGACGAGCGTGCGGATCCCCGCCGAGAGCGCCTCGAAACACGCGCCCAAAGTCAGCGAATTGCGCACTGCGGACAGCGAGGCGTCGGCGCCCGTCTTCGCAACGGCGTCGGCGACGCTGTCGAAGACGGGCACGCCCGCCACGACCTGTCCGCCGCGTCCCGGCGCGACGCCGCCCACGAGCGGCGTTCCGTTGGCGATCATCCGCTCGGCGTAGATGCGGCCGGTCGGGCCCGTGATGCCCTGGATGATGATCCGCGAGGTCTTGTCGACGAGAATGGCCATGATTCGGACCTCACCCTCTATTCGCGGCGGCGCGCTCGACGGCGCCCGCGCAGGCGGGACCGAAATCCCGGAAAATCGTAACGCCGCTTCCCGCGAGGATAGCGCGGGCCTCTTCTTCCTCTTCGCCGCGCAAGCGCAGCACGAGCCTGTCGGCGGTCAGCTCGGGGAACCGCTTCATGGCGAGCGCGACGCCCTCCGCGATGGTGACGAGGCTGCGGAACTGGAAGTGGATATTGACGAGGATCGTCACCGGTTCGAGCCGGCGCAGGGCGATCTCGATGATGTCGCAGATGCGCTCAGGGCCGTTCATCATCGCGCCGTGGAGCTCGATGACGCCGGACATCCGGCCTCCGAGAGCGAGCACCTCGTCGAGCGTCGCCATGGTGAGCCCGGCGCCGTTCATGACCGCGACGATTCCACCCTTTTCGCCGGTCTCGACGCCGATGACGTCGAGATCGCGCGCTTCAAGCTCGAAAGCCGTGCCGGCGGGCTTCGCCCGTCTTCCCGGATGTCGGAAGGCGGCGTCCTCGTCGAGCGCGACCTTGGCGTCGGCTGCGACGAACCGTCCGTCCACCGTCAGCGCCAGCGGATTGATCTCGACGAGCTCCGCGTCCTGCGAAACGAGCGCCTCGTAAAGACGACCGGCGATCGCGGAGAATTCCTTCGCCGGCTCGCCCGACAGGCCGAGACCCCGCGCCAGGCGCTCGACCATGAAGGGCTGGAGCCCGATGAGAGGATCGACCGGCTGCCGCAGAATCTTCTCCGGCGCGACGCTCTCGATCTCGACGCCGCCCTCGGCCGATGCGAGCAGAACGGGCATCCCGAGATCGCGGTCGACGAGCGCCGCTAGATAGAATTCGCGCGCGATGTCGAGGCGCTCCTCGATATAGACCGCCTCGACGACGTTTTCGCCGAGCAACGAGCCCTGTATCTCCCCGGCCATCGCCAGCGCCTCGCCCCGGTCGCGGGCGAAGCGGATTCCGCCCGCCTTGCCGCGGCCTCCCGCGAGGACCTGCGCCTTGACGACGAGGGCGCCGTCGAGGGCGTCCGGCATTTCCGTCGACAATGCGCCGGCGGGAATGGGGAGGCCGCAGCCCGCGAGCAGCGCCTTTCCTTCGAACTCGAAGAGTTTGATCAAGCTGGACATCCTTCCGCCGCCTTCGGGCGAATGCGGGAACCGACCCCACGCCCCGAGGCGATCTTTCGTCACGCGCGTCGCACGCTTGCGCTCGTCCGACGGCGGATCGAAAGCGCAGGGTGAAACGCTTTTTGATAGTTTATATCTCTATACAATAACTATCATTCAATTGCGAAGGTATTTCAAGCCCTTTGCGCGCCTCCGGGGCGAAGATCGAACCGGGATCGGGAGAGGCGCGACGCGGCTTCAGCTCGAGGGCACGATGTCCGGCGACAGACCGGCCAAGGTCGCCGCTTCGCGCAGAGCGTTGACGCCGGCGGGACCGAGATCGACTCCGCGCGCGACGGATTCGCGCTCCTTCGCAGCGCCCGCATGACCGGGAATCTTTCCGCCCTTCCCGACATATTCGGCGCTCCAGCGCGCCATCGTCTCCCGGTAGGTCGTCGCCCCGCAAAGTTCGGGATTGACGACGACGAAGAGCGCCGAAACGGCGAGCGGCCAGCGGCGCTGCGAAGCGGCGGGCTCCAGATCGGCGGCGAGACCCCGCGTCAGACATTCGACCATCAGGGCCATGCAGAGCCCCTTATGCGCGCCGGCCGGCAGCAGGGCTCCGGCCAGCGCCTGCGCCGCGTCGGTCGTGGGCTCCCCGCGCGCGTCGAGCGCCCAGCCTTCCGGAATCGGCGCGCCGCTCTTGGCGCTCATCTCGATCACGCCGCGCGCCACGACGCTGTTGGCCATGTCGAAGACGATCGGATCGGCGCCCGCCAGAGGCGCGGCGAAGGCGAAGGGATTGTTGCCGATGCTCGGCACGCCGTTGAGCGACATGAACGGGTCGGTCCGCTGCAGGATGAGCCCGACCATGCCCCGCTCGGCGATGTCGCGCGCCATGACTCCAAGCGCGCCCATCGTGCCGGTCTCGGCGGCGATCCCGAGCGTCACGGCCTGATTGCGCGAGGGCTCGACCAGCCTTTCGAGCATCCGCTCGGCCACCAGCGGGCCGATCCCGCCATCGGCCTGCGCCTTGACGACGCCCGAAGCCTCGGAAAAGACGATGCGCGGACGCGGATTGGCCTTGCCGGCGGCGAACTGTTTCGCCCGATAAAGAATCCTGACGACGCCGTGGCTGACATTGCCCTGGGCCTCGGCGCGGATGAAGTGTCGGGCAAGAGGCGTCGCATCGTCGGGCGCGACGCCGAAAGCCTCGAAGATCTCGGCGCCGAGGGCGACGAGCCTCTCGACGGAGACGTTCACCACGCCGGCCATCGCGATCCCCTCATTATTGCATTGCGATTTCTAAGAATGCATTCTGATACGCGGCGGCGAGGCTGTCAATTGGCGCGACCGGGCCCGGCGCGGCCTGCTTCGGCGCGAGCCGGAACGATCGCGGAGAAGCGGGCGGCGGCTGC
>REDO01000153.1 GCA_007693435.1 Salinarimonadaceae bacterium | reverse complement strand
ATCGCCAACGATTTCAAGACGCTGGTCGTCGAGTATATCGAGAAGCGCTTCGGCGAAGGTGGGCGCGACGCGGCGGAGTGATCGCTCCGCTGCTTCATATTTCAAGATTATTTTCCGCATTTGCACTTGGCGAACCCACTGGCACGATTAGGAAGATCACGGTATGTCTAGCCGATGGCGCTGGCAGACCCCGAAAAGCTGATTGCAACGTTGCGCTCCCATGAGGCCGAAGCCGAATGGTTTGAGTTCAAAAAGGACACGTTCAATCCGGAAGATGTTGGGCAGTATATATCTGCCCTAGCCAATTCGGCGATGCTGGAAGATAAAAGGCATTCCTATCTGATATTCGGAATTACCAACAATGGCCATGATATAATTGGCACAAATGTTAGAGTAAGAACTGAGAAAATTGGCGGAGAACTATTTGAACACTGGATCACCAGATTCTTAAGCCCGAAAATCAACCTCGCATTCGAGTCGTGTACAATAGATGGCAAGCGCATTGAGATTATATGTATTGAGCCAGCGTATGATCGACCTGTAAAATTTCGAAATATTGCTTACGTTCGCATTCAATCAATCAAGAAGCGTTTGGAAGAATTTCCAGAGCGCGAAAGAACGCTCTGGAATTTGACATCACGATATTCTTTTGAAGATGGAATTGCGGCATCGCATCTCTCAAAAGAAGAGATTTTTGCGCGTTTTCACTGCAAGCGATTTGCAGCGGCTATATACGGTCCCAACATGTCCGACGAGAACATTCTTTATAGTCTCGTTGCTGATGGTATGCTCATAGACAATCTGCAAGGTGGATATGACATATCGAACCTATTTGCCATCGCTGCCGCTCGCAATCTTCACGAGTTTCGCACAATATCTCACAAAGCACCAAGAATTATTACATACAAAGGAAATGATAGGCTTCACGGCATTGATGACGAGATTGGGCAAACAGGATATGTGATCACGTTCCCGAAATTGCTGGATATAGTTCTTGACAAAATATCGGGAAAGGAAATTTTTGTTCACGGAATACGGAAAAGAGAACGCTTCTATCCAGAAGAGGCTGTTAGGGAATTCATTGCTAATGCACTAATACATCAGGATCTGACTGCTGTTGGATCACGTCCTACTATCGAGATTTTCAAAGATAAGATTGAAATCACAAACCCTGGCGAGACACTTATCGACCCCGATCGCCTCATTGACGCGCCGGCAAAGTCGCGAAACGAAAAGTTGGCGGATCTGATGAGGCGAGCGGGACTGTGTGAACAGCGCGGCAGTGGAATCGACCGCGCTCTATGGGCCATTGAGGCGGCGGTCCAAGCTCCGCCTCTCTTTCAACGAGTGGAGGGGTCAACAGTCGTTACCATGTTCCGCGCAACCGAATTCGGCGCAATGTCGAAGGAGGATAGGGTTCGCGCCTGCTACCAACATGCGTCTCTGCGGAAGCTGCGCAACGACCCAATGAGCAATTCCACACTTCGAACCCGATTGGGGCTGGCGAAAACGCAATCGTCGCAAGCGTCGAACGTGATTGGCGATACCATCGACGCAGGCTTAATCAAGCCGCTGGACCCCAACCAAGGACATAGGGTGGCGCGCTATCTCCCCTATTGGGCTTGAAATTAGTGTTGAGTTCATTCCCGAATCAAGAAAGTTACGCAAAAACAACGGCTTATTATTTTTTCCGTGCGCACGATTCGTTTGACGGTGACGCGTAAGCAATACAGCTACGCGCAAGCATCGTCTGGTCAATTCGCTCCCGAAGACGCCGCATCAGCGGCATTGCATATTGCAGTCAGGGAGTCCGGCGATGAGCATCTACGGGACGATGAGGACCGGCGTGTCCGGCATGGCGGCGCAGGCGAGCCGGATCGGCGTGGTCGCCGACAACATGGCGAACGTCAACACCATAGGCTACAAGGGCTCCTCCGCGCAGTTCTCGTCCTTCATCCTCAATTCGCAATCGGGATCCTACAACCCGGGCGGCGTGACGACGACGATCCGCCAGCACGTCTCCCAGCAGGGGGCGCTGCAATACACCACCTCGACCACCGATCTCGCGGTCAACGGCAACGGCTTCTTCGTCGTCTCCGACGCGAACGGCACGCCCTTCCTGACCCGCGCCGGCGCCTTCGTGCCCGACGGCGAGGGGCGCCTGATCAACTCCGCCGGCTTCCAGCTCATGGGCTATCCGCTGAACGACGGCGACCCCAACGTCGTCGTGAACGCGCTCCAGGGCCTCCAGCCCGTCAACATCACGCAGACGGCGCTGCAGGCGACGCCCTCGACGCTCGGCGTCTTCGGCGCGAATCTGCCCTCGAACGCCGACATCACCGCCCCGGCCGACCTGCCCTCGGCCAACGCCGCGACGGCGACCTTCGAAGCGAAATCCTCGCTCGTCGCCTATGACAATCTCGGCAACGCGGTGATCGTCGACCTCTATTTCACCAAGACCGCGGCGAACGAATGGGAGGTGACGGCCTTCAACCAGGCCGACGCCGGCCCCGGCGGCGGCTTCCCCTACGGCGCAGGCCCACTGAGCACGGTCACGCTGGAATTCGATCCGGCCAACGGCGCGCTGGCCGGGGCGAGCGCCAACGACATCACGGTCGCGGTCCCAGGTGGCCAGAACCTCACCCTCGATCTGTCCAGCATGACCCAGGTCGCAGCCGACTACACCGTCATGCAGGCCGCCGTGAACGGCAACGAGCCGAGCGCCGTCAAGGGCGTCGAGTTCGCGCCGGACGGCACGCTCTACGCCGTGTTCGAGAACGGCGACCGCCGCGCGACCTTCCGCATCCCGCTCGCCGACGTGCCGAGCCCCGACAATCTGAACGCCTCGGCCGGCAACGTCTATTCGGTCGGCATCGCCTCGGGCGACGTGCGGCTGGGCTTCCCCGGCCAGGGCGGGCTCGGCATGGTCGTGACGAGCGCGCTCGAACAGTCGAACGTCGATCTCGCCTCCGAGCTGACCAACATGATCGAGGCGCAGCGCGGCTATCAGGCCAATTCCAAGGTGTTCCAGACCGGCTCCGACCTGCTCGAGGTTCTCGTCAACCTCAAGCGCTGAGACCTGACCGCCTTCCCTGCGGGACCATCACGCCATGAACCTTTCGCTCGCCCTGAGCTCGGCCCAGTCGGCCTTGTCCGCCACGGCCACGCAAACCTCGATCATCTCGCGCAACATCACCGGCGCGGCCGATCCGGGCTATTCGCGCAAGCTCGGCCTCACCTCCTCGCTGGGGCTCGGCGGCGTGAAACTCGTCTCGGTCGGGCGCGCGACGGACACGGCGCTGTACTTCCGGATGCTGGAGGCCACTTCCTCGTCCTCGGCGCAAAGCACGCTTCTGGCGGGTTATGAACGCCTGTCGCGCACCGTCGAGGACCCGGAGCTGAACCAGTCGGTGACGGCTTCCCTCGGCAATCTGACGGCCTCGATCCAGATGCTCGCCGAATCGCCGGGCGACCCGGTTCTCGGCGCGGCGATGCTCACCGCCGCCTACGACCTCGCCGGCACGCTCAACGACGCGAGCCGCACGGTGCAGGAGACCCGCGCGCAGGCCGATTCCGCGATGGCCGACTCGGTCTCCCGGATCAACGATCTGCTCCGCCAGTTCGAAACCGCCAATCGCGCCATTGTTGCGGGAACGCCCTCCGGCGCGGACGTCACCGACCATCTCGACACCCGCGAGCGCGTGCTCTCCGCCCTTTCGGAAGAAGTCGGGATCAGCGTCGTCACGCGGCCGGGCGGCGACATGGCGATCTACACCGACAGCGGCGTGACGCTCTTCGAGAAGAGCGCGCGCACGATCAGCTTCGACCGCACCTTCGCCTATGACGCGAACACGACCGGCGCGGCGGTCTTCGCCGACGGCGTGCAGCTCACCGGCCCGACGGCGACGATGGGGATCAAGTCGGGCGCCCTGTTCGGACACGCCGCGATCCGCGACGAGGTCGCGCCCACCTATCAGCGCCAGCTCGACGAGATCGCCCGCGGTCTGATCGTCGCCTTCGCCGAAAGCGACCAGAGCGCGATCCCCACGCTCCCTGACGCGCCCGGCCTCTTCACCTGGCCCGGAGCGCCCGCCATGCCGCCGGCAGGCGTCGCCCTTCCCGGCCTCGCGGGGCTCATCGAGGTCACCGCGAACGCCGATCCCGCGCGCGGCGGCGATCTCACGCGCCTGCGCGACGGCGGGCTGGCCGATCCGCTCCAGCCGGAATACGTCTATAACGCCACGGGCGAGGCGGCCTACTCGGACCGGCTCTACGGCCTGATCGCGAAGCTCAACGCCGCGCAGGCCTTCGACCCTGCGACGCAGGTCAATCCGAACACCACCCTGTCCGGCTTCTCCTCCTCCTCCGTGAGTTGGCTGGAAGCCGGCCGCAAGCAGGCCGATGGCGAGGCCTCCTTCCGGGCGACCTTCCTGGAGCGCACGAAGGAAGCGCTCTCCAACAAGACCGGCGTCAATCTCGACGAGGAACTGGCGCTGATGATGGAGCTGGAGCGCTCCTACGCCGCCTCGGCGCGCATCATCAGCGCGGTCGACAATATGCTCCAGGCGCTGCTCCAGGCGACGAGGTGACGCGATGAAGACGACCTTCATATCCACGCAGGCCATCGCCGATTCGACGCGGCTCTCGATGATCCGCATGCAGAGCGATCTCGCCAAGGCCTCGAAGGAGCTCTCCTCCGGGCGCCTCGCCGATGTCGGGCTCGGCCTCGGAAGCCGCACCGGCCACGCCGTGCAGCTGCGTCAGGAGCTGACGCAGATCACGACCATCATCGATACGAACGGGCTGGTGAAATCGCGTCTCTCGACGAGCCAGGCGGCCATGGCGAGCCTGCTCGGCACGGCCGAGGATTTCATGGCGACGCTCGTGACCGTCCGCGACGGGACGTCCGCAGGGGACGTGATCAAGCCGCAGGCCATGCTCAATCTCAAAGGTCTGATCGGCACGCTCAACGCCAACATGAACGGGCAATTCCTCTTCTCGGGGATCAACACGGACGTGCGCCCGCTGGCCGATTACGAGGACGATCCGCCGAGCGCGGCGAAGACGTCGATCGACGGGGCGTTCATCGGCGCCTTCGGCGTCGCACAGGACGATCCCGCCGCCTCCGCGATCACGGGCGCCGACATGAAGGCCTTCCTCGACGGCGCCTTCGAGACCCTGTTCGACGACGCCAATTGGGCGGCTGACTGGTCCGACGCCTCCTCGCGCAACATCCGCAGCCGGATCTCGACCAACGAGCTGATCGAGACTTCGGCGAACGCCAACGAGCCGGCCTTCCGCAAGCTCGCCATGGCCTATTCGATGATCGGCGATCTGGGGCTTGAAAACCTCGACCGGGGCGCGGCGCGCGAGGTCGTCGACAAGGCGATCGGCCTCGTCGCGGAAGCGCTGCAGGGTCTCACCAGCGCCAAGGCGCGGCTCGGCGTGGCCCAGAACCGCGTCGCCAACGCCGACGAGCGCCTCGCCATCCAGCGCGACATCCTGATGCAGCAGATCACGGGGCTCGAGAACGTCGATCTGTACGAGACCTCGACGCGCGTGAACACGCTGATGACGCAGGTCGAGCTCTCCTACAACCTGACGGCGCGCATCCGTCAGCTTTCCCTCCTGAAATTCATGTGAGGCGATGATGTACCAGTTTTCCTACGCCGAAATCGTCGAGGACGCGGCCTCGGACGCGCGCGGCCGCGAAAGACGGGCCGTGGAGCGCGGGGTCGAGCTGCTGCGGCGCGCGCAGGAGCAGGGCGCCAGTTCGCGCGACGCCGTCGAGGCGCTGCACTACGTGCGCAGCCTCTGGAGCGTCCTCATCGAGGATCTAGCCCAGCCCGAGAACGACCTGCCGGAGGCGCTTCGCGCCAATCTCATCTCCATCGGCATCTGGGTCTTGCGCGAGGCCGAGCAGATCCGCTTCGCGCGCTCCGACGACTTCACCAACCTCATCGAGATCAACACCATGATCAGCGAGGGCCTGAAATGAACATGCGCCCGGAAATGGACGCCGCGCCGCGCGGGATCATGCGGATTTCGCTTCGGCCGCAGGAGCGGTTCTTCGTCAACGGCGCGGTCCTGCGCGTCGACCGGAAAGTGGGAGTCGAGCTTCTCAACGACGTGACCTTCCTGATGGAGAACCACGTCATCCAGCCCGAAGAGACGCGCACGCCGCTGCGCCAGCTCTATTTCGTCGTGCAGACGATGCTGATCGACCCGGCCAACGCCGCGCATACGCGCGCGCTCTTCGACGCGCTCTATCCGACGACATTGCGCTCCTTCACCAACCGCGAGGTGATCGACGGGTTGCTGAGCCTCGGCGAGCTCGTCGGCCAGGGGCGCTGCTTCGACGGCCTCAAGCTCCTGCGCGGGCTGTTCCTGCTCGAGGCCGAAATCATCGCGAATGGCGAAACGTCCGCGCACGCGCCCGGAGCCGCCACGGCGGCGGCCTGAACGGAGGAGAAAACGATGCAGGTCAACGCGAACGCGACTTCTCCCGCCCCCGCCCCGACGGCGACCCAGCGCAACGCGATGGATTACGACGCCTTCCTCAAGCTCCTCATCGCCGAGATGAAGAACCAGGACCCGCTCTCCCCCACGAACGCCTCCGAATACGTCGCGCAATTCGCCTCCTTCGCGCAGGTGGAGCAGGCGCTCAAGACCAACCAGAAACTCGACGAACTGCTCTCCGCCTCGGCGCTCGCCCAGTCCGGCGGCCTGATCGGACGCCAGATCGTCTCGGGCGACGGCATGATCTCCGGCGAGGTCGCCAGCGTGCGCCTGACCTCGGAGGGGCCATGGGCCGTGCTCAAGGACGGCTCGGCGCTTCTCGTCGGCCCCGGCGTGACGATCTCCTGACCAAGGCGGCCCCAAAGACATGACCGCAGCAGACGCCCTCGACCTCATCCGCGACGCCATCTGGGTCTCGATCGCGGGCTCGGGTCCGGTCGTCGCCGTCGCGATGATCGTGGGCGTGGTGATCGCCCTTTTCCAGGCGCTCACCCAGGTGCAGGAAATGACGCTGACCTTCATCCCGAAGATCGTGACGATCCTGCTCATGCTGCTCGTCACCGCCCCCTATATCGGCGGCCAGATCTTCGCCTTCACCGAGCGCGTCTACGCGCATGTCGAGACGGGGTTCTGAAGCCGAGCGGCGTCCTGCTCGGCCGCGCTTCATCCATGGCCATCCGTATTCCCACCGCTTGCGCGCATTGAGCGCGCGGCGCAGATTGCCGCGCGAAACGCCGCCTGCCGGCATGGAGAAGCGAAGCCGTGGAAATTCTGATTCAGGTTCCCCCGAAAGGTTCCGCGCGCCTCGCGCCGGAGGTTGCCTACGCCTTCGATCTCGCAGCGCTCTTCAAAGGCCGCGTGACGGCGCTCGTCTACGAGGTCGACGTTTTCTCCGCCGAAGAAGAGGACGAGGAAGAAGTAGAGGAAGATGTGGTGGTGGTGGCGAAAACGGGCGCCGCTCCGGTCGAACGCGTCACCGCCGCGCAGGCCGCCACACGCGACGCGCTGCGCCGCCTCGCCGAAGCGAAGGGCGTGGAACTCGAAGTCATCACGGGACGCAACTACGCCTTCACGATCCTGGAGACGCTGGCGGACTACGCGCGGCTGAGCGACATCGTGTTCCTCGGAATCGACAGCCCGCTCGGCTTCCCTTACCGACAACTCGCCGAATACGCGCTTTTCGAGACCGGGCGACCGGTGCTGCTCGCGCCTCCCGGAGCGCAGCCGCGCATCGACCGCGTGGCGATCGCCTGGGACGCCACCCGCGCGGCGACCCGCGCGCTCCACGCCGCGACGCCCTTCATGCAGCATGCGAAGGAAGTCGTCGTCGTATCCGTGAGCGACGACAAGGACTTTCGCTCGGAGCAATCCGGCGTGGAGTTGTGCCGCCGTCTCGCTCATCGCGGCGTTACGGCGCGCTTCCATTCGGCCGTCCGAGGCGGTCGCGACATCGGGGCGGCGATCGTCGAGACCTGCACGGAGCTCGACGCGGATCTTCTCGTGATGGGCGCGCAGCGCCATTCGCGCCTGCGGGAGATCATCTTCGGCAGCGCCACCCGGGCGATCTTCGACGAGGGCCCGCGCCTTCCCGTGCTGCTGGCGAACTGAGGCGGCGATGGGCGCGCGGATCGAGATCGGCGACGAGGGCGTGAGCGTGGACGCCGCGCTCCTCGGAGAGGCGCTCGGCGTCGCGCCGGAGGAGGTCATGACGCTCATGCGCGAGGGCGCGATCACGAGCCTGCTGGAGCGCGGCGAAGGCGAGGACGCCGGACGGATGCGCCTCACCTTCTTCCACGGATCACGCCGGCTGCGCCTGATCGTCGGCGCGGACGGCGAGATCCTGCAACGCTCCTTGGTGGATTTCGGCGATCGCCCGCTGCCCCCCGCGATGCGCCGTCCCGGGAGCTGAGCCCCGGTTCAGCCGTCTGCGAGATGGCGGGAGGCGAGCGCCAGATCGGCCTGCGTGAGGCC
>REDO01000032.1 GCA_007693435.1 Salinarimonadaceae bacterium | reverse complement strand
CAGTTCCGCCCCGTCCTGATCGGCAGCCTGACAGTCGCCGACCCCTTGCAGCTGACATGTCATCTCCATCCCTACAGTAAGCTTGCAGGGCGATTGATGAGCAAACGGTAGGCGTTCATCACCACTGCCGAGGTCATGCTGGCCGGAATCACGACACCGACCGCGTCCGGAAATAGGCGCCTCCATCCGTCCACTTCCTCGGTCGTAATGGCGAAGGTCGCCGCGCCATAGTTCGCGCCGGGCACGAATGCGTCAAAAGTGAAAAGAGCGGCTGGTGCCCCGGCCTCCCGTTTCGTCATGACGTGCGCCCCGTCGCCAACGAGGCGTCCGCTCCCCGTCCCACCTTTGGGCGCTTCTGGATCGACAAATGGCGCGCGATATCTTCTTCGGAGTATCCGAGGAGACCCGCCAGCACCTGCCGCGTGTGCTCCCCGAGCATCGGGGGGGGCAAGGCGCTCAGCCAAGGCGCGCCGTCGGCGCGCAGCGGGGTGGCTAGCGCCTTCAGCGCGCCTAGGCTCGAATGGGCGACCTCGAACACGAGCCCGCGAGCCACGGCCTGATCAGACTCAAGTGCCTCCCCGACGCTCGCGATCGTTGCGCAGGGTACGTCGTGCTCCCCGAGCGTCGCGATCCAGTAGTCGCGGGTGCCCGAGGAGAGGATCGGCCGGAGGATAGCCATCAGCGGTTCGCGGTTCGTCTTCCGTCGTTCCAGCGTTTCGAAACGGGCGTCCGAAAGCAGATCGGGCCGGCCGATGGCCCCGGCGAACCTCTCCCAGAAATTTTGAGAGAATGCTGCAATGACGAGCGTGCCGTCCGAGGCGTCGAAGGCGCCGTAGGGAACGATGTGGTGGTGTCCTGATCCGACTGGACCAAGGCTCTCCCCAGTCGTGAAGTAGGCCTGTCCGAGATAGCCGAGGAGCGAGATCAAGCAATCGTGCAGCGACAAGTCGATGTGCGCTCCGCGCCCCGTCTTCCGACGGGCCCGGAGCGCGGCGAGGATCGCGAGGCATCCGAAGTAGCCGCCGCAGAGATCCCCCGCCGGGACTCCGATTCGGGCGGGCGGGCGGCCAACCTCGCCAGTCACCGACATGGTCCCGGCCATGGCCTGGTTCACCAGGTCAAATGACGTCTTGTCCCGCAGCGGACCGCTGGCGCCGAAGCCCGAGATCGAGCAAAGGACGATGTCCTTCCTGACCTCGCGCAGCACGTCGAAGCCGAGGCCGAGCCGATCCATCACGCCCGCTCGGAAGTTCTCGACAATGATATCGGACTTCGCCACAAGGTCCAGCAGCGCCGCGCGGCCCTCGGGGGATTTCAGATCGAGCGTGATGCCCAGTTTGCCCCGGTTGACGGCCATGTAGTAGGTGCTCTCGCCGCCCAGATGGGGCACGTTGCGGCGGGTCGGGTCGCCGATCTGCGGCTCTTCGATCTTGATGACCTCGGCCCCCATATCCGCGAGGAGCAGGCCCGTCGTGGGCCCCGCCAGCATCCGCGTCAGATCGAGTACGCGCAACCCGGCCAGCGGCCTCCGGTCTTCGTCCGGGGACGCGGCGACGACGGGACGCGCGGCAGTGGGACGCGCGGCAGCGGGCGCCGCGCGAAGGCGCGAACCGCGTCTCCCCTCGGAGGTCCGCGCGAGGCCGGCCGACAGCATCTCCTCGACCGTGGCTACCGGCACACCGAGGCGCTTGGTGAGAACTTCAGCGGTGTCCTCGCCGAGTAGCGGGGCCGCCTGAAAGGCGGGCCTGAACCTCGATCCGTCACTGAAGAGGAACTGGAATGGAGATCCGAGGATTCGGATCCGGCCGGCGGTCGGATGCTCGACCTCGCGGACCATGCCGCGCGCCTTCGTCTGCTCCATCTCGATCGCCTGACCGATCGTGTTGATCGGGCCATTCGGCACATCGCCCGCATCCAGCGTCGCGAGCCACTCCTGCGTCGTGCGCGAAGCGAGGATGGGTTCAATGATCGACGCCAACTCGGCGCGGTTCGCCAGCCGCTGGGAGAAGCTGCGGAAGCGCGCGTCCTCCACCAGCTCGGCACGACCGATCGCAGTGCAAAAATTACTCCAGAACACTTGCGTAAACGGGGCGACGACGATCCAGGAATCCGCAGTCTGGAAACCGTTGTACGGATAGATCGTCGGATGGGCCGATCCTAGCCTCTCGGGGCTCGACCCGGTCGCAAAGTAGATGTTCGCCATGTAGGAGAGCATCGAGACGCCGACATCGAACATAGAGATGTCCAGATCGCTGCCGCGCCCGGTATCGTCGCGCCGCTCAAGCGCCGCAAGTATCCCGATCGCCGCGAAAACGCCCGCGACCTCGTCGGCCAGGGGAAGCCCCATGCGGACAGGCGGGCGCCCCTGTTCGCCCGTCACCGCCATCGCGCCGGTCAGGGCCTGGATGATGAGGTCGTAGGCGATCTTGTCGCGCAAAGGACCGGTGGCGCCGAAGCCGCTGAGTCCGCAGGAGACGAGGTGCGGCGCTTCGGCGGAGAGCGTTGCGTGGTCGAGGCCCAGCCTGTCCATCACGCCATTGCGGAAATTGTGAACGACGACATCGGACGACAGCGCGAGTTCCTTCGCCATCGCCCTGCCCTGCGGCGACTTGAGGTCGAGGGCGACGCTCATCTTGTTTCGGTTGCAGGACAGGAAGTAGTGGCTCTCGCCTCCGACGAAAGGTGGGTTGTGTCGGGTGACGTCGGACCCGGCGACGTCCTCGATCTTGATGATCTCGGCGCCGAGGTCAGCTAGGTGCATCGTGCAGAAGGGGCCGGACAGCACCCGGCTCAGGTCGAGCACCCGAATCCCGGCGAGCGGCCGGTCGTCAGCTTTGTCGCGATCTCCGATTGCTTCCGGCCGCTCATTCATGTGCGGGCTCCCACGTCGTCAATCCTGGACGGCAGGACCACCTCGGCGCTGGCGGTGGCCGTTGTCCGGCCGCGCTGGTCGATAGCCGACAGCTCTACGACCACGGAATTGTCCGTCTCGTCGCGCGCCACGATTTCGCCAACTGTCCTCGTGACGTCGCCGACGAAGTTGGGTGCCGTGAGCTTCGCCTTGAGGCGACGCAGCCAGCCGTGATCTCCCATCCAGTCCGAGAGCGTGTGGTCGAACCACCCGATCCGCTGCGGCCCGTAGTCGTACATCGTGGGCATCCCGATTTCCTGGGCCAGCGCCTCGTCCCAGTGCACCCGCTCCGGCACGTCCGGAACCCCGAACGTGTCGGTGACGCCGGCTCCTGGGTGGCGGTCGATGAAAGAATACCATTGTCGATGAGCGCGCACATAGATGTAGCCAAAGCCCATCAGGAAGCAGATCATGTCTGTGACCGTGAGAGGGCCCTTTTGCAGGCCTCGCAGGCGGTCGCCGACATTCACATCCTCAAAGTAGAGGGGGGTGGCTCCCTGCCGCCGAACCACCTCCTGCCGGTAGACCTCGCCGATCTCCGCAATCTGCTCGGGCGTATACGACGCTCGTTCAAGATCGGCGTACTTTCCGCGCGAGCCGCCAGCCTTGCGCTCAGTCCGGAATGCCATCGTATAGAGGGTGCTTAGGAGCTCACCGTTCTCATCGAGATACTTCGTCTCGTAGATTTGCTCAAAGCTGCGGCCGGAATAACGCCCCTGATGCTCTACCAAGTCGTGAAGGGTGGTCGTTGCCTTGATGCGCGTACCCAACTTGAGCGGCTTGTGGCAGTGCAGGTCCACGCCCGAAAAGAGCCCGTGGATTCCTGCTAGCCCGCGAGACCGCGGGAAGCCACAGGTCATGACGAAGGTGGGCGGCGCGACCATGCCTCCGCGCGCCGACGTCGGGCCGTAGTCGGGATCCAGATAGAGCGGATTGTCGTCGCCTATGCCGAGCGCGTAGTGCCGGATCGCGTCCTCTGACGCGTGCGTATTGTATTGAGGAAGCTCGGTCTCGACCCCTTTCGCGGCAAGCAGCTCATTCAACGCCTCGTCGGTGATCATGGCTCTCGCGGGATCAAACTTGTTCAAAGCCCTATCTCCTTCAAGCGTCCTCCGACAAGGAAGATCGGAGCTTAAATTCTGCATAGAGAACCGATAACATCATTGCTGAATTTTGGTCAAGCGTGGATTCGGTATTTTGATTCCCGTTCAGGTCCGATAATTAATCGTGGTGGGGCTCACCAGCTCTCAATGGAAGTCAGACGGGCCGACGGACCCCGGGACATGCGAAAGGAAACCTTGTGACGGACAACGTGGAGGACCGGGACCACGCGGTGGAGGCCCCGCGACGGACGAATCAGGTCGGGTCTGTGGTGAAGGCGATCAAGATTCTCAACTATATGAGCACACTCGACGGAGCTGAGGGGGTCGTAAACATCGCTCGCGCCTGCAAGATCAACCAGAGCACGTGCTTCAACATCCTGCGAACGCTCGCGGGTTTCGATTTCGTCCATGCGAATTCAGAGACGCGCAAGTATGAACTTGGTCACGGCCTCGCCCCGATTGCGTCGCGCGCCATGCAGCGCTGGACCAGCGCCAACGCGGTGCGGAACCTGGTCGCAGAGTTCACCAACAAATTCGAGCTGTCAGTATCGCTCTGGCGTCGGCTAGGTCCCGACCGGCTCATACTCGCCTTCGCGGAGGAGAGCGGTTCGAGCGTGCGGATCCGAATGCATCTCGGCCAGCGAATCCCGCTCATGGGCGGGGCGATGGGGCGCCTGTTCGCGACCCAGGCCCAGATTCCGAGCGCGGCCGTCGAGTCGCAGTTCATCGCGGTGCGCTGGCAGCGGCCGATCGATTTCGAAACATTTATGGCCGAGGCCGAGAAGGCGCGGCAGCAAGGCTGGTCAGTCGATGACGGGCGTTACACCCGCGGCAACCTGACCATCGCGACACTGGTGCCCGTCCGTGAAAATCTGGGCCAAATCGCCTGCGCTGCGACGATGTCGCAGGGCCAGCACGACGAGGCCGTTCAGGCCGAAATCGGACGCGAGCTCGTCCGGCTCTGCTACCGGATCGCGCAGCTATTGAACATCAACTCCAAGGAATTGATCGACGCAAACTGACGGCTGTCGCGGGCGCGTAGCGAAAGGTGCGGCGGTGGTCCAGCAGGATACACCGCCGCTCCTAACTCTATTGCGCTTCGATCCCAGCGGCCTCGATGACCTCGCGCCACTTCGTCTCCTCGGCAGACAGGAACTCTCCGAAGGCTTCTGGCCCCAAGAAGCTCTCAATCGCCCCGAGGTTTTCAAGTCTCGCCTTGAATGCGTCGGTCGAGATCCTCGCCTCGATCGCGGCTGAAAGGGTCTGGACGACGTCAGAGGGCGTCCCGGCCGGCGCCATGATGCCGAACCAGGCTTCCGCTTCAAACCGTCCAAGTCCGCTCTCGCTTGAGGTCGGGATGTTTTCATACCCGGCCACCGGCGTCGACGAGATGACGGCGAGGACTTTCAGCGTGCCCTCGTCGATATGCTGCTGGGTCGCGGGAAGTCCGACGAACATCACTTGGACGTCGCCGCGGACGAGATCCAGCACTGCCGGCCCTGTGCCGTTATAGGGGACGTGCGTCAGCTCGACTCCGGCCAGCAAGTTGAAGAGCTCGCCGGTCAAGTGGGTCGCGCCGTTGACGCCTGCGGAGGCGTAGTTGATGGCGCCGGGATCCGCCTTGGCGAGTTCGACAAGGCCGGTGAGGTCATCGGCCTCGAGCTCCGCGTTTGCGATCACGAAGTAGGGTGTGGCGGCGAACCGCGCTACCGGCACGAGATCATCACTGTAGCTGAACGGGAGCGACTTGCGCAGACTGGGATTTACGGTAAAGGCCGGCGCTGCGACGACGAGAGTGTAGCCGTCCGCTGGAGCCTGAACCACGGAAGCCGTGCCGATGACGGTGCCGCCGCCGGGACGGTTCTCGACGACGAAGGGCTGACCGAGTTCCTCGCTGAGCTCTTCGACCAAAATCCTAGTGAGAATATCGGTCGTACCGCCTGCCGAATAGGTCACGACGACATTGACCGTCTTTGTGGGATAGTCCTGCGCCCAGCTGGCGGTTCCGACCATGAGAACCGCGACTGTTGCGAGTAATTTTTTGGTTTGATTGAACATTTACGTTTCCTCCTTTTTTAGTGGACTCTTATTTTCGTCGCCCGTCCTCTGTTGGAGCCGTCGCGCCAATGTGGAGCGGCGGGCCGAGCGGATGGACGATCCGACGATCCAGGCGACCATGATGGTCGCCAGTCCCAGAAATACCGCGCTGATGGGTCGCTCCATGAAGACCATGAAGTCGCCGCGCCCCAGGAGGAGCGCGCGGCGGAAGTGCTCCTCTAGAAGCGAGCCGAGGATGAAACCGACGATCAACGGCGCCGGCTCAAACCGAAGCAGTCGCATGACGTGGCCGAAGGCGCCGATCACCAATACAAGAAAGACGTCGAAGGCGTTGTTGTTGATACTATAAGCGCCGACGCATATCAGCGTCAGGATTGCGGGATAGAGATAGTGGTATGGGATGGTCAGGATCCTGACCCAAAGCCCGATGAACGGGATGTTCAGGACCAAAAGCATTACGTTGCCGATCCAGAAGCTCGCGATCAGCCCCCAGAAAAGGTCTGGATGGTCCGAGACCATGCGCGGGCCTGGCGAGATGCCATGCGCCATCAAGGCGCCGATCATCACCGCTATCGTAGCGGTGCCTGGAATCCCCAGTGACAGGGCGGGAATGAAGGCGGTCTGGACCGCGGCGTTGTTGGCCGCCTCAGGTGAAGCGATGCCCTCAATGGCGCCGCGTCCGAACGCCTCGGGTCGCGACGATACGCGCTTCTCGAGCGCATAGGACAGAAAGGCGGCCAGCGACGGGCCGGTCCCCGGCAATGGTCCGAAGACGCACCCTACCGCTGAGCCGCGCAGCATGGGGACGGCCGACCGCCTCACCTCCTCGCGGCTTGGGATCATAGAGGCCAAGGAGACGTTCGCAGTCAGCTTGTTCCGGTGCAAGGCGTTGGCCGACGAGATGATCTCCGACACGCCGAACAGCCCCATCGCCAAGATGATTATGTTGATCCCGTTGATGAGTTCAAGGAAACCGAAGCTGTAGCGTTCGATTCCCGTGTTGACGTCCGCGCCGACGGTGGATAGCAGGACGCCGAGGGCGACCATCGAGAGCCCCTTGATGGCCGAGCCCTGCGAGATGGTCGAGGCCGCGATCAAGCCGAGCACCATTACGGAGAAATACTCCGCTGACCCGAAGGCTAGCGCAACCCCGACGATGAAGGGCGTCAGGAGGAGGAGCATCAGGATGCCCACGACGCCTCCGACGAACGAGGCGATGGTGGTCGTGAATAGCGCGACGCCAGCGCGCCCGTTCTGGGCCATCGGGTAGCCGTCGAGGCAGGTCACCGCATTTGACGGCGTGCCGGGCAGGTTCAGCAGGATGGAGGCGGTCGATCCGCCGTACTCAGCTCCGTAGTAGACACCGGCGAGCATTACGATGCCCGTAGTAGGCTCGAGGTAGAAGGTGATTGGCAGCAGCATCGAGATCGCCGCCAAGGCGCCTATGCCCGGCAGGGCGCCGAGCATCGTTCCCAGGAACACGCCGACGAAGCAGTAGAGGAGGTTGTCGAACGAGAAGGCGACCGGGAATCCGACGGTGAAGAGCTCCATCACAGGCCCGCGATCGCTGGAAGCGGCAGGCCAAGGCCAAGACCGAAGATCAGCCATGAGCAGAGCGCTACGCCTAGCGCCAGGACAATCGTCCCGCGGAAGGTGCCGGCCTCGCTTCCTACCGCGGAGGTCAGAACGACCAGGATAGCCGCCGGCATCAAACCCAGCCGTTCGACGGTCAGTCCGAAGATTCCGATAGCCAGCGAGATGAAGAAAAAGGGACGCCAAGAGGCCGGCCGCGTCTCGCGCTTCAAAAAGAAGGACTGGCCGAGGATCACGAGTCCGATCATCATGGTCAGGCCGCCGACGGCAAGCGGGTAGTAGCCTGGACCCATCCGGTGCGCTGAGCCGATCTGATAGTCCAGCGCGCCAAGGGCGAAGAACCCCCCGATGGCGACTATGAACAGGCCGGCCGTTACCTCTACGGAATTCAGTCTCATGACGTCGGACGAGCCTCCGATTATTGACCGAATTCCTCGCCCTCGCCGCAGCGTCTGCTCAGAACTCACCAACGTCCTTGGAGCGTCCGGAAGAGCAATAGGCTTCCTCGTCGCGAACGCTCCATTCCCTCCGATGTCGCTAACCCCAAGTTCGCAAAATAATTCTCTTGTCCGAATTGCTCGCAACGATACTAAATCACGGCGTCGCGGCTCCTGTCAAGGAGTATCCTCCACATCGGCGATCATTCGAAATGGAGTGGGATTTGGCGCGTGATCATAGGCGATTCCCCGGATGCTCTGACGTCTGCGGAAGATGTTTCAAGCAAGACGAGGAATGAATGCTCCTCGGAAGTGCACTAGCACTACTTTGGCAGGTTTTTGATCCGGCGCGCTTTTTTGCGATTCCCAATCTGAGCTTTCGGTGATT
>REDO01000151.1 GCA_007693435.1 Salinarimonadaceae bacterium | reverse complement strand
CATCGGCCGCGATTTGAACGAGCGCGCCATCGAAGAAGGCTTCCTCGCCTGCCGCGCCTGATCGCGCCGGCGCCCCCCCCGGCGCGCCCCTTACGAGCGGCCGACGCTCGTATAAGCGAAGCCGGCGCGACGAGCGTCCTCGGGGCGGTAGATGTTGCGCAGATCGACAAGCACGGGCGCGGCCATCACGGACTTCAGCCGAGGAAGGTCGAGCGCGCGGAAGGCGTCCCATTCGGTGACGATGACGAGCGCATGGGCGCCCTCGGCGCAGGAATAGGCGTCGTCGGCGTATTCGACGTCTGTGATGACGCCGCGCGCCTGTTTCATGCCCTCCGGATCATAGGCGCACACGCTCGCGCCGGCGTCCTGCAGCGCCGTGACGATGGCGATGGATGGAGCGTCGCGCATATCGTCGGTGTTGGGCTTGAAGGTGAGGCCGAGGATTGCGATCATGCGGCCGCGCACGTCGCCGCCGCAGGCCGCGATCACCTTGCGGCCCATGGCGCGTTTGCGCTGCTCGTTGACGGAGGCGACCGTCTCGACGATCCGCATCGACGCGCCCTGATCCTGCGCGGTCTTGATCAGCGCCAGCGTGTCCTTGGGAAAGCACGAGCCGCCGTAACCGGGGCCGGCGTGGAGGAACTTCGAGCCGATGCGGTTGTCGAGCCCGATGCCGCGCGCGACCTGCTGCACGTCCGCGCCCACCTTCTCGCAGAGATCGGCGATCTCGTTGATGAACGTGATCTTGGTGGCGAGGAAGGCGTTGCCCGCGTATTTGATCAGCTCGGCCGTGCGGCGCGAGGTGAAGAGCAAAGGCGACTGGTTGAGATAGAGCGGGCGGTAGACTTCGGTCATCACTTCGCGGGCGCGCTCGTCCTCGATGCCGATGACGATGCGGTCAGGGCGCTTGAAGTCGGCGATCGCCGCGCCCTCGCGCAGGAATTCCGGGTTGGAGACGACGCAGAAATCCGCGTCGGGGCGCTCGTCGCGAATGATGCGCTCGACCTCGTCGCCCGTGCCGACCGGCACCGTCGATTTCATAACCACCACCGTGAACCCGTCGAGCGCGCGGGCGATCTCGCGCGCCGCGGCGTAAACGTAGGAGAGGTCGGCGTGTCCGTCGCCGCGCCGCGAGGGCGTGCCGACGCCGATGAAGACGGCGCTCGCCTCGGCCACCGCTTCGCCGACATCAGTCCCGAAACGCAGCCGCCCCTGCGAGGCGTTGCGCGCCACCATCTCCTCGAGGCCGGGCTCAAAGATCGGGATGCGGCCCTCGCGCAGGAGCGCGATCTTGGCCTCGTCCTTATCGACGCAGACCACGTCGTGGCCGAAATCGGCGAAGCAAGCCCCGGAGACGAGGCCGACGTAACCCGAACCGATCATCGCGATGCGCATGGAAACCCTCTCGCCGGCGTTGTCGCCGCGTCGGCCGGAGCTATAGCGCGCCCGGGCGCAGCGCGAAACCCGGCGGCTGTGAACGATACGCCGACGCCAACCTGCACAAGCCGCTTGACGATCCAAATACAGTAACGTAACGAACGTTACTGTATTTGGGGCGAATGGTTCGCCTCGAGTGGCATCTTCCGGGGAATACCGATGACGGCTTCCACGGCGGCGTTTCGCGCCGCGACATTTCTCGCGCTTGCGGGCATGGCGCTCGGCCTCTACATGGCCGCCTCCAAGGATCATTCACTCTCGACGGCGCATGCGCACCTCATCCTGCTGGGATGGGTCTCGCTCTTTCTGTTCGGACTGTTTCACCGGCTCGATCCGGTCCGCGACGCCTCGCGGGCGGCGAAGATTCAGATCGGCGTCTCGGCGGCCGGCGCCGTGGCGCTCTCGATCGGGGTGGGGCTGCTGCATCGCGGCGTCGGCGCAGGCGAAGGGCTGGCCGTCGCGGGCGCGCTCGCGAGCATCGCCGGCATGACCCATTTCGCGGCGATGGTGATGGGCTCCGGGCGCGAAGGCCCGCAGAAGGCGAAAACGGTGGCCGAACAGGTGCAAAGGCGCTAATTGCCCGAGGGATGCCGAAACTCCGCACCAAGGGCGACCTTCGCGCCGACGCGATGCTCGAAGCCGCGTATGCGCTCTTCGTCGAGCGCGGCTTCGCCGCAACCGCGATCGAGGACGTGATCGCCCTGTCGGGCGGCTCGAAATCGCTGCTCTACAAGCGCTTCGGCAACAAGGAAGGGCTGTTTTCGGCGCTCATCGCCAAGGTCACGGCCGAGATCGAGGACGGCATGCGCGACGCGCGCATTCCCGAAGGCGCTCCCATGCGCGAGGCTCTCGCGACCTTCGCCCGGGCGGCCGCCGGCGCGATCCTGCGCAAGGAGCTGATCGACCTGCTGCGCCTTGCGATCGGCGAGGCCAGCCGCTTCCCGACGCTCGGCGCGCAATTCTGGCGCTCCGGACCGGAGCCGGTCGGCGCCCTGTTCGTCGCCTATCTGCGCCGGCGCGGCGTTGAGGGCGACGATATCGAACCCCTCGCCGATCTCTTCTTCGCCATGCTCGTCGACAGACCGGCGCTCGCCATGGCGCTCGGCGCGCGCGGGCTGATGGAGCCGGACGAACGCGACGCTCATGCGGCGCGGGTCGTCGACGCCTATTGCGCGATCATCGCCTCGCGGCTCGCCCGCTGAAGCCGTTTACCGTCCCGCCGCCGGCGTCTATGGTCCGCGGCGACGGGGATTGCGGGGGACCGACTGAATGGGCGACAGCCAAAAATCGCGGCAGCATGTGAAAAAGCGGCCGCCGCTGCTGCGGGCGCTCGGAAGCGCCGAGCCGCCGGAGACGATCGCGGTGGCGGGGCGCGAATGGCGTCTCGACGAGACCTTCAAGCACGATTCCTGGGCGGCGACGGCGACCTACGTCAGCGGCGAGGACAGGCTGATCTGCAAGTTCAACCGCACGCAGCCCATCTTCTTTCTTCCCATGCGCTGGCTCGGCCGGATGCTGGCGCGGCGCGAACTCGGCTTTCTCGAACGTCTGCGCGACGTCGAACTCGTGCCGACGCCCTACGCCGAGGTCCGCGCGGACGGAGTCGTCCTCGACAACGCCGCCGCGCGCGTGTTCATTCCGGGCGAGGCCTTCCACGGCCCGGAGCAGGTGACGCCGACATTCTTCGACGATCTCTACGCGCTGCTGCGCGAGGTCCATGCGCGCGACATGGCCTATGTCGATCTCCACAAGCGCGAGAACGTCATCGTCGGGCCGGGCGGGCGGCCGCATCTGATCGATTTCCAGGTGAGCTTCGGCGTCGCCCCGGGCGCGGGCCGGGTAAAGCGCGCCATCCTGAAGCGGCTCCAGGAGACGGACCTCTACCACATCCGCAAGCACCATATCCGCTGCTTCCCCGAGACGCTCACCCCCGAACAGATCGCCGCCTGGCGCGACCCGCCTGGGATCATCTCGATCCACAGGCGCATCACCAAGCCCCTGCGCAGCCTGCGGCGCAAGCTCCTCGTGACGCTGGGGGTGCGCGACGCCAGCGGCATGGCGCGCTCGGAGGCCGATCCCGAGATCGCTTTCCGCGAGCGCAACGGGGCGAACGGCCCCAAGGCCTGAGCGCGTTACGCCGTCACATCGGCCAGACGAGCAGGAGCATCGGCACGGCGACGGCGATGACGACGATCTCCAGCGGCAGGCCGAGGCGCCAGTAGTCACCGAACCGGAACCCCCCCGGCCCGAGGATCAGCGTGCTGTTCTGATGGCCGATCGGGGTGAGGAAGGCGCAGGACGCGCCCACCGCGACGGCCATCAGGAACGGGTCGGGGCTCGCCTCCAGCGAGCGCGCCGCGCCTATCGCGATGGGGCACATGACCGCCGCAGTCGCCGCGTTGTTCATGAAATCGGAGAGCGTCATCGTGACGATGAGAATCAGCGCAAGCGCAACCACGGCGTTTCCACGCGCAGCGAAATCGAGCAACGTCTCGGCGATCAGATCGGCCGCCCCTGTACTCGCCATGGCCCCGGCGACCGGTATGAGAGCGCCAAGCAGCACGATCACCGGCCAGTCGACCGCCGTATAGACGATCCGCGGCGGCAGGATGCGAAGGACCATGACGGCCAGCACGCCGGCGGCGAAAGCGATCGCAGCGGAGAAGAGGCCCGAAGCGGCGACGGCGATCGCCGCGCCCATCACGGCGAAAGCGAGCACGGCCTCGCGTGGATTGGGAATACGCAAGGCGCGCTCGGCGAGCGGGACGAGGCCGAACTGCGCCGCAAAATCCGACAGGCGCTGGCTGGAACCCTGCATGAGCAGCACGTCTCCGGCGCTGATCGTCAGTGTGCGCAAACGCGCGCGGGAACGTCGCCCCTGCCGGGAGACGGCGAGCATGTTGATCGCGAAGCGGTCGCGCAGTCGGATATCGGCGGCCGAGCGCCCGATCAGCGTGGAGTTCGGCAGGACCACGAGTTCGAGAAGCGTCGTTTCGTCTTTCTCGCCCAAGGCCTTGTTCGACTTCCCGGACTTTCCGGTCGCGACTTCCTCACCATTGTCCTCGGACTTGCGCGGCTTGTCCTCCTCCAGCACGAGGCCGAGGCTGGAAAGGGCGGACGCCAGCGTCTTCGGCTCCGCCTCGATGACGAGGATGTCGCCTTCCTGCAATCGGCGCCAGCGATCGGGCGCGGTCATGCGGACATCGTTGCGCACCATCCCCACGATGAGGCCGTCGGTCTCGACCAGCGCCGCCTCGAGTTCCCTGAGGGTTTTGCCGACCGCCTTGGAATCCTTGGGCACGCGGGCCTCTGTCATATAGGCGTCGATCTCGAACACATCGACGCCCGTCTGCTGACGATCGGGCACGAGGCGCCAGCCGATCAGGAGAATGAAGGCGAGGCCCGCCAGGGCCACGGCGATCCCCACCGGCGCGAAGTCGAACATCGCGAAGGGATCGCCCCCTGTCTGCGCCCGGAATCCGGCGACGATCAGGTTCGGCGGCGTGCCGATGAGCGTCGTCATTCCGCCCAGCAACGAGCCGAAGGCGACGGGCATCAGCACGCGGCCGGGGGGGATATCGTGGCGCGCAGCGACCTGGATCGCGATCGGCATCAGGAGCGCGAGCGCGCCGACGTTGTTCATGAAGGCGGACAACGCCGCCGCAAGAAGCGTCAGCGTCGCGAGCGTCGCCACGAAGCCTGCATTCGCCGGCATCACCCTTCGCGCCAGGGCGTCGACGGCGCCGGAAGTCTGCAGGGCGCGGCTGAGCACGAGCACGCAGGCGACGGTGATCACGGCAGGATGGCCGAAGCCCGCGAAAGCCTCCTCGCCCGGCACCAGACCGGCGAAGACGCAGAGAAGCAGGGATCCGATCGCCACCATGTCGTGACGCCACCGGCCCAGGAGAAACGCCGCAATGGTCGCGGAGAGGATGGCGAGAAGGATCGCCTGATCGTGGGTCATGAAACGTGATTCTCCGGCAGCCTCGGGCGTCGCGGGGGCGCGAGGCCCCCGGCTTCGGCTTCCTCAGGCGATTTCGACGACGATTCGGCCGCGCACGCGCCCCTCGACGATTCCCGCGAAATCGATTCCCGCGATCAGCGGAAAGCGCCGCACGACCGGAGCGCGCCCGGTCACGGCGAGTCCATCCTTGTAGTTGAGCGTCGAATGCGTGATCCGCACGAGGACGTCGCCCTCGCCGAGCGCGCTTTCCGGGACGTCGGTCAGAGCGACCGCATGGCCCGCGTCGGTCTTGTCGACCACGATCGCCTTCATCTCCCGCGCCTCCTCGCGCAAGTGAACATCTGTGCCGCAGTTTCGCGACCTTTGTCGCGCGCCGCGCGCGCCGCCGCAAGCCCGCAGCGGTTCGCGATCCGCAAGCCGGGGAGCCGTCGCCGTTTGCACAATCGAAGCGGTGCTCTAATTAAGAACGGCACGAAACCGGGCGCTCAACATCGCCCCGCCCCTGCGCTGACCGGACATAAACCCCATGAACGAAACCGTGAACGCCGCCGCCATTGTCGTCGATCCCGCGCGTGAATCCGAATACCGGGCTGTGAAGCCGCCGCAGGACCATCCCCCCGTTCGCTCGGGACGCATCGGCGTGCTGTTGATGAATCTCGGCACGCCCGAGGCGACCGATTACTGGTCGATGCGCGCCTACCTGAAGGAATTCCTCTCCGACCGGCGCGTGATCGAGACGTCGCGCTGGCTGTGGTGGCCGATCCTCAATCTCATCATCCTGCAGACGCGCCCGAAGCGGAAAGGCCGGGACTACGACACGATCTGGAATCACGAGAAGGGCGAGGGTCCGCTCAAGACGATCACACGCTCGCAATCCGAACAGGCGCTGGCGGCGCTCGCCCGGACCGCTGGCGAGCGCGTCAGCGTCGACTGGGCCATGCGCTACGGCAAGCCGCCGGTGAAGGACGCGCTCGAGAAGCTGCTGGCGGAGGGATGCGACCGCATCCTGCTCGTGCCGCTTTATCCACAATATTCGGCCGCGACTTCGGCGACCGCCTGCGACAAGGCCTTCGAGGCCCTGATGCAGATGCGCTGGCAGCCGAGCGTGCGCGTCGCCCCGCCCTATTACGACGATCCCGTCTATATCGACGCTCTGGCGGATTCGATGCAGGCGTCGCTGGCGAGGCTGGATTTCGAGCCGGACATGATCCTCACCTCGTTTCATGGCGTGCCGAAATCCTACCTCATGAAGGGCGACCCCTATCATTGCCATTGCGCCAAGACCTCGCGGCTCCTGCGTGAGCGCATGGGCTGGGCGAAGGAGCGCTGGAAGCTCACTTTCCAGTCGCGCTTCGGGCCCGAGGAATGGCTCCAGCCCTATACCGACGAAACAGTGAAGAGCCTCGCCGAAGGCGGCGTCAGGAAACTGGCGATCGTGGCGCCCGGTTTCTCGGCCGATTGTCTCGAGACGCTCGAGGAGCTCGACGGCGAGAATCGCGAGATCTTCATGGAGCATGGCGGCGAGAAATTCGCCTATCTGCCCTGCCTGAACGACGGCGCGGAAGGCATGCGCGTCATCAACCACGTCATCGCACGCGAATTGCAGGGCTGGCTCTGACGTTTTCGGTGGCGAAAGGCCGCCGCGCTCTTGCGGGGCGCGCCGGCGGTGTCCAAGATCGCTGCCGATAGCGCAAGGAGGGGAAGCGCCCCGCCGCGCGCCAGCCGGGAGCGCCTCGCGTTGGATTGGGACAAGGTCCGCGTCTTTTTCACGGTCGCAGAGGCCGGATCGTTCACGCGCGCCGGCGAGGAGCTCGGGCTCAGCCAGTCGGCCGTCAGTCGCCAGATCAGCGCGCTCGAGCGCGAGCTGCGTGCGCCCCTGTTCCACCGCCACGCGCGCGGGCTGATTCTGACCGAGCACGGAGATCTGCTTTTTCGCGCGGCCCGCGACATGAAGATGCGGCTCGAGACGACGCGCGCGCGGCTTTCCGAGACGAGCGAGCGCCCGTCGGGCCTTCTCAAGATCACCACGACGGTCGGTCTGGGCTCCCTGTGGCTGACCCAGCGTATCGCCGAATTTCTCGATCTCTATCCCGACATCAATGTCGAGCTCCTCCTTTCCAACGAGGAGCTGGACCTCGCCATGCGCGAGGCGGACGTCGCCATCCGCCTGCGACAGCCGACGCAGCCGGACCTGATCCAGCGCAGGATCTTTACGGTGCATTTCCACGTCTACGCCTCGGCGGATTACATCAAGCGCTTCGGCGAGCCGAAGACCCTCGAGGATCTCGACAATCACCGCCTGCTCTCCTTCGGCGGCGACCAGCCTTCCTATCTGCTCGCTGTGCACTGGCTCTCGACGGCCGGGCGGGATCTGCGCAATCCGCGCCCCTATCGGGGGATCATCAACAACATCAGCGGCCTCAAGACGGCGGTGGAGAACGGCGCCGGCATCGCCGTGCTGCCCGATTACGTCACTTACGAGAACACCAAGCTCGTGCAGATCCTGCGCGACATCGAGATGCCAGCCCTCGAATCCTACCTCGTCTACGCGGAGGAAATGCGCTCGGTCGCCCGCGTTCAGGTGTTCCGCGATTTCCTGGTCTCGAAGGCGCAGCGCTGGACCTATTGACGGCGCGAATCATCGTCGCCGGGCCTGCGTCGGGCCGCGGAAATCGGACCGAAGAAATATCGTCGAATTGTGACGCCGCCATGCGCGAGACGCATATCAGACGCGCCGTTTTCCGCATTGCCAAAAAAACGCGCCGGATACATATCACCTGTGGCTGAAGACGATGGAGCCGCCTCCCTCCCGGCGGTGTTCCGTTTCGGCCGTTCCCCTCTGGAAGGCTTCGACCCTCCCTGTCGAAGCCCGACAAACTTTCAGGCCGGCTCCCCTCGCGGGACCGGCCTTTTTTCTGTGGCCAGCGGGCGAGATCTGCGGCAAGATCCGCATTTTTTGTATAGATTGTCATTTAAAAATGATTTATTATCATTAAATATAATATTCTATTATATTATATTTGAGACAAGAAATGCTGCACAACACGAATCTCGTCGGAGAGGCGAGGCACCAGAACGCCGGCCGCCCCGTCGCTTCCGATGGTTCCTCCGGTTTTTCGCTGGGCGCGCAGGACGGCGATCTTCT
>REDO01000164.1 GCA_007693435.1 Salinarimonadaceae bacterium | reverse complement strand
AGGTGGTCGATGCGGATGCCGTTGTTGCGTTGCCAGGCGCCGGCCTGATAGTCCCAGAAGGTGTAGAGCCCGTCTGAATCGTCGCAGGCGCGCAGCGCCTCGACGAGGCCGAGCGCTTCCAGCGCGCGGAATTTCGCGCGGGTCTCGGGCTGGAACAGGGCGTCGTTGACCCAGGCCTGCGGGTTCGCCGCGTCGCGCGGTTCGGGGATGACGTTGTAGTCGCCGGCCAGCACCAGAATCTCCTCCAGCGCCAGCAGCTCGCGCGCATGGGCGTGCAGGCGGTCCATGAAGGCGAGCTTGTAGGGGAATTTCGGCGTGTCGACGGGATTGCCGTTCGGCAGGTAGATCGAGGCGACGCGCACGACGCCCCCGGGCGCGGAGATAACGGCCTCGATGTAGCGCGACTGCTCGTCCGCATCATCGCCCGGCAGGCCCTTGCGCACGTCCTCCAGCGGATGGCGCGAGAGGATCGCGACGCCGTTGAAGCCCTTCTGGCCGTGGATCGCGAGATTGTAGCCGGCCGCCTCGATCTCGGCGGCGGGAAAGTTCTCCTGCGTCGTCTTCAGCTCCTGCAGGCAGACGACGTCCGGCTGCGCCTCCTTGAGGAAGGCGAGGAGATGGTCGAGCCTCTGGCGGATGGAGTTGACGTTCCACGTTACGATGCGCATGCGTGCACGATCCCGGCGGCTTCAAGGTCGAGCCTCTGTCATCCGGGTTTCACGCGCGCTTGACAAGGCCTCGGGCTTCGCGAGCTTTGGATGAGGGAGAGCGGGATGGAGCATTCTGATCGCGGCTGGCATTCGCATGTGAACAATTACTGCGAGCGCGCCGACGCCAGCTTCTGGGCGGAGCCCGTCAACGCGTTCTCGAACGGCGCCTTCCTCATAGCTGCGCTCGCGGCCTTCCTGATCTGGCGGCGCGCGGGCCGCGACGACGTTCCCGCGCTCCTGCTGATCGGCGTGATCGCGGTGATCGGCGTGGGGAGCTTCCTGTTCCACACCTTCGCCAACCGCTGGTCGCTGCTCGCCGACGTGTTGCCGATCACGGTGTTCATCTACGGCTATTTCTTCCTCGCCATGCGCCGCTTCGCGGGGCTCGGGATCGTCGCCGCGAGCTTGGCGACGTTGGCGTTCCTCGGCTTCAACGCCGGCTTCGTCTCGGCCTGGACGGGCCTGTTCGGCACGGGGCCGATCGCCACCGCCAACGGCTCGATCGGCTACTTCCCCGCCGCGCTCGCGATCATCGGCGTCGGCGCGCTCTTGAAGGCGCAGGCGGGGCGGGCGCTCGTCGGGGCCGTCGAGGCGCCGGCGCGCGCGGGTTCGGAGCTGTTCACGGCGGCGGGCGTGTTCGCGCTGTCGCTGTTCTTCCGCGCGATCGACGAGGCGGTGTGCGACGCGTTCCCGCTCGGCACGCATTTCATGTGGCACGTGCTGAACGCGGTGGTTTTGTTCCTGCTGGTGCGCGCGGCGATCCGCTATCGCGCCGCGCTCAGCGGCGCGGCGGCCCGATAGTCAGGCGCTGGAAGCCCTTCGCCGCCATGATGGGCTTCTTCGACGAGATCATGCCCGAATTGATGCCCTGCCAGGCGATCTCGCCGGAGAGCCGGCCGTATTCGATCTTGGGGCAGCGGTTCATGATGACCGTGATCCCGCGCTCTTCGGCCTTTGCTGCGGCCTCGTCGTTGCGCACGGAAAGCTGCATCCAGATCACCTTCGGCGGCGTCTCCAGCGCCAGCGCCTCGTCGACGACGGGGCCGGCGGCGGCCGAGTTGCGGAAGACCTCGACCATGTCGACGGGGTGGGGGATGTCCTTGAGCGCGCCGTAGACGGGCAGGCCGAGGATCTCCTGGCTGGCGAGGCCGGGATTGACCGGGATGATCGTGAAGCCGCGCTCCTTCAGATATTTGAGGACGATCCAGCTCGGCCGGGCCGAATTGTTCGACGCGCCCACGAGCGCGATGGTCTTCACGCTGCGCAGGATCGAGCGGATATGCTCGTCCAGATAGGTGTCGTGGCGCGAGGGCTGCGAATTCTGGCTCATGGTTCCCGACTGACGTTTCGACGCGTTTCGCACAGGTAAGCCGGGGCGCGTGGGGGCGCAATGCGCAACAGCGCTTTCGGGAGATAGCCGATTCGTCATATTCTCGCCCTCGCGCCGCGTCATTGCGCGTACTTCGTGACGTCCCGCCGGAAGCAGCCCTTGAAGAACCTCGTCGCCATCGTCCTGCTCTCGCTCGGCCTCGCCGGCTGCGCGCTCTTCGCGCCGTTTCGGGCCGGCCCGATCACTACCGAGATCAACCACGCCGCGCTTGCTGCGCGCGAGATCTCCGCCTACCGGGCGCAGCACGGGCTGGCGGCGGTCGAAGTCGACTGGTCGCTGATGCGCGCCGCCGAGGAGCAGGCGAGGGCGGTCGCGGCGATGGACGGCCTCTCGCACGACGCCGCAGGCCGGTTCGACCGCCGCATGTCCCGCCACGGCGTCAACGGCGCGGCGGCGGAGAACCTCGGCGCGGGCGCCGCAAGCCCTGAGCGCGCGATCGAGCGCTGGCGCGCCTCGCCCTCGCACGACGAGAACCTGCGCATGCCGGAAGCACGCCGCATCGGCTTCGTGAAGGCCTACGCGCCGGAGACGCGCTACAAGAACTTCTGGGTGCTCGTCCTCGCCGATTGAGGCGCGTCAGACGCTGTCCTTGTAGGAGTGCTCGCCCCCGCGCCAGTCGCGGATGCGATACCCGTCGCTATCGGGCGTGAGGGCGTCTCCGTCGAGCAGGCTCTTGCCCGCGCCGCCGGGGATGTCGAGAACGTATTGCGGCTGGCACAGCCCCGAATAGCGGCCCCGCAAAGCCTTGAGCAGCGCGCGCCCTTGCGCGATCGTCGTGCGGAAATGCGCCGTGCCCGGCGCGAGGTCGCCGTGATGCAGGTAATAGGGCTTCACCCGCGCCTCGACGAAAAGCCGCATCAGGGAGCCGAGCGTGTCGACGTCGTCGTTGACGCCGCGCAGGAGCACGCTCTGCGAGACCATCGGCAGGCCCGCATCCACCAGCCGAGCGATCGCCGCCTTCGCCTCCGGCGTGAACTCGCGCGGATGATTGGCGTGGAGCGCGACATACACCGTTTTTCCGCACGCTTTCAGCGCCTGGATCAGCGCCGCGTCGATCTGTGCAGGCATGACCACAGGCACACGCGTGTGAATGCGGACGATCCGCACATGCGCGATATCCGCCAGCGGCTCCATGATCCGCCGCAGCCGCGCCGGCGAGAGCACGAGCGGATCGCCGCCGGTGAGGATCACCTCCCAGATTTCCTCATGCGAGGCGATATAGCCGAGGGCGGCCTCGAGCTTTCCGCGCGGGAGCGTTCCGCCATGGTCGGGGCCGACGCTTTCGCGCCGGAAGCAGAAGCGGCAATAGACCGGGCAGACCTGCACGGCTTTCAGGAGCACGCGGTCGGGATAACGGTGCACGATGCCGGGGACAGGGCTGTGCGCGTCGTCGCCGATCGGGTCGGCGCGCTCTTCGGGGCGCGTGTCGAGCTCCGCGACGGAGGGCACGAATTGCCGCGCGATCGGATCGTCGGGATCGCTCGGATCGATCAGCGCGGCGATCTCCGGCGTGATCGCGACGGCGTAGCGCCCGGCGACGCGATCGAGATCGGCGCGCGCGGCTTCCGGCGCGAGGCCCGCGCCGATCAGCTCGTCCACGTTTCGGATCGTTCTCGTCGTCAAGCGGGCCTCATTCCTCGATCGTCGCTACCGGCGTCCAGATCACCTGCTCGATCCGCTGCGCCCCTGTCGCCAGCATCGCCAGCCTGTCGAAGCCGAGCGCCACGCCGCTTGCGGGCGGCATCAGGGCGAGCGCTTCGAGGAAATCCTCGTCGAGCGGGTAGCGCTCGCCATAGACGCGCTCCTTCTCGTCCATCTCCGCCACGAAGCGTTTGCGCTGAACGTCCGGTTCCGTCAACTCGCCGAAGCCGTTGGCGAGCTCGACGCCGCAGGCGTAGACCTCGAAACGCTCGGCGACGCGTGGATCGGCCGGGCTGGGGCGCGCGAGCGCGGCTTCAGCCACCGGATACTCGTAGAGGATCGTGACGCGGCCGTGACCGAGGCGGGGCTCGATCTTCTCCACCAGCACGCGGCTGAAGACGTCCGACCAGGTGTCGTCGTCGGCGACGCGGATTCCCGCAGCGCGCGCCGCCGCCGCGAGGCTGTCACGGTCGGTCTCGCCATCGGGCGCGACGCTCGCGAGGAGGTCGATCCCGGCGAAGCGCGCGAAAGCCTCCGCAAGCGTGATCCGCTCGGCCTCGGCGAAGGGATCCGCCGTCCGGTCGCGATGCCGCAGCGTCGCCGCCCCGGCCGCCTCGGCTGCGAGCGCGATGAGCGACAGGGAATCCTCCATGATCATTTCGTAAGGCGCGCCGACGCGGTACCATTCGAGCATCGTGAATTCGGGATGATGCAGCGGGCCGCGCTCACGGTTCCTGAATACGTGGGAGAAAGCGAAGATCGCTTCCTCGCCGGCCGCCAGCAGCTTCTTGCAGGCGAATTCGGGCGAGGTGTGCAGATGCGCCGGGCGCTCGCGCCCATCGGGTCCGCGCATGAGGGTCGAGAAAGCGTGCAGATGCGCCTCGTTGCCGGGCGAGACCTGCAGGGCGCAAGGGTCGACCTCGATGAAGCCGCCATCCTCGAACCAGCGCCGCATCGCCGACCGGGCGCGATTGCGGGCGATGAGCCCTCCGCGCCTATCCGCATGGAATTGTGGCCGCCACCAGCGCTGCATGCCGCCTTGTCCTCTCGCGCAATTCCGCCGGCCCGGTCTGGACCGCGGGGCTTTATCGGGTTAAGGGCACGCGACAAGAGGTTCAAGGCCGCCATTGCGGTCGATCAGCTACAGGATTGAAAATGGCGAAGGTTTTGGCGAGCTCGCTGCGCAAGGGCAACGTCGTCGAAATCGACGACAGGCTCTATGTCGTTCTCACCGCGCAGAACATTCATCCCGGCAAGGGTACGCCGGTGACGCAGCTCGATCTGCGCCGGATCTCGGACGGGACCAAGATCTCGGAGCGCTACCGGACCACCGAGCAGGTCGAGCGCGCGACCGTAGAGGACCGGAACCACACCTTCCTCTACGACGACGGCGAGGGCTTCCATTTCATGAATCCGGAGACCTACGACCAGGTCGTCATGTCCAAGGAGGATATCGGCGATCAGGCCGCCTTCCTTCAAGAGGGCATGGTCGTGAGCCTCAAGCTTCACAACGGCATCGCCATCGCGATCGAGTTGCCTCAGCGCGTGACGCTCGAAGTCGTCGATACCGAGCCGACGGTGAAGGGCCAGACGGCGTCTTCATCCTACAAGCCCGCGATGCTCTCGAACGGCGTGCGTTCGATGGTTCCTCCGCATATCGGCGTCGGCACGCGGGTTGTCGTCATGACCGAGGACGCGTCCTACGTCGAGCGGGCCAAGGACTGAGCGGCCTCGCCGTTTTCCGGTGATCGCGAGGATCCCGGGATTGCGAAGACGCGGCCCTCGTGGCCGCGTTATTCGTTTGGAGCGACGGGATCGGGCGTCAGGACGTCGCGAAGGCATTGATTTCCAATCTCGGCGAGCCGACTCTGCTCGTCCGGCGTCGCGTCGGATTCGACGAGGAGGCGACCGAGCCCCTCGTCTGGCGCCCGTTCGGCGACGCAGATGCAGGCGCTTTCGCAAAGGGCTCGATCCGTGCCGCTCGCGGCGCAGTTCACGGTGCAGGCCGCGACGAAACCGGCCGTGGATACGGGAAGCGCGAGGGACAAGGGATACAGCACCGCGAGCAGGATCGGCTGATGCGCCAGATACACAAGGAGGCTGCGCCGTCCCATGGCGTCGAGAAGCCGCGCAGGGGCTGCCTCCGAACGCCATGACGCGAGACGCGGCCGCCAGCCGCCGTCAAGCGCCAGACGCGCCGCCGCCACCCCGAGGAGGACCGGAGCGAACCATGGAAAAACCGGCTCGAAATCGACCGTCGCCGGAGGAGTCTGCGCGAAGCCGGTCCAAGCCAGCCAACGGGAATCGAACGCGCTCGACGATACGAAGTGCGGCGTGACCAGCACGATCGCCGCCACGCCCGCTGTCAATGCCGGAGGCGCTCGCAGGAAGGGGAGGGCGAGCACCGCCCCGGCCGCGATCATGTGCAGGATGCCGAAATAGACGAAACCGTCGGGAAAGGCGGCATAGGTCGCGACTGTCACGAGGGCGGCGGCCAGCCCGATCTTGCCGATACGCCGCAGCCATCCAGTCCAGCTCTGGCCCGCGTCATGCGCCAGCACGAGGCCGAAGCCGGTGATGAAGAGAAACGAGCCCGCTATCGACATGGCGAATGCGCGCCAGGCCGGATCGCTTCCGACGTCGGTCCGTACGAATCCGAGAAAGCTCAGATCCCAAGCGAAATGATAGACGATCATGGCGACGAGCGCGCCGCCGCGCGCGACATCGACAATGGCGATCCGGGGGCTCGCGCCTTCGCTCATTCACTTCCTCGACCGACTTCGCCCTCTGCGACGTCGCGCCTCTCGCCAAATCGACAGGTTCGCTGTTTCATCATTGGCGTATATGCGGCGCGGGAGATTTAGACCACATGTCCGGCGAGCTTGAAACTGCGCTCGACAGGTTGCGCGAATGGCTCGCCGATGCGCGCGCCGTCGTCGGCTTTACGGGCGCCGGCGTCTCGACCGAGAGCGGCGTTCCGGATTTTCGTTCTCCCGACAGTCCGTGGATGCGCAATCCGCCGATCCCGTTCCGGGAGTATCTCGAGAGCGCGGAAGCGCGGCGCGAGGCGTGGCGGCGGAAATTCGTGATGGACGACATCTATCGCGGGGCGCAGCCTTCGCGCGGCCACGCGTTCGTCGCGGGCATGATCCGGCGCGGCCGAATGCCTGCGGTGATCACGCAGAACATCGACGGGTTGCATCAGGCCGCGGGCGCGCCCGACGATCGCGTGATCGAACTCCACGGCAATGGCGGCTACGCCAAGTGCCTCGCTTGTGGCGCGCGTCACGAAATCGCAGAGATTCGGGACCACTTCGAGCGCTGGGGCGATCCGCCGGATTGCCGTGATTGCGGAGGCGTCGTGAAGTCCGCGACGGTTTCCTTTGGGCAGCCGCTTCCGCAGGGCGCGCTCAGGTTGGCGATGGGCCTCGCCCATGGGGCCGACGTCTTCCTGGTGATGGGCTCGTCACTCGCGGTCGCGCCTGCGGCGCAGCTGCCCGTGGTCGCCAAGCGGAACGGCGCCCGCCTCGTGATCGTTAACCGCGAGCCGACGCCGCTGGACGCCATCGCGGATCTGGCCGTTCGCACGGAAATCGGTCCCATGATGGATCGCCTCGCGAGAGGCGAGTGACCGGATCGACATTGTGAAATCAAGAATTGCGCTGCTTTGGGGGCTTTAACCTCGGAACGACGGTGCTATCCTTGAGCAATGAATCGGCTTGGCGATTCGCGTGGTGGTCTGGATGTCGAACGATACATCTCTGAAGACGACGCAAGAAGGCGGCGACGCCGACCGCGCTCTCGTCGATGAGAACGTCGAACTGATCGAGATAGGAGGCCGGATCAAGTGGTTCGACGTCGCCAAGGGCTTCGGCTTCATTATCCCCGACAACGGCCTTCCCGACGTCCTTCTCCACATAACCTGCCTCCAGAAGGATGGATACAAGACGGCGCATGAGGGCGCGCGCGTCGTCGTCGAAGCCGTGCGTCGCACTCGTGGATTCCAGGCGCTGCGCGTGATCTCGATGGATGAATCGACGGCGCTTCACCCGTCAGAGCTCCCGCTTCCGAGAACGCACGTCACCGTCACGCCGACCAGCAATCTGGAACCTGCGGTCGTAAAATGGTTCAACAGGCTGCGCGGCTTCGGCTTTGTCTCCCGCGGAGAGGGCACGCCTGATATATTCGTCCACATGGAGACGCTGCGGCGCTACGGCATAGCCGAGCTGACGCCCGGAGAAGTCGTGTTGGTTCGCTATGGCGATGGCCCGAAAGGTCTCATGGCCGCCGAGGTCAGGTTGACGACAGGGGCCCTTCCCAGTTCACATTGAGACGATCATGCGGTCGACGGCTCGGCATCTGTCGCGCTCCATAGCGCTCCGTTTTCTCGCGATCGCGGTAATTTCCTGCGTGGCGCTTTTCGCCGCGCCCGTCACGGCGCAGAATTTCCAACCCTTGACCATCGTCAGCGGCGGCGAACGGCACGAATTCCAGGTCGAGATGGCCGACACTCCGGAGGCGCGGGCGCAGGGTCTCATGTTCAGGCGCTCGATGCCGCAAGATCGCGGGATGCTCTTCGATTTCGGCCGCGTCGACATGGTCTCGATGTGGATGCGAAACACCTATATCCCCCTCGACATGCTCTTTATCCGGCAAGACGGCGTCATCGCGCGGATCGCGCGCGACACCGAACCGCTCTCCGAGCGATCCATTTCGTCGGGGGAGCCCGTGCTCTCGGTGCTCGAACTGAACGCCGGCGTCACCGCGCGCCTCGGCGTCGAGCCGGGCGACCGCGTCGAACACCCGCTTTTCAGCCGCTGACCAACGCTCTTTCGCTTGCCGGCGCGCCGGCGCGCGTGATAGCGACTTCTCGTCGATCGGTCTGGCCATCGGGGCGTAGCGCAGCCTGGTAGCGCATCTGCTTTGGGAGCA
>REDO01000149.1 GCA_007693435.1 Salinarimonadaceae bacterium | reverse complement strand
CACGTCGTCGCGCAGGAGCAGATCGACGGGTACGCGAAACACGCGCTCCACCAGCCGGTGATCTAGGAACGGCACGCGCAGCTCCTTTGAGCGCAGCATCGACATGCGATCATTGAAGCGCAGCCCGCGGGGAATCTTGGCGTGCAGGAGGTCGCGCGCCGCCATGGCGCGAACCGGCTCGACGAAGGCCTCCGCGTAGGTCGGGACGGAGAACTGCGCGGCCCTGCGCCTCAGGCCCGGGGCGATCGCCTCGGGCAGCGTCGAGCGGGTTCCGTCGATCGAGACGGCGGCGTCGGCGCTCAGCCGCCCCTGGGCGAGCGCGCGGTACTTGCCATATCCGAGAAAAACCTCGTCGACGCCGTTGCCGTCCAGCAGCACGGTGACGCCTGCCGAGTCCGCGGCGCGATAGAGCGCGTCGTAGCCGATTACGGAAACTCCTCCGAACGGCTCGGCCTGGCGGGCGACGGTGCGCGCGAGCGCCTCACGGATGTCCTCGCTCCGCAGCGTCGATACGTGCAGGGTCGCCCGCCCCACAGCCTGCTCGACGAAGGCGCGCTCGGAATAGGGCGGCTCGAAGTCCTGGGTGAAGACGTGGAGGTCCGAAAGCTCTTCTCCCGCCAATGCGCACAACAGCGACGAGTCGACGCCGCCGGACACATTGAGCCCCACGGGCACATCGGCGATCAGATGGTCCTTGACGGCTCTTTCGACGCGATAGGCGATTTCCGGGCGCCAGTCGCGCGGATCACGGGGCGCATCCTGCGCGGCGACGGCTGCGCAGAAATCATACCAGCGCGTGATCGTCATGCCGCCCGTGGCGAGGTCGAGACGCGCACAGGCGCCCGGCGGGAGGGCCGATACGCCCTCGAAGAAGGTTTTCTCCGAGGCGTCGTAGACGCCGCTTTCGAGATAGGTGAGGATCGTGTCCTCGTCTGCCTGCGCCCGTCCGCCGCGCAACGCGAGGAGCGGCGGTATCTCGCTCGCCGCCGCGAAGCCGCCATCGGGAAGGCGGGTCCAGTAGAGCGGCTTGATCCCGAAGCGGTCGCGCGCGAGGTGCAGCGCGCCCTCGCGCGCGTCGTGAAGAGCGAAAGCGAACATGCCGACACAGTCGTGGAGCGCGCCAGGTCCGCGTTCGAGGAAAGCTTCGAGCAACACCTCGGTGTCGCCGTCGGTGCGCCAGTTGCGCGCCCCCATCCCGGCCCGCACCTCACGAAAATTGACGATCTCGCCGTTGTAGACGATCGACGCCCCGCCGGCGGCGTCCGACATCGGTTGGTTGGCCGAGGACGAGAGATCCAGGATCGAAAGGCGCAGGTGGCCGAGACCCAGCCGCCCCTCCGCGAGAATGCGAACGGCTTTCGCGTCGGGACCGCGACTCGCCATGGGCCGAAGTGCGCCTTCGATCTCGGCTGCGTCCACGCCGCCTGGGCGCCAGACGGCGACGATACCGCACATCACATCCCCTTTCGCATCGTGAACAGCCCGTCGACCCAATCCGCTCCCGTGTAGGCGCCGTTGCGCATTGCTTCGACGGCGACGCGCAACTGATCCGCTCGCGACGACAGCGAATGCGTCGCAGCAACGAGCCGCCGCCCCGCATCGGCGATCCGCTGCGCCTCCTCGGGACGCCGATCGAGATCGGCGATCATGTCGACCAACTGGTCCGGCTCGCACTCGACATGAGTCACGCCGTCCTTAAAGCCGAGCGCATCGAAACCATTCGGCGGTACGCACATAAGCAAGGCTCCCGCTGCAGGAATCTCGAAGAACTTTCTAACGGGGATCCCGAAGCCGCCGCGTGCCGTGAAGACGTAACGCGTATCCATCAGGGTCTGCTGGAAGGCCCCGTGATAGAGCCTCAAGCCGAGAAAGCGCGCCAGCGGCCGCAGGCCCAGCCGACCGGCGAAGCGGAAGGCCTGGAAGGCGGTTTTTGGCGCCATGCCGAGACGCGAACCGCGCAGGGCGGAAATAGCGCGATCGCGCATGACATATTCCACCCCCGGCACCGCGATCGCGTAGCGCCGCGGGGCCAAGGCGCGAAAGCAAAGCTCCGCGTCGGCCACAAAATGAGGCAACGGAATGGTTCGATGCGGATTCTCCACGAGGAACCGGCGGAAATTGTCGGACATCCGGTCGCGTTTTCGCGCGAAATGCTTCTCCGAAGCCGCCCATTCGGGCAGACGATCCACGGGCTCCACGACCTGCTCGTTCGGCCCGAGGACGACGAGCCCGAGGCGATTGATCGCCTCTATCTGGGCGGTCGTGACCGCGTAGAAGTCGAAGTTGAGCAGCCAGATCGCTTTAGTTGTGGCGGGAAGATCGGAGATGGACGCAAGGATATCGGATAGACTGGATACGAGCGTATCCCGGTCGCTGGCGAAGGCGGCGAAACGCGCAAGAAAGGCGGCGGCTTCCGACGCCGCGTTCGGCCGCGTGTCGAGAACTGGAAGGTTCGGCCCAAGGATCGCAAGGTCGAACGGTCCATGCCGCTCGGCGAAAGCGCGAAGGCCGCCATCCAGATCGGCCTCCGACGACATGCCCGGTCCGTAAAGGACGAGATCGCCGCCAAGTCGTCCGACCAGTGCGGCGGCGAGGCTGGCCGTCGGATTGAGCGCGACGGCGAAGGCGTCTAGATACAAGACCTTCATTCGCGCATCCCGGCCTTGCGAAGCCGCGTCTCCCGGAAGGCCTCGACGGCGTCGGACAGCCGGGCGAGCCCGTGGCGCGCGATCCCCACCAGCACAGAATAGGGCAGATCGTTTCCGAGCAGATCGGGACCAAGGACGTAATCGATCCAGATCAGCCGGCGGCCACTGGCGGCGAAGAGCTCGACATCGGTGTAGTCGTGCGCGCCCTGACCGGACAGATACGCATCCGCGTCGAGACGTTCGAGGCGTTTCAGCAGACGGTCGGTCGCCCTGTAGCGATCGAGACCAAGCTCGGACCCTCGGACGGTCGGCGTATTGATGGACAGGGCGCGCGAAATTGCGTCGATGGTCGCGATGTTCAGGTCGGCGAGCGTCTCATATTTTCGGTAGGCTTCCACGAAAACATCGAGGAAGCGCTCGATGTCGCCGCCATGCGGGAGCCCCCCGAGATTATATCGAGCCGTCCTGACGACCCCGGTGAGCGTCTTCTCGTCCTTGACGTAATGCTTGTCGGCAATGCGTTCGTCCCCGCCGCGACGCACGGGCAGGGCCCATTGGTGAACGCCACCACCGATCGGGATCGCCACCCGATTGACGAAATTGCGGCTCGGGTAGCGGACATCATCCGAGAAGACGAAGACATCCGCTTTGAGCATCTTCTCGAAATAGCCGAACCACGGAAAGAAATTCGGCTGGTGCCCGGCGACGACCCGCCGCGGCGCCGGCTCAGCGGACATGATGCAGCACCTCGGGGCGATGGCGCGCGATCAGATTGACATAATCATCGACTACGGCGGCGGCGCGCCCTTGCACGCAGCGCCTTACTCGTTCAGCGGGCGACATCGGTTCGGGCGTCCACCATTCCGGATGCGTCAGCGCATAGAGGCTACGCACGCTCTCGTCGGCTACGACTTCGTGCATCGAGCGGAAGCGCCAGAAGCCGTTCGAGTCCGACGCATAAACGAACGGCGCCCGCAGCGACTCGGCCGTGGCGTTCATCAGCCCGCCGACATGGGGTTGCGTAAACTCTTCCGGGGCCGAAACACTCGGGTTGTGCAGCGAGAAAGTCCGGATGCGTGAGCCCATTGCGCAGGACAGCATCTCCGCTTCCGCGCGCAGACGGCCAACGGGATCTCCTCCCCCTGCGGCCGCGTCGAAATGCAGGCCGATCTCGTGGCCCATCGCCTGAATTTCCTGGAACAGGCCTGTGACTCCCTCCTCAAGAGGATTGTAGAACGGGCCCGACAGCAGGACGAAGAACGTGGACCGGACGCCCTGCGCAGCCTCTATGCCTGCCAGCGCCCGGGCGCGTTGTGGGGAGAGGTCGACGTCGTGTCGCCACGCGGCGATTCCTCCGGCCTCGCCGGCGGCGCCTTGAGTCAGCGCATCAGTGACGGTGCGAATCTCGAAGCGTCGCGCCGCCGCAGCCAGCAACCGTCCGTACGCGGCCTCGGTGAAGTCTTCGTCGTTCATGCCGTCGGTTCTCATCGGTCGTAGACCAGTCGTATCGCCTCTCCGTCACCCTCGACGCGTCCGATCGGCGCCGCAGGCGACCCGGCCACGATGGTCCGTTCCGGCACGTCCGCCTTTACGAAACTGTTGGCGCCGACCACGCTCGTCGCTCCAATGGTGACGCCGAGCGAGACGATGCTCTGGCTGCCTATATAGACCCGATCGCCGATCCGGACCCGGCCTTCCCGCCTCGGCAGAATTCCACCCGACAAGGCCCAGCCAACCGTGTCGTGAGTATAGATCTGCACGCCGCTCGAAATCGAGCAGAAGGATCCGATCGAGAGCCCTCCCCCCGAGCCGTCGAGGATCGTCCAAGGGCCGATCCAGGTATTCTCGCCGACCTGCACGTCCCCGAAGACGCAGGACGAATCGTAGATCGACGCGCCGGCGCCGAACCCAAGACGATGCGCGCGCTCCCAGCGATCGAAGAGGCCGTCCGCGAAGGGCAGGCTGCGGGAGTGATAGCGCGCCAGCGTCGCTTCACGCGCCTTTCGCAGTTCCTCGAGAGCGGTCCGCAGGGCGTCGGGGCTCATGACTCCGTCCCCGCGAGCAACTTCTCGCCGAGTCCGGGGCCCATGAACTGCTCCAGGAACTCCTCAAGATACAGGAGCGACCAGATAAGCAGGCGACGATTCGCCCGGCCTTCAAGGTGATCGCTGATCATGCGCTGCGTCGCCGAGCGATCAAGCAGATCCCATAGCCGCGCGTGAGGCGTCATCAGGCGGCGCCTGACATAGTCGATGCTCTCGCCCCGGAACCAGCTCGCATCGGGGGCCGAGAAGCCGCGCTTCTGCCCTTCGACGACGTCTTCGGGCACATACCGGCGCATGAGGCGACGCATCACCAGCTTTCCGTCGTTCGAGCGCGCGAAAAAGCGCGCCTGCTTTGATCCGGGCTCGTTTTCGTCGAGACGCACAAGCTCGGCGAGGTTCCGCAATTTGTGCCGGACCGGGATTCCTGTTGCAAGATCGACGAGCCCGTTGTCGAGGAACGGAACCCGCGTCTCGAGACCGTGCGCCATGGAGAGTTTGTCCTCCATGACGAGAACGCCGTGCATGAAAGTTTTCGCCTCGAAATAGAGCGACTGGTTGACGTAATCGGCAGGGGTGGAGAGAGAGCCTGGCGGGTCCACAAACACCGACCGAAAAGCCTCTCGCCGGTCAAAGCCCTTGATCTGACTGGAAATCGGAGCCGTGACCGCGGCAAAGTCGTCGTTCGGGAGCAGCCGCTGCCAGAAATCATAATAATCGTCGATGAAATGCTCGAAAGATGCGCTCCGGACGGCCCGGTAGTAGCGCCAGGGATATCCCGCGAAGAGTTCGTCTCCGCCCGCTCCGGACAGCACCACCTTGCCGAACCGCGACGCTAGTTTGGCCGCGTAGAAATTCGGGTAGCTCTGGCCGACACGGGGCTCCTCCAGATGCCATACGAGGCGCTGCATGCAGCGCTCCATGTCGCCCGCCTTCAGCACCATCTCGTAATGTTCGGTGCGATTGAGATACGAGAGCCGCTCGGCGACGTCCCGCTCGTCGAATCCGAGCTCCAGCCCTGAGGCCGAAGTCAGGTCGAAGCCGATCGTGAACGAGCACATATCCGTTCGCCGGCGAGCCGCCAGCGCGGTGATCGAACCGGTGTCCATCCCGCCCGAGAGATAGCACCCGACGGGCACGTCGCTGACCAATTGCCGCTCGACAGCTTCCCGGAAACGCAGATCGAGTTCCTCGACTATCGTATCCACGTCCCGTTCGTCGCGGTCGCCGAAATTGAAGTCCCAATAGCGGCGCTGGACGAAATCTCCCTCGCTGGAGATCGACGCGAACGTGCCCGGCGGGAGCAACGCCACGTCCCGGAACAACGTGCGCTCGGAAAAGAAATTCTGGAAGGTGAGGTATTCGGCCAGACCCTCGTGATCGATCTCGGGAGCGAGCGCTCCATGAGCGAGCAGCGCTTTTATTTCGGACCCGAACAGGATGGCGCCGGCGCGGCGCGCGAAGTACAGCGGTTTCACGCCGTATCGATCTCTCGCGAGCAGCATCCGTCGTTCCCGACGATCGTAGCAAGCCAGGGCGAACATTCCGTCGAACCGCAACAGCGCGTCTTCGCCCCAGGCGGCGATGGCCTCCAGCACGACCTCGGTATCGCCGTTTGACCGGAATCGTACGCCGCGCGCCTTGAGCTCGCGGGCGATGACCCTGAAATTGTACAATTCGCCGTTATAGGAGAGGACGTATCGGCCGCATGCGGAAATCATGGGCTGCGCGGCAGCGGATGACAGGTCGAGAACGGCAAGACGACGGTGTCCAAGCCCAACCGGCCCCTCGGACCATACGCCCTCGCCGTCAGGCCCCCGATGCGCGATCGCCCTCGACATCGCCCGAATCCGGCGCTGGTCCGCAACTGCGCCGTCGAGATTGATGAACCCGGCGATCCCGCACAAAACCTCGTCCCTTTCACCGACTCCTCGCCGCGAGCGACCGGAGTTAGTCTCTTTGGGCAGGGCCCGTCAAGGCGCGGATACCCCTGCGCTCCGCTGCCGGCTCGGTCCGTTCCCGATCCCGGCGACGCCGTGCAAGCCGTTGCGGGCAAATGCCCGAAACACACTTTCGGTCAGCCGGGCGATCCTCGGCCCAACGCGCGGCGCCCGACGGCTTCAAACAAGCGCGCCATGCGCCGCTTCGTCGAAGCGACCGCAAACCGGCCGTTCTTCTCGATGACGAAAAGGGAGCCGAGTAGCGCGTGAAAAGTCCCGACGATTGGACGAAGGACGACGAATGTCACACCGACGAGTTTCAACACATTGCGGACCTTTCCCAGGTCCCGAAGCCCGTCCTGATAGGCCGCGCGCTCGGCGTCCGTTTTCGGAACCTCCAGATAAATGAAGCGTGCGCCCGGAGCGTGTGCGAACTTTCCCAGCGCCGCCGCGCTCATCAGTATCGGAAGATCCGGCCACCAGGAAAGCTCGCGACGCGGCAGGCTCTTCAGCGTGTCGGCGCGCCAAAGCCCATAGATATGAAAGCATTGCATCAATGCCTGCTTACGCAGTCGCCCGGGTAACGACAGCCCTCTGTTGTCGAAATCGTAATCGACATGCAGGCCGGCACATCCGAATTCACCGGTCACCGAAAGATCGGGAAACGTCAGCACCACCTCGTCGTCTGCGAGAGCCGCCACGAGCCGGGTGACAAAATCTTCGCTGCGCAAGTCGTCATGCGCAGCCCACATGAAGTATCGCCCCTTGGCTTCGTCGGCGCAGAACCAGAAGTTCTGCAGCGCTTTGAGCGTCGCATCATGCCGGACGTACCGCACCCGCGGATCGCTCGCCGCAGCCTCGCGAGCAATCACCGCCGTGTCGTCAACCGAGGCGTTGTCGGAAATGATCACCTCGATGTTCGGATAATCCTGAGCAAGGACCGCTTGCAAGGCGCGCTCGAAGGTAGCGCCCCCGTTCCTGACAGGCATGCCGATCGAGACGAGCGGGAAAGCCTTCATGGCCCCTTCCGCGCGACGATGGTGATGCCCGCTTCTTCGACGGTCTCGCGTTCGATCGTAAGGCCCAGCTCGCCGCACCATGCGCGCACTTCCTCGGGCGTCTGGCGGTGGGCGTTCTTGGGGGCGAACCAGTCGAAATTGATGTGATTCATCTCGTCGAGCGTCATCTCGGGCCGGTAGAATGCCTTGCAGACATGCCAGTAGAAGAAGCGCTGGAGGTTCATCTTGCCGGCGGGAATGTCGAGGAGGTCGATCGCCTCGGGGATGTCGATCTCGACATTCAGTTCGCCCAGCGCCCGACCGAGCTTCGTCAGCGGCTCCATCGCGGCCCAGCCCTCGGCGGCGCTCATCGCCTGGAGCTTGTCGCGGATATAATCGTCGGTGAATTCGCGCACCGGCCCCTTGCGGCGATAGACGTAGAACAGGATGCGCCCGCCCGGTCGCAGGACGCGGGTCACGGCGGCCAGCGCCGCGCGCGTGTCGTCGGTATGGTGCAGAACGCCTTCGGAAAACACGAGATCGACGCTCCCGGGCGCGAGCGGCATGCCCATCAGGTCGGCCTGAACGAAGCCGGCTTGCGCCCCGCGCTCTGCGAAGCGCCGCGCGGCGACATCGACGGCGGTCGAGACGTCGATACCGAGATAGCGGATGCGGTCGAGCACGGACCCGAAGAAGGCGAGGCCCGACATCGAAGCGCCGCAGCCGGCGTCGAGCACGACGGGCGAGGGGCCGAGCCCGTCGAGCCAGTGCGCGGCGGAGCCGTATTTCTCGGCCAGCCACTCGACCATGTAGTCGGTGACCCCGCCCTCGAAAGTGTCGCGCTTCTCCCACTTGAAGCCGAAAGCGTCGCGGGTCTGCTCCTGCGCCTGCGAGACGAAGCTCTGCGCGCGCGGGATGCCCCCGACCATGGTCAGGGAAACGCCATGCGCCGTAAGCGACCCGCCTTCGGGCTGGAGCGCGCCGCCAAGCAGTTCCCAGAGCCAGTCCGGCTGTTTCACCGCCTCAACCACGCGACGCCTCCCGGATCATCCGGACGACGTATTCGTAATCCTCGTCGCTCATGCGGTTG
>REDO01000067.1 GCA_007693435.1 Salinarimonadaceae bacterium | reverse complement strand
ATGCGCTGATGACCGATCGACCGAGCCTGTTGCGCGCCGTCCTGCAACGACGCGGTCAGTGGCGCGGCGGATAATCTTCAGGTCGGGGCGGCGCGCCGCAGGTCATGCGTCTCACCGTTGATCCTCACGAACAACTCATTCAGGCGCCAGTGCCAGTGATGGAACTGCCGCATGCGCGCGATGCGGCGACGGCGGATTTCGGTCGCAGAGATCGGCCCGAGCCCATCCCACCAGAAGCGCACGCTCTCGTGGCTGATCTTGATGCCGTGCACGTGGAGCATGACCTCGACGTTCCGCGGCGACAGCGGGAACCGGATGTACAGCGCCACCTCGAGCGGATGATCTCGGGGTTCGTCTTGAAGTACCGGCGCGGGTTGCGCTTCTTTATCCGCTGCAGCTACGGCCAAGCATGAGACCCTGCAACGAGATTCCTCTGACATCGCCGCCCAAGCCTTTGACAATTCGAAAGCTGGATAACCGACATGCTGCCCTCCTACGCCGCCGCCTTGCGCCCCCGAGGGGCGAGCAGGCGTCACGTGTCCGCCGGACGCCTGAACAACGGGGCGGAGCATTCGCAACTGCCGGTGCGACAGCGGTAGAGGCGGAAATTGATGTGCTCAGCCGCTTTGATGCCCCGTTTTGGCGCCATGTTCGGATAACGCAACGAGGCCTGCCCGGGAACCACTACGAGAGCGCCGAGGCGCTACAGCCGATCTCGATACCTGGTTAGGCTACCCAAAATACATATGCTTTAAAGAGAGTTCCGCAATATGAGAATACAAGCTATCGAAATCGCCATTTCATTCTCAAGACAAAAAAATTTATTGGATCTATTATCAAAAATCAGATCGATCAACTCTTACTGTCTTATCTGCTCCAAAGCGGCCTGCGTTCCGGCACCATAAACGCCATCTATGCTTGAATTATAATGCCCCTCCGCATGCAACTGACGCTGCAATTCCGCAACTACTTCCCTGTCAAACGATCCGGATCCAAGGGCTTCAGTCAACCAATTGAGACCGTTCTTGTATGATTCAATCATCAACTCGACACCAGTCCGCTCATTCTTGGCGACGCCAGCGCCCTCAAGATAAATTCTACCGAGCACGTACTGGGCGCGTCGATCTTCTCTATCTGCCGCCTCTCGGAGCCAACGCGCCGCTTCTTGATCGTTCTGCGCCACGCCGCGGCCATTTCTGTAAAGTATGCCAAGCCAATACTGCGCGCCAGTGACTCCGGCATCTGCTGCTTTGCGATACCAAAACGCTGCCTGTCTAAAGTCCTGCGTGATGATATTACCTTGATGATACCACCCGCCGACATTCGCCATTGCAGCAGGGTAGCCGCGCTCCGCGGCTTTTCGAATCCAACGCATTCCTTCCGCAATGTCTTGGGCAACGTTATTTCCTATCATGTACATAAATCCCAGATCGAACATTGATATCTTGTTTCCAGCTTCGGCTGCTTTACGATGCCAATTCACCGCTTCATCAATGTTGTAGAGCGGCCCGCTTTCGTTTTCATAAAATTTTGCAAGGAAGGACATTGCATGCCTGCTTCCGGCCTCAGCTGCCTTGCGAAGCCAGTGTTCTGAAAGCTCGATGTCTTTGCGAAAACTATTAAAAGGACGCACGTAACCCCGCCCGTACCATACTCCAAGATCAATCATCGCATCGATATCGCCAGCCTCTGCGGCTTTCAAAGACCAGGTCTCGGCTTCGTCTCCCGGCAGCGTTCGCGCGTATTGCGTCATCGCCCCCGGATGACCTGTCTTCGCCGCCAACTCGTACAGTTCATGCGCGACGTCCTCCGCTTTGTCCGCATGTAGCGCCAACCCGAGCCGGAAGGCGACTTCGGCATTCTCTTTGTTTATTTCATGCGCGGCGCTGCACGCATCGATCACGGCCCTGAGGTCTGCCGAGGCCAGGCTGACCAGATACGCGAATTCCCTCGTCATATGTCTCCCGAGGATGGAAGACAGCGCTACGCGTCCGTCCGACCGCAGATCCTCGTCGTTTCCCGCCATCGCCAGACATGATCCGACGCTGATATCCGCAAGCCTTTCGCGTGCGAGACTTGCGAAGATGGGGCATTGGGCGTGGGCCTCCGCGTAATTCTGCAGGGCCGAGACGCTGTCGGTGTCGCGCAGCACGACCCAGTCCGCGCGGGCCGACGTGCAGTGATCGACCGCCACCGGCCTGTCGACGCCGGGAACGGCATCGCCGACGCCCGGAAGCGACGCCGGGACGATAAGATAATCATCCGTCAGTTGATCGTAGTAAGCCGGGAACTGGATATGACCCACCGACTGGGCCATTTCACGAACCTGCTGGCGCACACGCCGCACCATTCCCTGCACGGGAAGACCCGGCTCCACCAGAAGCGGCAGCAGGGCGCGCGTGAACACCGAATTCGGATCAGGGTCGTCGTCGGAGAGACGGTCCAGCGCAAGCTGGTTGATCCCCGCGGAATACAGCACGAACGTCCCTTCCGCAGGAGCCACACGGCCAAGACCGCGCCCCCCGCCGAGACTGCGCGTTCCCTCTCGCGGAAACGGGTTGTCCCGGCAGGCGTCGAGGATCACCATCGAAACGCGCGCCCCCGCCCGGCCGATCATGTCGAGGACATGATCGACCGCAATGCTCTCCGAGCGCACGAAATCCTCATCGCCCGGCCGGGCCGCCGGAACATCGGCGGGAAGAAGATAGTTGCGGCCATCGACCTCGATCCCGTGACCGGCGAAATAGAAGATCGCCTCGTCGCCGGGCGCGATAGCGCGGGTGAATTCGCTCATCAGACGGCTGTAATCACGACGCTGGATGTCGACGCCGAGCGTCACGCGAAACCCGACAACCTCCAGGACCTCCGCCACCGCACGGGCGTCGTTGCCGGCTTTCAGAAGGTCGGGCACGTTCTCGTAACGATCGACGCCGATCACAAGGGCGTGGCGCTCTTGCGCTTCAGCGCTCCGGTTTCCTGCAACCAGAAATCCGAGCAGAATGACCAGACAGAAAATGGAAAACCCGCCAAGACGAGCCCAGCCGAGCGATCCCTTCATCGCAAACTCCAGCCCCGAAGAAAGAGAGTTTCACTTAAATATCCCAAACACGAGCCACGGTAGCAAGAGCGGAATGTCTCTCCCATCGTGGCCGCCCACGCCATCGCAAAAAATTGATCGGAGGGGATTACACCATCACCGTCCGGCAAGACTGGTCGAGATAGCGCCAAAAGCCCGATCGTTCTTACCCAACCGTCCGAGCCGCGCCTTGGCGCTGCCGGGCGGCCCAGACGTCGCCAAGAACCTTGATCATGCGAAAACGACAAGGCGCCGATCAATCGAGATTAGCATACGCTTCCAGGGCGGCGCGGGTCTGCGGACCGAAGGCGCCGCTGAGCGGTCCGGAATACACCCCCTCCTCCTGCAGAATGCGCTGAACCTCACGCATGATGCCGCGATTAGCATTCGGGAAATTCTCAAGCGTCCAGGATAGACGGCCCGCGTTGCCACGCAGGGCGCGCATGAACCAGCGGGCGGCTTCACGCTCATTCCGGGCGACCCCTCGACCCGCGGCATAAAGAAACCCAACGTTGTTCATCGCGATCGCGCTGCCCGCCTCGGCCGCGCGGTGGTACCAGCGCATCGCTTCGGCATAATCCTGCGCCACGCCCAAGCCGTTCTCATAGAACCAGCCGATTTGGTTCATTGCAAACGCGTTGCCCGCCTCGGCCGCGCGGCGGAACCAGCGCATCGCTTCGGCATAATCCTGCGCCACGCCGAGGCCATTGTCATACATAGAGCCAATGTTGCCCATCGCGGTCGCGTTGCCCGCCTCGGCCCCGCGGCGGAACCAGCGCATCGCTTCGGCATCATCCTGCGCCACGCCCAAGCCGTTCCGATAGAACCAGCCGATTTGGTTCATTGCACTCGCGTTGCCCGCCTCGGCCCCGAGTCGAAAATACCGTGCCGCCTCAGCAAAATTTTCAAGACGCTGTTCCCGAAATCCCGCTCTGCGCGCCATATCACCGATCGCCTGTGATTGCAGGAGCTTTGGGTCGGGGCCTGCGGCTATGGCCTTTTCGAACAACTCCAGAGCCCGTGTCTCGTTGGAGCGAAAGCCAAAACGGCCAGCAGCGTAGTTTTCAGCGAGGGCGACCAGGGCTTCGGGGTTACCAGTGTCTGCGGCCCTCCAGAACCATTCGGCCGTTAATTCGCGATCCCTGAATCGATTCTGATGAAATCTGGCCACGGCCAGCATCGCCCCCGGATGCCCGCGCTCGGCCGCCAGCGTCATCATTCCATGAGAAGGCTCGGCTCTTCTGTCTACCTGCAGGGCCAGCCCGAGGCGGTAGGCGATTTCGGCATCGTCCTTGTTCGTTTCATGCGCCGCACGGCAGGTATCGATCACGGCCATGAGATCGCCGGAGGCCAGCCCGCGCAGATCCTCCTCATCCCCCGCCATCGCCAGACATGACCCGACGCTTATATCCGCAAGCCTTTCGCGTGCGAGGTTCGCGAAGATGGGGCATTGGGCGTGGGCCTCCGCGTAATTCTGCAGGGCCGAGACGCTGTCGGTGTCGCGCAGCACGACCCAGTCCGCGCGGGCCGACGTGCAGTGATCGACCGCCACCGGCCTGTCGACGCCGGGAACGGCATCGCCGACGCCCGGAAGCGACGCCGGGACGATAAGATAATCATCCGTCAGTTGATCGTAGTAAGCCGGGAACTGGATATGACCCACCGACTGGGCCATTTCACGAACCTGCTGGCGCACACGCCGCACCATTCCCTGCACGGGAAGACCCGGCTCCACCAGAAGCGGCAGCAGGGCGCGCGTGAACACCGAATTCGGATCAGGGTCGTCGTCGGAGAGACGGTCCAGCGCAAGCTGGTTGATCCCCGCGGAATACAGCACGAACGTCCCTTCCGCAGGAGCCACACGGCCAAGACCGCGCCCCCCGCCGAGACTGCGCGTTCCCTCTCGCGGAAACGGGTTGTCCCGGCAGGCGTCGAGGATCACCATCGAAACGCGCGCCCCCGCCCGGCCGATCATGTCGAGGACATGATCGACCGCAATGCTCTCCGAGCGCACGAAATCCTCATCGCCCGGCCGGGCCGCCGGAACATCGGCGGGAAGAAGATAGTTGCGGCCATCGACCTCGATCCCGTGACCGGCGAAATAGAAGATCGCCTCGTCGCCGGGCGCGATAGCGCGGGTGAATTCGCTCATCAGACGGCTGTAATCACGACGCTGGATGTCGACGCCGAGCGTCACGCGAAACCCGACAACCTCCAGGACCTCCGCCACCGCACGGGCGTCGTTGCCGGCTTTCAGAAGGTCGGGCACGTTCTCGTAACGATCGACGCCGATCACAAGGGCGTGGCGCTCTTGCGCATGCGCAACCTGCGTTCCCACGATTGCAAGACCGAGCGCCACCGACAGGCCGAGAACGGCAAGCCTGCCAAAAACAGCCCAACGAAAAAGTCCCCTCATCGCCGTGCGCCCTCTGAAGTTAATTGATGCAGCCGGATGGTGACCTTAATAACCACATAGCGATTCTCTGTAGTATCGATTTAAAATAATTTGTATTCTCATGGCGATATATTTCTTATTTCGACACGTCGATTGAGTTCATTCTCGGGATCGTGCGGGAGGGCAAGTTGTGTTTCACCTTTTCCGACAGATGTTATTCTCTCTGGCGCAAGATCATAAAAGAAGACGAGATGCTCGCGTACTGCTGCAGCCCGTCGCTCAGAGAGGGATTGATTATACGCGGCCGAACCGACAGCATCTGTATGGCCGATTATCATAAAGTTGAAGTCCGCCAGTCGTTCATCACGCAAAGCATGCCCGAGGGTGCGCAATGTGATCAAGGCTTCATTCGTCAGATCGGCAGAGTCGAATTCGAAGTTGACCTGCAGGTCAATGCGTGGGGCCGCATCTTCCAGACGATCGACTGTCACGCCGCGCAGAGACCGCGTAAGCGTCGTCCTCGGCGTAAGCGCCTCGACGATATCGTCGGAGCTGACTTCCTGTCCGATCGCCGGCGACGCCAGGCTGGCCGTGATGAGCAGCAACAGCAGTGAACTTGCCGTCCGTGACGTCATTTTATGCCTCCTTCCTGCGTTTCAAGGCTGTGATAATCGGCGGTAATCATTCTAATACTCTCATTCCCCAGAGGGTTTGCGACAAGCGACTGTCGCAAGGCCGTCAAGAATTCGCGCTCGGTCTCCATCTGTCGCCGAGGAGTTGAAAACAGGGGGCTTCTCGAGAAAATCGCGATCATCATCTCCCGCCCATATGGAGGCGACAATCGATACTTCGGTCCGCCGGAACTCCCATCGCCGAGACGCAGGTGGGAACCGGGCTGCAATGTCTGCAGCGTAGTGGCGTCCGATTGGCGAAGGTGAACAACCGAACCATCGGCCTGAATATACGCCAGATGAAGGTACCCCGGCATGAATGGCGTTCGGATGTCGAAGACGAGGAGGTGGTCGCCACTTTCTTCGTCAATCGGAGCTGAAAAACTGATTTCCGGACGCCCCGCTGATGAAAGCGGCTGTTCCAGGGTCAGCAGCGCCTCGCATTGAGGCCAAGGCCGAAGCTGAACATCATTTCGTATCCCTGTTTCGGAAAGATGATGATCAAGGCGGGCGAAATCCTCTTCGGAACCTACGAAGCCGACCGCAACGCGCTCTCCGGCGATGATTTCGGTCCGCAAGCGCGCACAGTCGTAGCCCGAAAGGATCTCATCCGTCGGCCGGACCGGCGCGGGTTCCGGGGCGGGCGCAGGTTCCGGGGCGGGCGTCGGGCGAGGGCGCGGGACCGGCGTCGGAATGACGACCGGAGAGGGCGGCGGGGAATCGACCCGGATGGTGAATGCGCCCCGCACGTCTTCACGAAAGGCGTCATAGGCAATCCACGCATATCCCCGATCGCCCCATCGCGTACCCCAGGAATTAATTACGCGGAAGGCTTGGCGCCGTTCGTCATAACCCGTCACGGTCATTGCGTGCCAGCCAGTTTCTGGAGAGGAATTTGATTGATAGATCCGGTTTCCTCTGAGCCTGTGAAAATCTTTCCGTGTCCGCATCGAGATGATTACGGGATTACCGCGAGCAAGTTGTCCCTTGATCTGGTCAAGATTGTCCGACGAAACAACCCGCCATTCCGATATCCTGAAATCATCTGCCCTGTTTAGCGTCTCGACACTTGGACGGTCACAATTCCTGTCAGAATATGGAAATTCCTCCATCGACAGCGCACCTTGCTTGAGCAAGTTTAGGCCATCAGGAATAAATGAACCGTCGTCACAATTATTACTGTCGGGACGCCTTATTGCGTTATAAATAAAAGCCGGACTGGGTATATTTTCCTTGATATCTACCGGCCTCTGTTCGACAGCCTGCGAATAGTAAGCCCTTGCCGCATATCCGATAGCCCAACCGACGCAGGATCCTTGGCGCCCCTGGTTTCCCGGACGCGGGAAGTAACGAGACAGATCGACACGTTCCGGGATGAAAGCGCGATAGGTTGGCGTTTGCGGAAACCGCGACAGCGTTTCCTCGGAAATCGGAATAGAGCCCTGCGAGAAAAGATCGCTATCGGGATCGCTTGCCGACGAAAATTCAGGACTTACGAGAAACAGAAAAGCGCCGACAAGGTGAACGACTGGTACGTAACTGATCCGCATCGCTTTTTTTGCCTCTAGACCATATACGCCCTCAGGAACCTTTTGGTGTTTGGCGTGGGTATCGACGGACTTTAGCTTCACCTCTACCAATTGCCGCGTCAAGACGGGTGACGAAGCGGAGGGCCCGCATTCGGCCTCGGTACGTTTATCGAACATAGCGCCGAAGCGGGGAATGGAAGCGGGTTTACGACATCGGCCATCGCCGCCGCCGTTTCCCGCCCGGGGTGATCCAGCGCGCCGCCTGGCTGAATTTCCGGTTCCCGCGGAGTTGCCGCAACGTCGAGGACCTGCTCGCGGATCGCGGAATTGACCTCCCCTACGAGACCGTCAGACCAAGGGTGCTGAAGTGTAGTACGCTGTACGCGCGCAGGCTCCGCCGGTGGCGGCCGCGTCCGAGCGGTCGCTCGCGCCTCGACGAAGTCTTAGTCTCGAACGGTGGCAGGCGGAAGTGCCTTTGGCGCGCAGTCGATGACGAGGGCGAGGCGCTCGACATCCTGGTCCAAGCCAAGGGCAACAGGCGTTTCGCGCTCAAGCTCATGCGAAGCTTCTCAAGAAACACCGTATCGCACTGGAAAGTTGGATCACCGACAAGCTGCCCGCCTACGCCGCCTCCCTGCGCGCCCTCGGGGCGAGTGAACGTCACGTGACCGCCGGACGACGCCTGGACAACGGGGCGGAGAATTCGCAACTGCCGGTGCGACAGCGGTAGAGGCGCATGCTCTTTTCCAAGTCGCCACGATCGGCGCAGCAATATCTCTCCACGCACGCCGTCGTCCGCAACACCTTCGCCATCCAGCGCCCCCTGATCTCCCGCCGTACGATGCGTGAGCTCGCGACGATGCGATGGCGGTCTGGCGGAACACGGTGGGCCATGGCATGATGGACGACATCGAGCACGCGAACCGCGCCTGCGTTCCGTCAACGTGACAGCTCCCCGTGGTCGACTCTTGTCTTGTCCTTTCCCGGGTCAGTAGGTGGCGCGCCCGCCGGAGAGATCGAAGACGGCGCCCGTCGTGAAGGTGTTCTCCTC
>REDO01000117.1 GCA_007693435.1 Salinarimonadaceae bacterium | reverse complement strand
TAGGAATGACTTTGCCCCCATCAGGTCAGGCAAGTTGGTATATGACAAAACATGGCCTCGTTGACACTTATGTCAGATGCTGCGCCATTGTGTCCACACTGAACTCACCCCCGGAATCCGTTGGAAATGCTCTCATGGGCCGATGCGGGCGGCCCGAAGCAGGCAAGTTCCGTCCGGGCGCTTGCGGCCCTTGGTTGCGCCGCGCGTCAGTTGGCGGCAGGGTGCTCGAACTGCGTTCGAGAAAGCGGCCGTCGTTACGGGAAGTCGATCACGACCTTGCCGAAATGCGAGCCGGACTTCAGGAACCGGTAGGCCTCCCGCGCATCCTCGAACGGAAAGACCCTGTCGATGACGGGGCGGATATTGCGCTGCGCGCACACGCGGGCGAGCGCTTCGAGCATTTCGCGCGATCCCACATGGATGCCCCGCAGATTGATCAGCCGCCGGGTGACCAGGCCCGGCACGGCCTCGCTTTCGACTGCCGAGGCGACGAGGTGGACCGCGCCGCCGAAGCGCGTCGCCTGAATGGAGCGTTCCAGATCGCCGCTGCGGATCACGTGCACGACATGATCCACGCCGCGTCCATCGGTCAGCTCGAGGACGCGTCGCTCCCAGTCCGGCCTCTGGCGATAATTCACGAGCTCCGACGCGCCGAGTTCCCGCAGGCGCTCCAGCTTTTCATCGCTGGACGACGTGGCTATGACCCGCATTCCGGCGGCGTGGGCGAGTTGCAAGGCGAAGACCGAGACGCCTCCGCTTCCCAGCGTCAGGACCGTCTGTCCGAGCCGAAGTCCGGCGTCGTGGAACAGCGCGTGCCAGGCGGTGACGCCGGCGCAGGGCAGCGTGGCGGCTTCCTCGAAGGACAGCGCGTCGGGGATCTTCACGAGACCTTCGGCGTCGAAAAGGACGAATTCCGAGAGCACGCCGTCGATGGAGGCGCCGAGCGCGCTGTCGTTGTAATCGTCCCTCGGTGGGCCGTCGCGCCAGTTCTGCATGAACGAGGCGACGACGCGGTCGCCCGCTTTCACGCGCCGCACGTCGCTGCCGGTCTCGACCACCTCGCCGGCGCCGTCCGACACGGGAACGAGCCGTTCCTTGGCCTTGCCTCGCCCGTATCGACCCTCGATGACCATGATGTCGCGATAGTTGAGGGACGCGGCGCGCATCCTCACGAGGGCCTGCCCCGGACCGGGGCGGGGAACGTCGGCCTGCTCCGGGACGAGGCCGTCGATACCGCCGCCGGTCAATCTGTAGAGTTTCATCGCTGTCCTCCCTGCAAAGACCGGCGGCGCGACAGGGACGCGCCTGCCCTGTCCGCGGCGTTTATTCGCTGGCCAGATTTTCCCGGATCAGGCGGCGCATGACCTTGCCGTTGCTGTTGACGGGCAGGCTTTCGACGAAACGCACCGCTTTCGGCTTCTTGTAGCTCGTCAGCCGCTCCCGGCAGAAATCGATGATGTCCGCCTCGCTCGCCTGCGCCCCCGGCATGAGGATCACGAAGGCCGTCACGGTCTCGCCCCATTCCCGGTCGGGAAGACCGACCACGGCGCATTGGCGCACCGCCGGGTGCTGGTCGACGACGGCTTCAACCTCGTCGGGAGAAACGTTGTAGCCGCCGGTGACGATGATGTCCTTGCTGCGCCCGGCGATGTAGATGAAGCCGTTTTCGCCGCGCAGGCCCAGATCCCCCGTCCAGAAATAGCCGCCCTCCCGGATGGCCTGCGCCGTCGCTTCGGGGTTCTTCCAGTAATGCGTGAACACCATCGGGCCGCGGATCGCGATCTCTCCCACTTCCCCGTCGGGCACGGGCCGACCGTCGGGGCCCATGATCGCGACTTCCGCCATCAGCACCTCGCGCCCGAGCGGCTGCTGCCAGCCGCGATGCGACAGGGCCACTCCGTGCTCCTCCGGCGGCAGCGTGCAGACGATGGCCGCCTCGTTGAGCCCGTATCCCTGAACGAGCTTGTGCCCGATCACGTCGAGCGCCTCTCGCAGGGTCGATCCCTCGATCGGGGCGCCGCCATAGCTGATGGCGCGAAGCCTCGAGAGATCAGCCTCGCGGATCCGCGGCAGGTCGAGGATGCGCCGCAGGGCGGTCGGCACGAGCTGCAGCATCGTGCATTCGCCCTTCTCGATAAGCGCGACCAGCGCCTCGGGATCGAGGCGCTCAAGGTTCCGAATCGTCGCGCCGCGCATCAGCGAGGGCAGGATCCACAGCCCGCCGGCATGGGCGTAGGGGCTGGTCCCGAGAAAGACGTCGCCTTTCTGGAGGTTGAAGCGGTCGAGCAGCGTGTTGTGGGCGACGGCGATCCAGTTTCGATGCGTCAGATACACCGCTTTCGGCTTGCCCGTCGTGCCGGAGGTGAAGCGCATGACGCGCCCGTCGCGCGCCTCGTCGACCTCCACGCAGATCGGGCTGGACGAGGCTCCGGCGACGGCGTCCTCGTAGCCGTCCGCTCCCGTTGGGCCGACGAGGATCCTCGCCATCGCCGACACGTCTACGAGCGGCTCCAGTCGGGCGAGGATTTCCGGCGTCGTGATCACGGCGCTCGTCTCGGAGATCGTGAGCATGGCCGCCATCTCGCGCTCGTGCAGGCGCGTCGTGATCGGCACGCTCATGCCGCCGGCCTTGGCGACGGCGAAATCGGCTTCGATCCATTCGAGGCTGTTGGGCAGGATGATCGCGACCCGGTCGCCGAGCCGGACGCCCCGCGCCGCCAGCGCGTGGGCGAGGCGGTTCGTCCTGTCCTCGAGAGTTGAGAAGGAGACGCTGCGATCGCCGTCGATGACGGCGATCCGCTCCGAAAAGAAACGCGCGGCGCGCGCGACATATGAGCCGACGTTCATTTAAGCAACCTCATTGGAAGGGCGGTCTTGCGGTTTGCGGCGCGCGAAGGACGCGCAAAGGAGCCCCGAAACGATCGATAGCGCCGCGAGGATGAGCATGCCCGGAGTCCACGAGCCGGTCTGGTCGGCGATGATGCCGAAGAGTACGGGACCGGTGCTGGTCCCGAGCGAATTCGCCAGCGCGCCGAAGCTCGTCGAGACTCCCACGCGCCCGGCGCCGCCCACCTCGCTGATCGCCGCGTAGTAGAGGCCCGACCACGAATTGACGAGCCCCAGTCCTATGGCGAGCGCGAGCAGGGCGATCGGCGCCTGAGCCGACGGGAGAAGCAGCGGCGTGAGGGCGAAAAGGGCGGCCCCGAGGGCCACGTAGCCGCCGAGGAAGGTCGCGCGCCCGGTGGAGCCGAGACGGTCCGACACAAGGCCGATCACGGGCCGCGCGAAAACGGAGATGAACTGCGCGAGCGCGAGATAGGCGCCGGCGACGATCACGTCGACCTGGAAGTCGCGCAGGACCGGAATGAAGAAATTGACCGCCGATATGGTCAGCGCGCCGTGGGTGAAGCCGATCAGACCGATCAGGAAAGGGCCGAGACGCGTCGCCGGCTCGAGCACATGGATCAGCTTCGGCGCCTCGACCGGCGCCCGCTTGCCGTCGGCCCGTACCGGATCGCGGTAGATGCCGACCACCAGGATGGTGATGACGGCTGCGGCGATGGCGCCCGCCAGGAATCCGCCCTGCCAGCCGAAAATGGCGCAGATGATCGGCAGGAAGGCGGCGTTCGCCGCCGACCCGGCCGGGATGCCGCTCTGCTTGACGCCGACGGCGAGCCCGAACTCTCGCGGCGGGAACCAGAGATAGGCCCCCTTCTGCGTCAGGGGGTTGAGAAAGCTCATGGCGACGCCGAGCGATACGGCGAGGAAGAGCAGCACTTCGAAGCGCGTCGTCAGCGTCGACAGCAGGAAGAACGCCGTCAGCGCCGATCCGCAGACGGCGGCGGAGCGCCGCACGCCGAGGCGGTCGACGACGTAGCCGGCGACGAGGTTGAAGAGCAGCGCGCCGAAGAACGGCGCGGCGCCCAGCATGCCGATCTGCGACGCGCTCAGGCCGAGATCGTCCGCGATGAAGGTGCTGATGGCCGGAAAGATGAAATTGCCGACGCCGCTGAGGCACATCACGAGAAAAAAGACGGACAGGATCGCCCATCGATAGCCGGATGGAACGGCGGGCCCGGCGGCGGATGTCATCTCATTTTTCCGCGAGCTTGAACCGGACCAGCGTCACCTCTTCCGTCGCCTTCTCGAAACACGCCTCCACGGCGTCGCCGATGCCGATATCCTCCCAGGCCGCCCCGACGACGTTCGAGATGAAGAGCGGCCCTTCCTCCAGCTCGATCATGCAGACATTGTAGGGCGCCTCGTCGGCGAAAGCCTTGTCGTAGATGTGGTGGAAGCGGCAGCGCGACCAGATTTTCCCCCGACCGGAGGCGCGCTTCCACGTCACCCGCGTCGAGAGGCAGCTCGGACAGACGGGCGCGGGCGGAAACCACCAGTGTCCGCAATCCTCGCAAGTCTGGAGCTGAAGTTCGCCTTGCCGGGCGGCGTCCCAGAACGGCTTGTTCCAGCGGTCGATCGATGGCAGCGGCTTTGCGTATGTCATGGCCTCACCTCCGATAGATGATCGAGGAGCAGATCGCGGCGGAGCAGATGTACTGGATCGCCTTCGCGTCCTTGATCTGCCGTTTCCCGCATTGATGACGGAGCTGGCGGACCGCTTCCGTGTTGAGCGCCCAGCCCTGCATGTAGCTCTCGGAGAGGTGCCCGCCGCTGGTGTTGACCGGCAGATCGCCGCCCAGAGCGATCCGCCCGCCCTGGATGAAATCGGGCGCCTCGCCTTCCTTGCAGAAACCGTATCCTTCGAGCGAATAGAGGATGTTCGGGGCGAAATTGTCGTAGATCATCAAGCCGGAGAGGTCTTCGCGGTCGATGCCCGCCATCGGGTAGACGCGCTCGGCGTTATGCGCCATCGCCTCGCGCCAGTAGCCCCTCGGCGGCGTCGAGACATTGGCGAGGTCCGTGGCGGTGCTGACTCCGGAGATGTACACGGGCGGCTGTTTGAGATCCTTCGCCCGGTCTTTCGTCGTGAGGATCATCACCACGGCGCCGTCGTTGATCAGGCAATAGTCGAACAGCCGCAGGGGCTCGACGATGAAACGCGCGTTCATGTAATCATCGAGGGTCAGCGGCTTCTGCATCACGGCTTCCGGGTTCAGCCGGGCGTGTTCGCGCAACGTCAGCGAGACCGTCGCGAGCTTCTCGGGCGTGACGGCGTATTTTTGCCGGTAGCGCTCGTAGAGCAGCGCGTGCTCGGCGCCGGGCGAACTCATCCCGAACGGCGCCCACAATCCGCCGCCGCCGCCGTAGAGATCGCGCACGCTGCGGCCGTTGTTGCCGTAAACGAGGGCGACGTATTTCGCCTGGCCCGTGAGCAGGGCGGCGACGCCGTTCTGGATCGCCACGCCGGACATGCGACCGTGGCGCAGCAGCGGCACCGCGTAATCGGGATTGATCCCGAGAACCTCCGCCGCCCGGGTGTAGAGCCCGAGCCGATGGGTTATCAGGCCGTCGATCTGGTTCTTCTCCAGACCCGCATCGTCGAGCGCCGCCTTGAAGGCGATCGCCATCTGGGCGTAATCGTCATATTCCGGGAAACTCCCGAACGGCCCGTTGGCGATCCCGACGACCGCGATCTCGTCACGCAAGAGCGTCATTTCGTGATTCCTCCCTGGTTGGGGCAGAGGCCCGATCGGAGAGGATGGCGAGCATGGGCCCGATATCCTCGGCGTCTTCCAGTCCGCGCACGAAGCGCAAAGCCGCCTGCGTCCGCTCCTCGCCGAGCTTTCCGCCGGCCATGTCGACGAACTTGGCGATGACGGAGGCCGGAGGCGTATTTCCCGGCTCGCCCTGCGGGCGATCGCGCGCCGCGCGCAAAACATCGCCGTCGCGTAAGGTGACGGCGACGGCCACGGGCCAGTCGAGCGGGTAGCGCCTCTCGAATTCCGGATTGAGCGAATGCGTCACCCGCTCCATCAGCGCCCGGACGTCGTCGCGCTGCAATTGCTCGTCGCTGAAGACGTCGCCGGCGATGATCTTCTCGCCGAGCAGGCTTTGGGCGATGGCGAAAGGCGTGCACAGCCTCGCCTCGTCCCCGCTCCCGGGGTGATCGATGTTCATCCGCAGGGCTTCGCCGTAGGTCTCGACGTGGATGGCTTCGATATCGGCCGGCGCGAAGGGGCGCTCGCCGCGTATGTCCTCGATGGCGTCGACCGCCGCGTGCCAGTGCCGACATCCGGAATGGAACTTGAAGCCGATATCGGCGATCTCGAATTCCTCGCCGAGTGTGTCCGTGACGAGATGCGGGAAGACCTCGTCCGACATCGCCCGCAAGAACCCCTCGGGGCCCTCCAGAAAAGCCGGCGCGCCGGCCATTCCCTCGCGGGCGAGAAGCGCGCCCAGCACGCCCGCCTGCGCGCTGCGCCCGACGGCGTATTTTCCCGCCGCATAGGAACGGAACAGCGCCTCCTGGACGCCCGATCCGAGATTGCCGGCGATCCCGAAAGCCGAAGCGGTCTTCGTCGCGTCGAGCTGCATCAGCCGCGCGGCGGCGGCGGCCGCGCCGAACGGCGCCGTCAGCGCCGTGACGTGGAATCCGCGCTTGGCGAGCCCCGGCATGACCGCGCGCCCGACGCGGATCATCGCCTCGTATCCCGCGACGATCGCCGCGATCATCTCACGGCCGTCGGCCTTCGCCGGTCCCGCGAAGGCGAGGATCGTGGGAACGACCGCGCAGGCGACATGCGCCATCGAGCGCACGGCCGTGTCGTCGAGAGAGGTGGACTGCCCCAGGTAGGCGTTGACGAGCACCGCGTTCGACGGCGTGAGACGTTCGGGTCGCCCCAGCACGATGCTGTCGCCGCTCGCGCCTTCGGCCCGCAGCACGGCGAGAAGCTCCTGCGTCCCCCTTCGCGTGCTGGCCGTGCCGTAGCGGTCGGACTGGAGGCCGACGCCGATATAGTCGAGCAGGCAAAGTTTGGCGCGCTCGACGACCGGAGCAGGCAGCCGATCGGCGGAAAGGCCGGAGGTGAACTCGGCGAGGGCATGGATCAGGGTCATACGACGTCCTCCTCGAGCGCGAAGACCGGCAATACGACGTCCTCCGCGGCCTCCTCGAAGACCACGCGCACGCGCATTCCCAGTTTCAGCGGCCGCACGCCGCCGCCGGCGAGCGGCGCGACGAAGCGGACCCCCTCGTCGAGATCGACCTGCAGGATCGTGTAGGGCACGCGCTCCTTGAAGGCGGGATGGAAGGCGCGGTGGTAGACGCACCAGCTGCTGACGGCGCCGCGACCGGAGAGATCGACCCAGGCGAATTCCTCGCTCAGGCAATGCGGGCAGATGTCGGAGGGCGACGGGCGCAGCGTCGCGCAATGCGAGCATCGTTGCATGCGGAACCGGCCGGCGCGGGCCGCGTCCCAGAAGGGCCGGTTTTCGTCGGTGATGGTCGGGAGGAGAGGGGCGACGCTCACGGCTCAGTTCCTCAGGATCAGGGCGTCGCCGAAGCAGTCGCCCCATTGCAGGATCCGCGCATCCGCGATCTGGCGCTCGCCGCACTCGCCGCGCAGCTGGCGGACCATCTCGACGACGCAATTGGCGCCGGAAACGTGCGCCTCGGAATGAATGCCGCCGTTGGTGTTCACCGGAAGCCGCCCGCCGAGCGCGATCCCGCCTTCGGCGACGAATGCGCCCGCCTCGCCGGCGGCGCAGAATCCGAAGCGCTCCAGCGCGAACAGGATGAGCGTGGTGAATGCGTCGAATGTGTAGAGGCCGTCGATATCCGCCGGCGTCACTCCGGCCATGCGGTAAGCGATCTGGTCGCGCTCCGCCTCGAACGGCCCTGCCGGTTGATGCAGGGCGCCGAGGCCCGGGCGGGAGAAGACGAATTCGCTCGGTCCCATGGCCATGCCCTGAAAGCCCGAGACGTAGACGGGCTTGCCCGGCGCGTCTGCGGCGCGCCCGGCGCGGGTGACGAGAATGCAGCAGGCGCCTTCGGTGTTGGGACCGACGTCGTATAGACGCAGCGGATCGACGAGAAACGGCGAGGCGCGATAATCGTCCAACGTGATCGGCTTGCGCATCGTGGCCGCCGGATTGAGGGAAGCGTGGCGCCGCAACGTCACGGAGAGCATTCCCTGCTGCTCGTCGGTCAGGCCGTAGAGCTCGCGATAGCGGCGCGTCGCGAGCGCTGCGCCGCCCATCGTGGTGAGAATGCCGTAATGGGGGGCTTCGCCATGCGGTCCGCCGCGGCCGCGGAACGCTTCGTGCTGGCGGTTGGCCGTGCCTTCCGGCTTGAGATAGCCGGCCACGACGAAGACGGCCACAACGTCGGCGATCCCCGCCGCCACGGCGAGGCAGGCATGCTGAATCGCGGTGCTCATCAGGCGCGAATGCGTCCAGGTCTGCGTCGAGAAACGGGATTCGATCCCCAGCCCGGCGACGAGTTCGTCGAGATCGATCCCCGAAGCGCGGCCGAGCACGTTGACGACGCCGTCGACATCCTCCCGGCGCAGGCCCGCATCCGCAAGCGCCGCCTGGAAGGCGTCCGCCGCGAGCAGGATGTTCGATCTCTCGGCCGTCCGGGTGAAGGCGCTGGAGCCCGCCCCGATGATCGCGGTCCTGTCGCGCAGGTTTACGGGCGGGTCCATCGCCGCGCTCCTCCGCCCGAACGCCGATCGTGGACAGATGCGCTCCCGGCCGCATTTCGTGGCGACGGGCCGGACGCCAGCACAGCGTCGAGCATCGCCACGGCAAGAGCCTCGCCTGCGGTTCCGCAAGGCATGGTCATGCTTCCTCCCCGGGCCGGAATTGACCGCACGCCCGGCGTGCGGCCCGACCCATTCTTCATCGTCATCGACGGTTGAATCGACGATAGCGGGTGCCGCGCCGGGGCCAAGCCGCCAAATCGAGATAACCTGCATGCCGCTGCGAGATAAGAACGACGGCCTGTCTCAAGGCTCGTGGTGCGGATCCGGTTGAGGTCGCTTCACGAGTTCGAAGTATTCCTCCGGCCATCCGCCTTCGCCGGCGACGGCGCGCAATTCTTCCTTGATGGTCTTGATCATCTGGCGCATGGCCGCGGTGACCGGGCGGTCGTTGCGCGTGACGATCGCCATATCCGCCGAAATGCCGGGCTTGGCCAGGGGCGCGATGCGCAGGTGGCCTTTTTTGACCTCCGTATGTAGCGCGCTGTACGCGATCACGGTGCAGCCCTCGCCCTCCTGCACCAGCGCCTTGATGATGCTGATATTGTCGACCTCCAGAATGACATTGGGCGTGAAGCCGAAAGCCAGAGCCTGACGATCGATCAGAATGCGCTGCGCCTGCGCCGGACTCGGCAGGATCAACGGCATCCGGGCGAGATCGGTCACGTCGTAGACCGGCTTGATCGGCATTTTCAGGCGCTGCATCGCGCTGGGAATCGGCAATGCGACGACCATGCTCCCGATCGCCAGCTGCTCTGCGATCAGGTTGCTGCCAGTCCACGGGCTGTGCATCATGCCCATGTCGATTTGATCGTCGTTCAGCCAATCCTGAATATAGCCGCTGAAGCCGGAGCGGAGATGGATATGAACGTCGGGATAGAGCCGGCGAAACCTGCTGATCACGCGCGGCATCAGGAATTCGCCGGTGGAGGGCAGCACCGCCAAGCGCAGCGAACCCTTCGGAACGTTGGCATGGACCTGGACTTCCGAGCGCACCATCTGGAGCTGGTCGAGCACGGACTGGGCTCGGTTGAGCAGGGCGCAGCCCGCTTCCGTCAATTGGAGCCCGCGTCGGTTGCGCAGCAGCAGCGTGACGCTGAGTTCCTTTTCCAGGGCCTGGATCTGGCGACTGAGGGCGGATTGGGCGACGCGCAGATGATCGGCTGCGCGAGAGAACGACCCCATCTCCGCGACGGAAATAAAGTATCGCAGTTGGCGAATTTCCATCGGCCTGCTGTTTCCCCTCTTTATCAGGTCAACAGTAAACTAATCCGCCGGGTTTAGATATGACGTAAATATTCACAGGTGGTTATGTGAAATAGGGTGACGACGTCATCATGTCTGCACGAGATAGGGAGGCGCTTGGCCCGCCGCCAGCGCTCGGAGATTGTCGAGGATCAGTTCCTGTACCGCGAATCCGGCCTCCCGCGTGTACCCGCCCATATGCGGCGTCAGCACGATGTTGGGGCATTGCAGCAGACGCGCGTCGATATTCGGCTCGTCCGTGAAGACATCGAGCCCGGCGCCTGCGATATGGCCGCTGTGCAGGGCCGCGACGAGAGCGTCTTCATCCACGATTGAGCCCCGGGCGATGTTGATCAGAAAGCCGCCGGGGCCGAGCGCTTCGAGGATTTCGGCGTTGACCGCGCGACGGTTGGCGTCGTCGGCCCGCGCGGCGATCACCAGAATATCGGCGGAGGCGGCGAGGGCGCGCAGGCTGTCGAAATAGGGATAGGGGACGTCTGCGGCCCGGCGACGGTTGTGATAGGCCACGGACATGCCGAAGCTCAGGGCGCGATCTGCGATCTCCCGACCGACGGCGCCCAGTCCGTATATGCCGACCGTTCGACCCGTCAGCCCCGCGACAGGTCGGCCCCTCGCCGACGCCCAGCCCTCGCTGCGAAGCAGCCGGTCGGCCTCAACGATCCGACGCACCGTCGCGATGATCAGGCCGAGCGCGAGATCGGCCACCGCCGGAGCGTTCGCCGCCGGGCTGTGGGCGACGGCGACGCCGCGCACTTTTGCGCCTTCCAGATCGACGCCGTCGTAGCCGCTGGCGTAGCAGCAGATCAGCTCCAGGCGCGGAAAGCGATCCATCGTCGCGGCGTCGAAGCGCATATTGCCGAAAATCAGAACGGCCTGCGTATCGGCCAGCCGGGCGTCCTCCCCCGGCTCGGGCCAGTTCTCGACAGGCCCTAGGACCGTGCAATGCTCCGAGAGCGCGGCGAGAAGCCTAGCCGGCACGGGCTGAGCCACGAGAAGGACCTTTTTCATCGGCGGCCCCTCAACGCCGGTCGAAGACCGGGCCGGTCATGATCCACCCGCCGCCGCCAGATGACGTTCCAGAAACGCGTGCGTCCGCGCCCAGGCCTGCTCGGCCGACGGCGCGTGAAAGCTTCCCCGCGCGTCGCAGCCGAAGCCGTGCGCGGCCCCTTCATAGACGTACACCTCCACGTCGGGCTGGGCCTGCCTGACGGCCTCGACGTCGCTCAGGGGGATCGCATGATCCAGCTCGCCGAAATGCAGCTGGACGGGGCAATGGGCTTTCGCCGTCCGCGTCGCGGCGATGCCGCCGCCGTACCAGCCCACGGCGGCCCGGAACAGATCCATCCGCGTCGCGCCCTGCCAGGCGAGCGTGCCTCCCCAGCAGAATCCAACGATCCCAAGGGGGCGGCTCCCCAGCGCCTTCGCCGCCGCCGCGATATCCGCCAGGACGCCCGCCTCGGGAACCTGCTTGCGCAGTTCCATGCCGCGGGCGACGTCTTCCTTGGCGTAGCCGAGCTCGGCTCCGCGCTCGGCCCTGTCGAACAGGGCGGGCGCGATCACGGCGTAGCCCTTCTCGGCGCAGCGGTCGCAGACGGAGCGGATGTGGTCGTTCACGCCGAAGATTTCCTGCGCGACAACAAGGCCGAACCGCGCATCCTCAGGGCCGGCCCGATAGGCGGAAAAACGATGCCCGTCTTCGGCCTCCAGATTGACCGTGCTCATGCCTTCTTCTCCTTGCCCGCAGCCGCCGGTTCGGGATCGCGCGGCGGCAGGCGCCAGCTTCCGGGCTGGTGCTTGGCCGAAACGCCGTATTCCGCCGCGACCTGCTGCGTATGCTCGCCCGGGAAGGGCGGTGGCTCGACGGCGCAGGGCGTGCCATCGAAACGCCAGGGCAGGCCGCCCACGGCGAGCGTTCCCCATGGCTCCTTTTCGACCTCGACGATCATGCCGCCTTCGTGGAAATGGGCGTGGTGCCGCTGTTGTTCGTAGTCGAAATACAGGGAGGCCGGCACGCCGGCTGCGTTCAGTTTCTTCACCCACCACGGCGCGGGCGCCGCGGCGAACCGTTCGGCGAGGATCGCCACGAGCGCGCCGCGATGGCGCACGCGATCGGCGTTGCGGGCGAAGCGCGGATCGGCCTCCAGCTCCGGCAGGCCGGCGGCGGCGCAGAAGGCCCGCCATTCCGGCTCGCTGGTCACGCTCACGGCGACATGGCGGGCGTCGCCGCAGAGAAAGGCCTGATCGGGTGCGCAATAGGAAATCGCGCTGCCCTGCGGCGTCGGAGCGATTCCGGTCGTGAAATACTCCATCAGCCGGACGCGCTGGAGCGCCAGGCCCGCCTGGAGCATGGAAGTCTCCACCTGCTGGCCCTCGCCCGTCCGCTCACGGGCCCACAAGCCGCTCAGAACCGCCTGGGTGACGATCATCGCGGTGGTGAGGTCGTGATGGGCGTAATAGCGCATCAACTCGCCGGTGCCCTCGGGCTCGCCGTTCAGCGCCCCGTAGCCGCAGAAAGCCTGAGCGTGCTGGTCGGTGCATCCCATGTCCTTCATCGGTCCGGTGCGCCCGAAACCCGTCACGGAACAATAGACGACGCGGGGATTGAGCGCCCGGACGGCGGCGTAGTCGATGCCGAGGCGTTCGACGACGCCGGGCCGGAAATTCTCGATGACGACATCCGCCTTCTTCGCCAGCGCGAGGGCGGCGGCGCGGTCCTGCGGATCCTTCAGATCGAGGATCACGCCGCGCTTGTTCAGGTTCATCGTGGCGTAGGTCGTGCCGAGCCCGTTCTGGGTCGGCTTCACGTAGTGGATGAGATCGCCGGCAGGCGGCTCGAGCTTGATGACGTCCGCGCCAAGCTGGCCGAGCAGCATGCCGGCCCATGGGCCGACAGCCGCCTGGCTGATGTCCAGCACCGTGACGCCCGCGAGGGGACCTGTCGTCATGAAAACCTCCGGGTCAGCTCGACGGGTGGGGGTTTGCGCCGAATTCGGCGAACACGGCTTCGGTCTGCGCCCCCAGGGGCGGGGAGGCGCGATGCGGCGGCGCCTCCTCGGGCATGGCGACCCGGAAAGGCGAGGCCACCTGACGCACCCGCCCGGTCGTCGCCAGCGGAACGCTCGTGAAGGCGCCGACGCTCTCCACCTGGGGATGGGCGCTGATCGTGGCCATTGTGGCGTGCGGGACCGAAGTCCCCCCGGCCTCCATCGCCGCGGCCAGAACCTCGAGCGTCGGGAGGGCGCTCAGCGCCTCCTCGTAAACCGGCTTGGCCTCGCCGACGAGGTCGCCGGTGTAGATCGTGGCGCGCCAGTCCTTGAAGCGGGGATCGTCCGGCAGCGCGTCGAGGCCGACGCGATTGCAGAATTCGACCCAGACCTGGCGGCCGCGCCGGAATTCCAGCGTCACCTTGCCGTCGGCGGTGCGATAGCCGGTATCCGGCGGCCAGAGGATGTTGAGCAGGTGAAACCCCACCCAATCGTCCGGCTGGTTCATCGACGCCGTGAGGATGGTGGCGTAGGTCATCAGCGAGCCTAGCAGGGAGAGGTGGACCACCTGCCCCTTGCCGCTTTTCTCGCGACTGATCAACGCGGCCAGGGCCGCCTGGTAGCCGAAGAGTCCCGTGCCGATCTCCGCGAGCTCGGCGCCGTGGCGCAGGGGCGGGTCCTGCGGCCGCCCGAGGAGGCGCCAGTAGCCCGACATGGCCTGCGCCGTCAGTTCCGAGCCCGCCTGACCCGCCAGCGGTCCTTCGGGCCCGTTCGCGCTGATGCGCAGATGCACGAGGCGTTCGTTGATCGCTGTCGGCTCTTCCACGAGGATTTCCCGCCAGCTCTTCACGAGCGGCCGTTCGTGCTCGACGAGGACGTCCGCCGCGGCGACGAGCGCCCGCAGCCGGCGCGGCGCGAGCTCGTCCGACCAGTCGATGACGGCGCTTTCCTTGTTGCGGTTGAGCGCGATGAAGGGCGCGCTGTCCCCGTCCAGAAACGGCGGCCCCCAGCCGCGGGAGCGGTCGCCCTCCGGCGGTTCGATCTTGATCACCCGGGCGCCCAGATCGGCGAACTGCAATCCGCAGACCGGTCCGGCGATCCCCTCGGCCGCCTCCAGAACGACAATGTCCTTCATGACGCGCTCCTTACGGCACCAGAATCACGCGGCCGGCGGCCTTGCGTTCCTCAAGCATCACATGCGCCTCGCGCGCTTCCGTCAGCGGCATCACGGCGGCGATGACGGGCGTGAACTGCCCGCGTCGCGTCAGCTCGATCATGTCCTCAAGCTCTTGCCAGTGCGTGCTTTTCGAGCCGATCAGACTGATGTTCTTGAAGATGAGAAAGGCTGGATTGAACCGGATCTCGTCCGAAGTGACCTGTCCTATGACGATGAAGCGGCCGTAGGGCGCCATCACCTTGAGCGCCGGCTTGAAGACGGGCGCGCCGACATTGTCGAGCACCACATCGACGCCGTAGCCCCCGGTGATCCGCTTCACCTCCGCCGTGAAATCGTTGTCGGGCGCCACGACCACCTCGTCCGCGCCGATCGCCTTGAGGGCGTCCACTTTCGCCTCCGAGGTCGTGGTGGCGATGACCTTGCCGCCGAAGAGCTTGGCGAGGATAACCGAATGCATGCCCAGCCCGCCGCCGGCGCCGGTGACGAGCACCGTCTCTCCCGGGCGCACCTTCGCCTCCTCACGGACGGCGTGCAGGATCGTGCCGGCGGAGCAGGCGAGCACCGCGCCGTGCTCGTAGGACACTTCCGGCGGCAGCTTGGCGAGGGCGCGCTCGCCGACGGTCATGAATTCCGCATAGCCGCCGGTCGTGCCGTTATGGCCGATGAAGACGTTGTTGAGGCAGGAGGATTCCTGGCCGCGGCGGCAGTAATGGCAATGGCCGCAGGGATCGCGCTGCAGGGAGGCGACCCGGTCCCCCACCTTGAGCGACTGCACCGCATCGCCCACTTCGACGACGTCGCCGGCCACCTCGTGGCCGTGAACCATCGGAAACACGACGCCATGGCGCATGACGCCCTTGCGCTCGAGCAGGTCGTGTCCGCACACGCCGCAGGCGCGCACGCGCAGGGTCACCTGGTTTGGTTTCGGCTTCGGCGTCTCGATCTGCGCGAGCTGCAGGACGCTGGGATCGCCGAATTCGGTCTGGATCATGGCGCGCATGGCGTGGTGCCTCCTTGATTCGGGCTTGTCATTTCGCCTGCGCGTTCATGATGATGCGCGAGACGCCGACGGCGCGGTCGAGAATGAAAACGGCGAGGACCGAGACGAGGATCATGACGCTCGAAACGGCGATGATCATCGGGTCATAGGTCTGGTCGAGATAGGTGAAGATGGCGACCGGCAGCGTCGGGTTGCGAGAGGACGAGATGAAGAGTGCAAGGCCGATATCGTCGAAGGACATGATCGCGGCGAAGGTGAACGCCCCGAGCAGCCCCGCCGTGACGTTCGGCAGCGTGACGCCGATGAACGCCTTGAGAGGCGAAGCGCCCATCGACATTGCCGCCAGTTCGAGCCTTCGGTCGATTCCGACGAGACTGGCCGTCAACAGGCGCACGGCGTAGGGGATCGTGACGATCATGTGGCCGCCGATGATCGTGCCGATGCCCGTCGAGATGCGCATCGCGCTGTAGAAATGCAGGAGCGTGATGCCGAGCACGAGCGCCGGGATCATCAGCGGCGAGACCAGAAATCCCTGGATGACGTCCCGGCCCGGGAAATCGTAGCGGGTGATTCCGACCGCCGCCATGCCGCCGAGGATCAGCGCGAGCGTCGCTGACGAGAGAGCCACGACGACGCTGGTCCCGAAGGCGTCGATGAACATCCTCTGCCCGGCCGCAGCAACGTAATGCTTGAAGCTGAAGCCGTCGGGCGGGAAGCGGATGAAGTCGGCGCCGCTGAAGGAGGTCACGAGGACGAGCGCGATGGGCGCGATGATGATGATCGCCATCACCGCCACGAATATGTTGAGGAGGAGATCACGCAGACGCACGGCGGAAGACCTCCCTGAAGCGTGTGCGTTCGACCAGGAACGTCGTGATCAGCACCACCAACAGCACGATCGTGAGCAGGAGGAACGCGGCGGCGGCGCCCAGCGGGAAGTTCAGCGTCGTCGTCGTCTGCTGATAGGCGAGAAGCGAGAGCACGCGCAGGTTCGTCCCACCCAGCATCGCCGGCAGCACGAAGACGCCGCTCGACAGGCTGAAGACGATGATGCTGCCCGACAGGACGCCCGGAAGGGACAGCGGGAACAGCACCTTCCAGAATGTCGTCGCCGGCGTCGCGCCGAGCGACGACGAAGCCTTGATGAGATTGAGGTCCATGGTCTGCAGCGAGGCGAGGATCGACAGCACCATGAAGGGCAGGAAGACCTGGACATAGCCGATGAGCACCGCCGTCTCCGTATAGAGAAGGATGAACTCGCCGAACCCGAGATTGACGGAGACGTTGTTGATCAGGCCGCTGCGGCCGAGGATGATCACCCAGCCGAGCGTGCGCACCACGACGTTCATGAGCAGCGGCGCGAGGATGATGATCGTAATGATCCCTCCCATGCGCTTGAGCTTGAAGGCCAGCGCGTAGGCGAGCGGGTACCCGAGCAGCAGGGCGAGCACCGTCGCTGTGCCCGACAGGCGGAAAGTTCGCGCCAGCGCATCGGTATAGGTCGGGTTCGTGAAAAGGACTTCGTATTGCCGGAGCGTCAGCCCGGGCAGGATGCGCCCGAAGCGCGCCTCGTGCAGTGATAGCCAGGCGCCGTAGATGAGCGGCGCAATGAATAGCAGGAGAAACACCGCGACGGCGGGCAGGACGAGCAACAGCCCGATGCGACGCTGGCTCATGGCGCGTCTCGCAGAACGAATGCCTCGCGCGCGTCCCAGCTAATCCAGATCTTTTGTCCCGTCGACAGCGCATGACGGCTGCTGATGACCTGAACGTGCAAGGACTGGTCGCCGACGGCGCAGTAGCAGTCGACGAGGGAGCCGGTGAAGGCGAGGTTGGTGATCGTCGCCTCGAGTTCGTTCTCGGCGTCCGTCGGCGCCAGGCTCAGGTTGATCCGTTCCGGCCGGATCATGAATTCGCATCGCCCCGTCGGCGCGCCAATCTCCGGGCTGGCCGCGCGCACCGTCTGGTCCGCGAAGTCGAGCTTGATCTGGGCGTAGCCGGTTTCGCGCTCCACGATCTCCCCGCGAAGGAAATTCGCCGACCCGACGAAATCCGCCACGAATCGCGTCGCGGGCCTGTTGTAGATGATCTCCGGCTCCGCGATCTGCTCTACCACGCCCGCGTTCATCACGGCGATCTCGTCGGCGAGCACCATCGCTTCGGCCTGGTCGTGGGTGACGAAGATGGTCGTCACGCCGGTCGTTCTCTGGATCGACTTCAGTTCGAGCCGCATCGTCTCGCGCAGCTTGGCGTCGAGGTTGGACAGCGGCTCGTCGAGCAGGAGGATGTCGGGCTTGAAAACAACCGCGCGGGCAAGCGCCACGCGCTGCTGCTGACCGCCCGACAATTCACGCGGGAAACGGTGGCCGAGGTTCTCGAGCTGGACGAGCTCAAGCGCCCTCGGCACCTCTTTGGCGATGACGTCGTTGGGGGTTTTCCTCTGCCGCAGGCCGTAGGCGACGTTGTCGAATACGGTCATGTGCGGAAAGAGGGCGTAGTTCTGGAACACGATCCCGGTATTGCGCTTGTGCGGCGCAATACCGAGGACCGAACGCTTGTTGACGTGAACATCTCCCTCGTCGGGGTGCAGGAAGCCGGCGACGATATTCAGCGTCGTGGTCTTCCCGCATCCCGACGGTCCGAGTAGCGCAAGGCAGCGGCCCGACGGAATCTGGAACGAAACTTGATTCACCGCGACGAATTCGCCGAATCGACGAACAAGGCCGCTCACTGCGACGTCCATGCGCACTGATCTCCGGATGGTTGAGTTAGGCGGCGCCTGATATCAGTTCTGGAAGTCGCGATTCCAGCGTTCCGACAAGTGGTCGATATTCGGCACAATATTGTCCCAACGCAGAGTCATCATTCCATCCACGGCGTCACCGTAGGCGAGACCCTTGTCGAGCGCCTCCTGGCTCAGCACGGTCTTCGTGTTGACCGGTCCGAGTTCGGCATGGAGCGCGAGCTCGGCCTGAATCTCAGGCGACAGCACGTAGTTCATCAGCTCCAGGGCCAGATCGCGGTTCGGGCTGTTTTTGGGGATGTCCAGATGGACAAGCCACGCGCCGGCGCCTTCTTCCGGCGCCACGAACTTGATCGGCGCGCCCTGACGGGCGAGCAGATTGGCGCGGCTGTCGGAATTCGCCCCGATCCAGACGTCTTCCTGGAGAAGGAAGTTGTCGATTTCGGCCGGCGTCAGGGGGAATCGCGCCACGTTCGGCCGCAGGGCCCTGAGAGCCGCGAACGCTGCGTCCTCGTCGCCTTCGATCTGCATGACCACGTCAAGGAACGCTTGTGAGTAGGCGTTGCTGAAGTCAAACAGCGCGATGCGATCCTTGTATTCCGGGTTCCAGAGGTCGCGCCAGGACGTCGGCTCGGGAACGCCTGCATTCGCCATCGCCTCGGTGTTGATCTGCAGGCCGAAGGCCAGCACGCCCCAGCCGACGTATTTGCCGCGATCGATCGCGAAGGGGTGCAGATCCGCCATGTTGGGGACCAGTTCGGGAGTGATCTCTTCCCAGATATCCAGTTCGGCGCCCATGAAATGGGCCGACGGGCTCATGTGGCCGATATCCCATTCCGGCTCCTGCCCTTCCCGGGCGACGAGTCGGTTCAGCGCCTGCACGGCGGTGGACTGCGTTACGTCGAAGGTGACGTTGTGCTTCTCCTCGAAGCCCTTGATCGCTTCGAGGAATCCCGCTCCGAGAGTGCCCCCGAACACCATTATGCGGAGCTCTCGCGGCTCTTGGGCTTCTGCGGGAGCTCCGGACCATACTGAGGCGGCGAGTGCTGCAGTGCACAAACCGAGTAGATAACGACGCTTGATATTAAATAGCATTTCTTTTCCTCCCCTGTGCGGCCTGCCGGATTTTGTTTTTGGCTGGCCGAATCCTCGTCTTCGATCTCAATACCGAAGATGAAATCCGTGTTTTGTTTTTGTCGGATTCCGGATTTTCATGGAGTGAAGAGTAACTTGTTGTCGCCGGGGCGCATAAGCTAGAATCAACATAAGCACTATGCCGCAAAGGCATACTGCCTTGTATGTGATGGCGGCTTCCCCGATGCGGCGCCCATGGCGGGCGACGGCCGCGTCATGATCTGGTCTCGAGCATCTGGTCTCGAGCCTGCGCTTGCGGTCAACGTTCGGCGAGTATGCGCCAGACTCCGTCGGCGCTCGCGACGACGCGCTCCCCTGCGCGCAATGTTCCGCGCAGGAAGACGAGGGAGGACGTGACGCGCACAATTTCGGGCTCGACGACGATCCATTCCCCGATACGTCCCGCGGAGACGAATTGCATGGCGAACTGGATCGTCGCGCAGGGCCGCCCGGCCGACCGCCATGCGGCGACGCCGAGGGCCCGGTCGCCCGCCGTCATCAGCATGCCGCCCTGCACGACCCCCAGCAGATTGGCGTGACGCGGCTGCGCCCTGAAGGCGCAGCGCAGGTCGTGCGCCTCCTCGCGGGCGAATACCGGTCCCACATGCGCCAGAAACCCTTCGTCGGAAATCAGGGCCCAGCCCGGACCCGGCGGGTCGCCGACATCCTCGTCCGTCACCGCAGCATGCTCGGCAGCCAGGTCGCGAGGCCGGGAAAGACCATGACGAGGACGAGGCCGAGGATGAGGACGAGCACGAAGGGAAGCGCGCCCAGCGCGATGTCCTTGGCCGTCACCTCCTTGGGCACGACGCCCTGGAGCACGAAGAGGTTGAGCCCCACCGGCGGCGTGATCATGCCGATCTCGACCGCGATCGTCACTATGACGCCGATCCAGAGCGGATCGAAGCCCAGCCCGCTCAGAACGGGAAAGGCCAGCGGCAGCGTGATCACCATCATCGAGGCCGGATCGATGAGGCAGCCGAGCAGGATGAGGATAATGACGTAGCAGATGAGCACCGACCAGGGCGATATCTCGGCCGCGATGAGGAGCGCGACCGTCTCGTGCGCGATGCCGAGCATCGAGATGACGAAGCCGAAGAAACTGCCGCAGATGATCAGGAACATGATCATCGACGTCGTCTGGGCCGCGCGGACGAGAACGCGCGCGAGGCCCGTCAATCCCATGCCCTTGCGCGGCAGCGTCAACAGGACCGCCGCGCTCGCGCCGATGGCCGCGGCCTCGGTCGGGGTCGCGATGCCCGAATAAATGACGCCGATGACGGTGATGAAAAGCAGGGCGATCGGCCAGACGCCGCTCAGCGACGAGAAGCGGTCGGCCCAAGTGACGATCATCGTTTCGCGCCGCTTGATCGGGTAGCGTTTGCTGTGCAGCACGACGTAGAGCATGAGAAGGCCGCTCAGCATCAGGCCCGGTATGAGGCCGGCCATGAAGAGGGCCCCGATCGAGGTCTCGGTGATGATCCCGAAGATGATCATCACGACGCTCGGCGGGATGAGAATGCCGAGCGTGCCGCCGGCGGCCACCACCCCGACGCTCAGTCGCTTGTCGTAGCCGTGCTTCAGCATCTCCGGAACGGACGTGTAGCCGATCGCGGCGGCGGTCGCGGGACTCGATCCGGAGATCGCGGAGAACATGGTGGTCGCCGCCACCGTGCTGATCGCGAGCGGCGCCGGAAGCCAGTTCAGCCATTTGGTCGCCGCGAGGAAGGCCCGTTCGGCGACATCGGATTGCGAGACGAGCCCCGCCATCAGGATGAACAGGGGGGCGACGATGAAGAGATGCGTGCTGGCGACGTCGAAGGAGATCCTCGCCAGCTGGAACAGCATGTTCGGGCTGAGGAAGAAGTACACCATGATCGACCCGGTGAGGCCGAGGGCGAAGGCGACGGGAACACCGATCAGGATGAATGCGACGAGGATCGCAAACATCATGACGCCCAGCCAGTACCATTCCATTCTCGGATCGCTTTCGGCTTGCGCCCCAATCGCCCTCGCCGGACGCCGCGACGGGCGCCCGGCGAGGGCGAGGGCCGGTCAGGTGAAGGGGACTTCAGGAACGAAAGGATACCAGCGCTCCGGATCGGGGCGGCGATAGCCCGGCGTTGTCGGCCGCTGGACGAGTTCGAGGATCATCTTGAGCGGTCCGTCGGTTTCGATATAGGCGAAGTCGGTGCCCTTGTAGTGGCCTTCCATCGCCGCCGGGCAGCCCCGGCGCTCGAATTCCGCGATGGCCTCGGGAAGAGACCCGCAGGTGTGCTGAACCAGCACGTGATGCATTCCCTCCCCGTGCCTGTCGAGAAACTCCCGATAGATCGACGGTCCATGGAGAGGCTGGATCACCTCCCACATGAAGGTCCCGGTCCAGGCGAGGGCGAGGCGCATGCCGTAGGAGGTCTCCACGCCCCGGACCCGCATGTTCTTCAGGTCCGGCGGCGCGTAGGTATAGACCGCCCAGGGGCCGATCCCCGCCTTCTCGACAAACTCCTCGATGGTCTTGTCGAGGTCGTTCACGACGACGCAGACCTGCTCGATGCTCTTCACGAGCCCCTTGGGCGGCGGCAGCATGACGCTCTCCCTCGCTGGACGCTCCCGCTTACTGCGGGCAGGGGTTGTTCGGCCCGATCGTGGGCTTGGCCGTGACGCGTGGGCGGTATTCGTCGACGATGCGAATGATCGCCGCGCCGTCCTCGGAGACCTCGTCGCGGATCGTGTCGATCACGGAATTCGCCGCCGAGACCAGTCGCGCGAACTCCTCGTCGCTCGGGGTGCAGAACTGCGCGCCTTCCGCCTCCATCTCGGCGATGACGTCGGCCAGCATGCTGTTGGTCGCCTCAGCGGCCCAGGCCACGATCTCGTCGCCGACCTCCTCCATGATCACGCGGTCCTCCTCGGGAATGCGGTCCCAGGTGGATTGCGCGATGTTGATCGTGCCGAAGGCGATCGAATGGTCGATGCGCGTGATCTGTGGCGCGACCTCGTAGAGCTTCATCGAGTTCACGCCGTTATAGACCATCAGCGCACAGTTAGCGGTGCCGCGGTCGAGGGCGCTGTAGAGTTCGGCCGGTGAGATGACGACCGGGCTTCCGCCCCAGGCCGTGATGCTCGCAGCCTGCCAGCGGCCCGCCGCGCGCACCACCGCGCCGCTCCACTTGTCGGGTCCCGTGAGGAAGCGGTCGGTGCAGGTCAGCGGATTGGGCAGGATGATCGGCGTCGCGGCGACGACGTGGCTTCCGTGCTTGGCGTAGATGTTGGCCACATAAGGCTTCACGTCGCGGTGGAAGGCCGTGAGCCCTTCCGCGTCGAGCGGGAAGCTGAAGGGGATGTCAAGGACGCCGAGATCGATAATGTCGCCCGAAACATAGGGCGTGAACTGGACGGCGATGTCGACGACGCCGTCGCTAAGCCCGTCGAGGGTTCTGTTGCCGACGAGGCTGCCGGCCCAGTGATAACGCACGTTGTAGCGGCCGTCGGTGCGCTCGTTCACCCGATTCACCCACTCAAGGAGCACCTTGGAGGAGAAGTCCGCGTCGGGGAAGATCGACGTCGCCTGGAGCGTCATCTGGGCGGATGCCGGCTGTGGTCCGAAACTGAAGGCGGCCGCGACGGCGAACGTCGCAGCCGCGATGGCGCCTCGCAAACCATGCGAACGGGTGCTTGAACTCTGGCTCATTGGTTTCCTCCCGAATGCCGCTTGAGCGGCTTGTGAATTTCATTATTCTGAATAAAAATATTCTATATCGAAAAGTCTCTGTCAATCGACCTTCTCGATGAAGCTGCCCGGCACAGGGCGGAGAGGAGCGACAAGACGGGGCGGGGAGGAAGCGAGCCGCATGAACACCATGTCCCAGACCGGGTTGCGCAATCGCGCGCTCTCCCCGGAGGAGATTTCCGACATCTATCGGACGGCGTTGCGGATCCGGTTCTTCGAGGAGCGCACGGCGAGCCTGTTCGCCGAGGGCCTGGTGAAGGGTACGGCGCATTCCTACATCGGCGAGGAGGCCATCGCATCGGCGGTCTGTAACTATCTTCGCCGGGACGACTACATCGGCAGCTACCATCGCGGCCATGGCCATTGCATCGCCAAAGGCGCGCAGCTCGACCGGATGATGGCGGAACTGCTCGGCCGCTCCACCGGCTATTGCTCCGGTCTCGGCGGTTCGATGCACATCGCCGACCTGAGCCTCGGCATTCTCGGCGCGAACGGCATCGTCGGGGCCGCCATGCCTCTGTGCACGGGCGCGGCGCTTGCGGCGAAACTCAAGGGCACGGGACAGGTGGCGGTCGCGTTCTTCGGCGACGGCGCCTCCAACCAGGGCATCTTTCACGAATCGATGAACCTCGCCTCGGTCTGGGACCTGCCCATGATCTTCGTGTGCGAGAACAATCAGTATGCGCTCACGACGCCGTTTCGCGCGACGACCGCGATCGACCGAATCGCCGATCGCGCGGCCTCCTACAGCATGCCCGGCGTGCGTGTGGACGGAAACGACGCCACGGAGGTCGGATTCGCCATCCGCGAGGCCCTCGAGCGCGCGCGGGCCGGAGACGGTCCCACGCTGATCGAGGCCATGACCTATCGCTGGGGCCAGCATTCGATGCGCGCCAACCTGCGCGACCCCCGCCCGGACGACGAGCAGCAACACTGGCGCGACCGCGATCCCGTCAAGCTCCTCGAGACCGAGATGCTGGAGCGCAAGATCGTCTCGGCGCAGGGTATCGAGGAGATAAGGGCGCAGACCGCCATCGACCTCGAGGCGGCCGTCGATTACGCCAAGGCGAGTCCGGAGCCGGGAATCGACCAGATGATGGCGGCGGTCTACGCGCCGCATCCGGTCATCGTCGAGCCCGCCTCCAAGGGAACCCGCGAAATCAGCTTCATCGAGGCGCTGAACGAGGCGATGACGCAGGAGATGGAGCGCGACGATTCCGTCATCGTCATGGGCGAGGACGTCGCCCTGACTGGCGGCATTTTCGCGGCGACGAAGGGCCTGGCTGAGCGCTTCGGCGTCGAGCGCGTGCGCGACACGCCGATCTCGGAAGCGACCTTCGTCGGCTGCGGCGTCGGGGCCGCGATCGCCGGATTGCGTCCGGTCGTCGAGTTGCAGATCTTCGACTTCGTCGCGCTGACCATGGACATGCTCGTCAACCAGGCGGCGAAATTCCGCTTCATGCTGGGCGGCGGCCCGAAGGTGCCGCTCGTCGTGCGCGGGCCGCAGGGCGGGGGCATCCGCATGGCGGCGCAGCACAGCCAGTCGCTCGAGGCCTGGTTCACCCACGTGCCGGGCCTCGTCGTCATGGCGCCCTCGACGCCCTATGACGCCAAGGGGCTTCTCACCACCGCGATCCGCGACGACAACCCGGTGATCTTCCTCGAAGCCAAGCTGCTTTACGTCTCGGGGACGGGCCCCGTGCCCGAGCAGCAATATGCGATCCCCGTGGGCAAGGGCGACATCAAGCGCGAGGGAACCGACGTCACCGTCGTCGCCACGATGGCGATGGTGCCGCGCGCGCTCGCCGCCGCTGCCCAGCTCGAGCGCGAGGGAATCAGCGTCGAGGTGATCGATCCGCGCACGCTCAAGCCGCTAGACGAGGACATGATCCTCGAATCCGTGCGCAAGACGCACAGGCTGATCATCGCCCACGAGGCCTGGACGACCGGCGGTTTCGGCGCCGAGGTGAGCGCGCTCGTCGTCGAAAAGGCCTTTGACTGGCTCGACGCGCCGATCATGCGCGTGGGCGCCCCCGACGTGCCCATGCCCTACAACGACGAACTCGAACGCGCCGTGATCCCTTCGCAGGCGCGCATCACGGACGCCATCAGGGAGATCATGCGATGACCGGCTGGACGAAGGGCGCGATCGTCGTCACGGGAGGAAGCCGCGGGATCGGCGCGCAGATCGCGCGCCGCCTCGCCGCGCGCGGGGTCCCGGTCTGCGTCAATCACCGCGACAGCGCCGCCGAAGCCGATGCGCTCGCCGACGAGATCGTGAAGGCCGGCGGAGAGGTCTCGGTCGTGCGCGCGGATATCGGCGAGGAGGCCGATATCGTCGCGCTCTTCGAGCAAGCCGAGAGCCGCCACGGCAAGCTCTACGGGCTCGTCAACAACGCGGGCTACGTGGGTCGGGCCGGACGGCGCGTCGACGCGGCCGAGGCCGAGGTCCTGCGCCGCTCCTTCGCGGTCAACGTGATCGCGCCTTTCCTCTGCGCGCGCGAGATTCTGCGCCGGATATCCACCCGCCAAGGCGGCGAGGGCGGGCGCATCGTCAATATCTCCTCCATCGCCAAGCGCACCGGCAGCCCCAATGACTGGGTCGACTACGCCGCCTCGAAGGCCGCGCTCGACGCCTTCACGCTCGGGCTCGGGCGCGAGGTCGCGACGGAGGGCGTCACCGTGAACGGCGTGGCGCCGGGGATCGTCGATACCGAGATCCACGCCCGTTCGGGCGATCCGCAGCGCATGGAGCGCCTCTCGGCGGTCGTTCCCATGAAGCGCGTCGGCTCCGCCGACGACATCGCGGCGACCGTCGAATGGCTGTTGCTCGACGCGCCCGACTACATCCAGGCGACCACGATCGACGTGGCGGGAGGGCTATGACGCCATGGCTGCGATGCGAATCCTGAACGCCGTCCTCGACGCAATCGAAACCGCGACGCGGCGCGTCAATGGCGGCCTCATCGTTATCGCCGGCTGGGGGATCCTCGCGATCATGCTGTTCACGACCTACAGCGTGACGATGCGCTACGCATTCCGGCAGCCCGACACCTGGTCCTATCCGGTCTCGGCCTATCTGCTCTGCCTCGTCATCTTCCTGTCGGCGGCGCATACGCTGCAGGCGAACGTCCACGTGCGCGTCGATTACCTGATCCAGCTCGCGCCGCGACGGGTCGCCATCGCGCTGTGCGCGTTGGGCGATTTCGCCTCTTCCGTGTTCCTCGGGATATTCGTCTGGCAGCTCAACCGGCTGTTCAACGAGACGCTCGCGCGCGGGCGCGTCGATGAAACCACGCTGGGCTGGCCGCTCGCGGCGATCCAGTGGTCGCTGCCCGTCGGAGCAGGACTGCTGCTGCTGACTCATCTCGTGCTGATCGTCTCGCACATCAGACGGGGCGACTATGGCCGGCCCGAGACCCAGATCCACTGACCGCCGGAAAGGAGTTCCCTTGACCGAGATCTATATCGACGGCGCCTGGCGCAAGGCCGCGAGCGGCGAAACCATCCCCGTCTACGAGCCCGCGACCGGCGGGCGATTCGCGCAGATCGCGGCGGGCGGGGCGGCGGATATCGACGCGGCCGTCGCCGCCGCGCGCGCGGCCTTCGAAGGCGCCTGGGGCCGCACGACGGCGACCGAGCGCGGCCGGCTGCTGACGGAGCTCTCGCGGCGCATCGCCGCCGAGGCGGAGGAACTGGCGCAGATCGAGGCCCGCGACACCGGCAAGCCGATGAAGCAGGCCCGCGCCGATATCGGCGCGCTCGTGCGGTACTTCGAATATTACGGCGGCGCGGCCGACAAGCTGCACGGCGAGGCGATCCCCTATCTCAACGGCTACAATGTCGCCGTGGTGAACGAGCCCTACGGCGTCACCGGGCACATCATCCCGTGGAACTATCCCGCCCAGATGTTCGGGCGCACGCTCGCGCCGGCCTTGGCCGCAGGAAACGCGACCGTGATCAAGCCCGCCGAGGACGCCTGCCTGTCGATCGTCCGCCTCGCGGCGCTGGCCCACGAAGCCGGCTTCCCGCCGGGCGCGATCAACCTGGTCACCGGCCTCGGCGAGGAGGCCGGCGCGGCGCTCGCCGCCCATCCCGGCGTCGATTTCATCTCCTTCACCGGGTCGCCCGAAGTCGGGGTGCTCGTGCAGAAGGCCGCCGCCGAGCATTATGCGCCCTGCGTGCTGGAACTGGGCGGCAAGTCCCCGCAAATCGTCTTCGACGACGCCGATCTCGACGCCGCGATCCCGATCATCATCGCCGCGATCGTGCAGAACGGCGGCCAGACCTGTTCGGCGGGAAGCCGCGTGCTCGTGCAGGAGGGCGTCTACGACGCGCTCGTCGGGCGTCTCGCCGAGCGCTTCAAGGACTTGCGCGTGGGCTCGCCCGACATGGATCTGGATTGCGGGCCGCTGATCAGCGCCGACCAGAAGCGGCGCGTCGAGGGCTTCGTTGAGGGCGCGCTTCGCGACGGCGTGCCGCTGATCGCGTGCGGGAGCGTCGCCGAGGGCGCGGACGCGAATGGCTATTATGTCGCGCCCGCCCTGTTCGGTCCCGCGCCCCGCGACAATCTCATCGCCTGCGAGGAGGTTTTCGGCCCCGTTCTCGTCGTCCTGCCCTTCCGCGACGAGGCCGACGCCGTCGCGCTCGCCAATGCGACCGATTACGGGCTCATCGCCGCCGTCTGGACCCGCGACGGCGCGCGCCAGCAGCGCATGCCGCGCCTCTTGCGCTGCGGCCAGGTCTTCGTCAATTGCTACGGCGCCGGCGGCGGCGTCGAGCTGCCCTTCGGCGGCGTGGGCAAGAGCGGCCACGGCCGCGAGAAGGGTTTTCACGCCATCGAGGAGTTCTGCCGGACGAAGACGATCGTGCATCACTTCGGATAGGATGGCGCGTTGTGAGGTTGGGCGGGGGCATCGGATGAACGAAATGGTTGTTGGCGACAAGACTGCTGGCGACAAGGTTGTGGCGAGTTCGGTCAAGACGGCGGGCCGGACGCTCGACGTGTTCGAAGCGTTCGGCGCGGCCGGAGAGCCCCTCTCGCTGACGGAGCTCGCGGAGCGGATCGGCTCGCCCGTGAGCAGCTGCCACGCCCTCGTGAAGACGTTGCAGGCGCGCGGCTACGTCTACACCCTCGACCAGCGCCGGCGCATCTACCCGACGAAGCGTCTGCTTGAGATCGCGAGCGAGATCGCCGCCAATGATCCCCTGCTGCGCCAGATCGAGCCGCTGATGGTGGCGTTGCGCGACGAGACCGGCGAGACGATCATCATGGGCAAGCGCCAGGCGAACGAGGTGATCTATCTCGAAGTCGTCGACGGCTCCCACACGATCCGCTACACGGCGCGGCCCGGCGACACGAAGCCGCTGCACTCCAGCTCGATCGGCAAGGCCATGCTCAGCCTGCTGACGCCGGCCGGAGTCCGGGACGCGCTGAAGAAGGGGCTCGACGCGCGCACCCCCAACACCATCACCGATATCGCGACGCTGCAGGCCGATCTCGATCGCGGCCGCGCCGACGGGTTCTTCGTGACGCGCGGCGAGAATGTCGTCGAAGTCATGGCCATCGCCGTCGCCGTTCGGGTCGCCGGGGAAAATCTCGGCTTCGCCCTCGCCGGGCCGATGCCGCGCGTCGAGGCCGAGTTCACGCGCTATCGCGACGCCATGGGCCGCTTCCGCGACAAGGTCGCGGCGCTCACCGAGCGGATCGCCCGCTTCGCCTGAGACGCGGCGGCCCGGACGGAAGGGGCGGCCGGAAAGGTCGGCCGGAAAGGTCGGCATTGACACGATTTTTCTCTGTCGTAAAAATAATTTCCGTATTTGGAATATTAGAACCTGCTCGCACAGATGAAGGCAGGCATCGGGAGGAACGATGGCGGCGCCGGAGGGCCGGGACGAGCTTTTGTGCGAGCGCGCGGACGGCGTGCTGCGCGTCGTCGTCAACAGGCCGGAGAAGCGCAACGCGCTGAGCCGGACCCTGCTCGCCGACCTGCGCGCGGCGTTTCTCGCCGCGAGCGAGGACGAAACCTTGCGTCTCGCGATCCTGACCGGCGCCGGCGACAAGAGCTTCGCGGCCGGCGGCGACCTGCGCGACCTGTCCTCCGTTCGCACCGAGGAGGAGGCGCGTCAGATGTCGCTCGACGCCCGCGCGGCGCTCGACGCGATCCGCGACTTCCCCGTCCCGGTGATCGCCGGGCTCAACGGCGACGCGCTCGGCGGCGGGGCGGAGCTCGCCGCGGCCTGCGACTTCCGCGTCGCCGCAGGCCACGCCCGCATCGGATTCGTGCAGGGCCGCCTCGGCGTCTCGACGGCCTGGGGCGGCGGTATCGACCTCATCAACATTCTCGGCCCGACCAAGGCGCTTCGTCTTCTCGCCACGGCGCGGGTCCTGGATGCGCGCGAGGCGATGGAGACCGGATTCGTCGACGCCGTTGCGGGCGAGGGAGAGCACGAGGGATGCGATCTCGACGCCGCGACGCAAGCCTTCGCAGCGCCCATGCTGAAGCAGGCCCCGCAGGTTCTGCGCGCCTTCAAGGCGTTGTCGGTCGCGGCGCGGCGGGGCGAGGGCCGCGCCGGGCTCGAAGCTATCGAGAACGCGCGTTTCGCGCGCACCTGGATTCACGACGATCACTGGGCCGCGGCCGACGCGGTCCTCAAGGGGAGCAGACACCGATGAGCACGAGCGCAGGCGCGCGCGCGCCGTCCGACCAGATCGCCGGAGCCGCCAGGGCGGAGCCGCCCGAACCGTCTACCAGCACGCCCTCGGGGATCGAGGTCCCCGTCGTGGTCACGCGTGAGATGGCGGGCGACCGCGACATCGGCGCGCCCGGCGAGGCGCCCTTCACGCGCGGCATCTTCCCCGACGGGTTTCGCGGACGTCTCTGGACGATCCGGCAATATTCGGGCTTCGGCACGGCCGAGGACACCAACGAGCGCTACCGTTTCCTGCTGGAAGGCGGTCAGACGGGCCTGTCCGTGGCGCTCGATCTCCCGACCCAATGCGGGCTCGATCCCACCGATTCCATGGCCAAGCCCGAAGTCGGCAAGGTCGGCGTCTCGCTCTCGAATCTCGCGGAGGCCGAGATCCTGTTCGACGGGATCGACCTGTCGAAGATCTCGACCTCCTTCACCATCAACGGCACGGCCGCGATCATCTACGCGATGTATTGCGCCGTCGCCGACAAGCAGGGCGTTCCGCGAGCCAAGCTCACCGGCACGATCCAGAACGACATCCTCAAGGAATATGTCGCGCGCGGCACCTGGATTTTCCCGGTGCGGCCCTCGATGCGGCTGATCGCGGATTCGATCCTGTTCTCGAACGACCAGACGCCGCGCTTCAACCCGATCTCGATCGCCGGCGCGCATGTGCGCGACGCCGGCGCGACGGCGGTGGAGGAACTCGCCTACACGCTCGCCAACGGAATCGCCTATGTGGAGGAGCTTCTGCGGCGCGGCGGCGACGTGACGAAATTCGCCCGGCGGCTCAGCTTCTTCTTCTACGTCCACATGGATTTCTTCGAGGAGGTCTGCAAGTTTCGCGCTGGCCGCCGGCTCTGGGCGAAGCTGCTGGAGGAGCGCTTCGGCGTCACCGACGAGAAGGCGCGCCATTTCCGCTTCGGCGTCGTCTGCGGCGGCTCCTCGCTGACCGCCGCCCAGCCCTACAACAACATCGTGCGCGTCGGCACGGAGACGATGGCCGCCGTGCTCGGCGGGGCGCAGTCGATCTTCACCTGCGCCTATGACGAAGCGTTCCAGATCCCGACGGAGTTCAGCGCCGAGATCGCCCTGCGCACGCAGCAGATCATCGCCCACGAGAGCGGAATCGCGCGCACCGTCGATCCGCTGGGCGGCAGCTATTACGTCGAGTGGCTCACCGACCGCATGGAGGAGGAGACGCGCGCGATCATCGAGGAGCTCGACGATTACGGCGGCGTCACCAAGGCGATCGAGGACGGCTACCTCCAGATGCGCATCGCCGAGCGCGCGCGCGACCGCAAGCGCGCCGTCGACAAGGGCGAGACCGTGATCGTCGGGCAGAACTTCTTCCGCCGCGAGGAGCAGACGGACGATTTCGGCGAGGTCTTCAGGCTCGACCCGAAGGCGGCCGAGAAGGTGCGCGAGAAATACGACGCCGTGCTGGCGCGCCGCGACGAGGCGGCCGTCGCGCGATCGCTGGCCGCGCTCGAGGAGGCGGCGGCGCGCGACGACGTGAACGTCATGCCCTTCCTCGTCGATTGCTGCCACGCCTATGCGACCGTCGGCGAGATGGTGGCGACGCTGAAACGCCGCTGGGGCGAGTTCCAGGAGCCGATCCGCCTGTGAAGGCGAGCGGCCGCGCAGGCGGCCAGCGAGGACGACGACGATGCAGACATCCGCCAAGAACGAGTCCCCCCTCAAGGGCAAGCGCATCCTCATCGCCAAGCCCGGCCTCGACGGACACGACGTCGGGGCGAAGGTCATCGCGCTCGCCCTGCGCGACGCCGGCGCCGACGTGATCTATACGGGGCTTCGCAAGAGCCCCGAATACATCGCGGGCGTCGCGGTCGACGAGGATGTGGACGCGGTGGGCTTGAGCCTCCTCTCGGGCAGCCACATCGAACTCGTGGCCGAAACCATGCGCTGTCTCGCCGAACGCGACGGCGCCGATATCAAGGTCTTCGTCGGCGGCACCATCCCGTCCGAGGATCACCCGACCCTGTTGGCGGCGGGCGTCAGCGGCGTCTTCACCGCCGATATGGACCTCGACGCCGTCGTCGCGGCGATCGTCGCGGAGCTCGGTCCATGACAGGCGAGCGCCGGGGGCCGCTGAAGGGCCTGCGCATCCTCGAGGCCACGCACATGCTGGCGGGGCCCTATTGCGGGATGCTGCTCGCCGATCTCGGCGCCGAGGTGATCAAGATCGAATCTCCCGACGGCGGCGATATCGGGCGCCGCATCGGCCCGCATATGCTGGGCGACCAGAACCTCTATTTCGCCAGCCTCAACCGCAACAAGCAGAGCGTGCGCATCGATCTCGCGACGGCGCGGGGGCAGGCGCGTCTCGGCAAACTCGCCGCCACCGCGCACGGCCTCGTGACCAACATGCGCCCCGCCGCGATCCGCAAGCTCGGCCTCACCTACGAGACGTTGAAGGCGCACAACCCGAAGATCGCCTGCCTAGCGCTGACGGGCTTCGGCCTCGACGGACCCTATGCCGACCGCCCGGCCTACGATTACATCATCCAAGCCCTGTCGGGCGCGATGGCGCTCGCGGGCGATCCGGACGGCCCCCCGGTGAAGGCGGGCTATTCCGTCGTCGACAATTCATCCGGAATCATGGGCGCGCTCGGGCTGGTCGCGAAGATTCACGAGGGCGGGGGCGGACAGATCGACGTCTCGCTCTACGACACGATGATCTCGCAGCTGAACTATCTGGCGGTCGCCTATCTCAACGCCGGCGAGAAGCCCAAGCGCTATCCGAGCGGCGGGCATCCCTACATCGTGCCGGCGCAGATCTTCGCGACCAGCGACGGGTATCTCGCGCTGTTCATCACGCATGACGAATTTTGGCGCCGCTTCGCGACGGAGGTCGGACGGGAGGACTGGATCGCCGATCCCGACTTCGCCACCATGACGGCGCGCAGCGCCAATCGCGATCGCGTGGTGGAGGGCGTCGGCGCCATCCTCGCGCAGCGCCCCACCGAAGAGTGGATGACGCGGCTCGCGCCGCTCGGGCTCGTTGTCGCCGGCGTCGAGAAACTGGAGCAGGCGCTGGAATCGGAGCTTTGCGCGTGGCGGAAGATGGTCGTCTCGGTGGCGACGCCGAACGGCCCGCTGCGCAGCGTCGGGGCGGCGATCAAGATCGTCGGCGAGGAGCCCGCCTTTCGAGCGCCGCCGTCGCTCGGCCAGGACGACGCCGCCTTCTTCGGGGCCGAGGCGGCCGATGACGGCTGACGCTTCCGCCAGACGCAGGGCGCTCGGCCGGGCGCTGACGCGCGCCGCCGAGGCCGGGGTCGACCAGGCGCTCGCGCTCGCGGAGGCGGCGCAACCCGCTCCGGAGGGCGGCGCCTGGCGGATCGGGATCACGGGCGCGCCCGGGGCCGGCAAGAGCAGCCTGATCGGCCGGCTGGCGCGGCTTCGCCTCGACAGGCTTTCCCGCGAGACGCCGCCCGCAGGGGCCCCGCCCGAGCGGCTCGCGGTCATCGCCGTCGATCCCACGAGCCCGGTGAGCCACGGCTCGATTCTCGGCGACCGGATCAGGATGGAGGATCTCGCGGGCGACCGCCGGGCCTATATCCGCTCGCTTCCCAGCCGCGGCGGGCGCGACGGGCTGACCCACAACATCGTCGATATTCTCGCAGCCCTCGACGCCCACGGCTTTCGCGAGACCATCCTCGAGACGGTCGGCGTCGGGCAGGCGGAACACGCCGTGCGTCTGATGGTCGATACCGTGGTGCTCGTGCTGCACCCGGAATCGGGCGATTCGATCCAGGCCATGAAGGCCGGCGTCATGGAGCTCGCCGATATCTACGTCGTGAACAAGGCTGATCTGCCCGGCGCGAAGCGCGCGCTCGCCGAACTGCGCGCGACCTTGCGGGGCGTCGGCCCGGATGGCTTCGAGCCTCCGATCCTGACCGTTTCGCAAGACGACCCTGCGAGCGTCGCGGCGCTCGACGAGGCGATCGAGGCGCATCGGCGCCATGTCGAGGTAAAGAACCTGCGCCACGCACGGCTCGCCGCGCGGCTCGCCTATCACGTGGATTCCCTTATCCTGCGCCGGCTCGACGAGCTTCGCGCCGATACGTCCGCCGCGCAGGCCGGAGACAGCGTCCCGGCTCGCTACCGCGCGCTTCTGGCGCAGCTTTCGGATTCGGGTTGAGCGTTTCGCCTCCTGCGCGGCGGCCCGGGATCGCGTTTGCGTGAACGGCTTGAAACGGCGTTTCCCGGCGCCCTCGATGGCGCGCCTGCGCCGGCGGCTAGGCCGGCGGGCCGCAGCCCCGCATCCGGGTGAGGTTGAAATATTCGCGGGCATCACCGAGTATCCACCTGCAAGACCGAGCTGGGGATACCCTTTGGCGGCGTCGGACCT
>REDO01000148.1 GCA_007693435.1 Salinarimonadaceae bacterium | reverse complement strand
TCGCGCACCAGCGCCTTCATGCGCTCGTCGAGGACATGGGTGTAGATCTGCGTCGTCGAGATGTCGGCATGGCCGAGCAGTTCCTGGATCAGGCGCAGATCGGCTCCGTTCTGGAGAAGATGGCTCGCGAAGGCGTGGCGCAGCACATGCGGACTGACCAGCGCCGCGCGCAGGCCGGCCGCCGCCGCGGCGGTCTTGAGTTCGCGGGCGAAGGCCTGACGCGTGATATGCCCGCTTTCGCTGTCGGCGGGGAAGAGCCAAGGCGAATGCGCGGCCTTCGTCTCGTCCAAGGCCTCGAGATAGCGGGAAGCCGCTTCCCGCGCGGCGTCCGTCAGGGGAACGAGGCGCTCCTTGCCGCCTTTGCCGCGCACGACGATGAAGGTTTCGCGCGCCTTCGCGGCGGAGCGCGGCAGCGAGACCAGTTCGGAGACGCGCAGCCCCGAGGCGTAAAGCATTTCCAGGAGGCAATGGAGCCGCAGGCGGCGCAGGCGCTCAGTGGGCGATATACTCTCATCGAGGCTCGCTTCGCGCGCGGTCTCGATCAGGCGGTCCACATCGGCGACGCCGAGCGTCCTGGGTGTCTGCCGCGCCTTGCGCGGCCCCGAAAGCGTCGCCGTCGGGTTGGTTTTGGAATAGCCCTCGGCGAACAGGAACTTGTGGAACTGCCGGATCGCCGAGAGCCGGCGCGCGCTCGATGAGGCGCTCAGGCCCCTTTCGGAGAGGCTTTCCAGAAAGCCCCGCAACGTGTCCGCCCGCGCCTTGAGCGGCGAGAGTTTTTCCTGCGCAAGGTAGTCTGCGTAGTCCTCGAGGTCGCGGCGATATGCGTCGAGCGTATTGACGGCCGCGCCGCGCTCGACGGCGAGCATGTCGAGAAAAAGCGAAAAGAGCCGGGCGTCGGGGGGCGCCATTGCGTCCTCAGCGCTGCGGCGCGAACCGCATGGGCGAGATCGTCGAGGTCATCTCGCGTGGCTCCGGCTCCACGAAGGTGACCAGTCCCCACATCGCGCCGTATCCGATGCCGCCGAGAATGGCGAGGATGACGATGAAACGAAACAGAGTGGGCACGCCGTCTCCCCGTCGCCGGTCGCCGCAATTCACCCTCGTTTCGATCACGGCGCAGCCTGCGAAGCAAGCCTTTTGGATGCGCTGGGCATTTGAACTTGCGCAAAATCAATGCCGCCTGGACCCCGAAGGCCGATGCTGCGTTGAAATTCGGAAGGCGCGGCGAACAGGTTGAATCCGCGCACGCAAAAGACGGGGAGAATCGAGATGTTGCACGCACGGGACGTCATGACCACGGAGGTTCTGACCGTAACGCCGGACACGCCGGTGCGCGAGGTCGCCAGGCTGCTCTACGAGCGGCGCATCAGCGGCGCGCCCGTCGTCGATACGGCCGGCAAGGTGGTCGGCATGATCAGCGAGGGCGATCTCATGCGCCATGCCGGCGCCATCGGAGACACGGTCTCGACGCGCTCCTGGTGGCTGCGCATGTTCGAGCCCAGCGAGGACGCCGCCGCGGATTACGCCCGCACACACGCCCGCGTGGCCTCCCAGGTGATGTCGAATAAAGTGATCTCGGTTTCGCCCGAGACGCCGCTTTCTGAGATCGCGCGAATGCTGGAGAAAAACCGCGTGAAGCGCGTGCCCGTGATCTCGGATGGCCGGCTGATGGGGATCGTTTCGCGCTCGAATCTGTTGCGAGGTCTCGCCGCCTCGCCGCCGGACGCTCCAGCCGCCGCCGACGACCGCACCATCGGCGAAGCCATCGGCGCCGAGTTGCGCGATCAGCCCTTCGGCGTTTTCATGCACGCGATCGTGCAGGACCGCGTCGTTCATCTCTGGGGCTTTATCGATTCGGAGAGCGAGCGCCGCGCGGTCACTTTGATCGCCGAGAACACGCCGGGCGTCGAGCGGGTCGAGGACCACATGACCAACCGCCCCATTGGCGTCGCTTAAGGCATCGGCGCGCGGGCGATTCCGCGCGCCGACAGCGCCTCAGCGGCGCGACAGCTGCGCCTCGCGCACCAGCGCCGCGAAGCGGAAGAATCCATGCGTCATCTTCGAGTACGGAATGACGAGGAAGAACGCCAGCACGGCGCCGAGATGGATCGCCAGAAGCGCAGGCACGGCCGCCGTCCCCGTCACCGCATAGAGCGCGAGCCCCGTCGCCGAAACGAAGAAGAGCAGCGCCACGAAGGCCATCTCGCCTCCCCAGACGCGCGCGATTCCGAGCTTCGGATCGGCTTTCGTCTTGAGCCATGCGAGGCCCGCCGTCCCCACGCACAGGATGATTCCGCCCGGTACGCCGAACAGCTTCGGCGGCGTGAAGAAGCCATAGGGGGCCTCCCAAGCGAAGACATAGTGCATCACCGTGGCGACGGAGGTCGCGGCGAAGCACATCAGGAAGCCGTAGAGCGTGAGCTGGTGGAAAACGCGCCGCGCGTTCGAATAGCGGTCGCCTTTCTCGAAATTGCAGCCCTGTCCCTGTCCGCCGTCGAGATTGCGCATCGTGCCGGCCGAGCGCGTGGCCTCTACGATCTGGCCGAGCGTCACCCGCTGGCCCTCGACCTCGCGCCAGTATCGGCGCAGTGCCACCCCGACAGCCGCCAGCGGCAGGAAGAAGGCCGGTGTGAAGATCGCGATCATCGCCCCGTGCGAGAGATAGGCGTAGAAACCTTCCCCACTCTCGGGCCGCAGCGCCTGAAGCGCCGCGAACATCACTGCGAGGCCGACGGCGAGCGCCGCTGCGAGCGCGACGCCGTTTTCGTGGAACAGGCGCGAGAAGGCGCCGGGCCAGGCGAGCCGCTCCCAGCTCAGCTGACGCACCTCGCCGAGCGCTGCCGGGACGTTCAGATTGAACTCGTGCGGCTCGGTGAACTGGCAGGAATAGTAGCAGCCCCGGCAGTTGTGGCAGAGATTGGCGAGATGCGTCATGTCCGCGTCCGTGAAGGAGCGGTGGCGCGTCATCGCCGGGAAGACGGAGCAAAACCCCTCGCAATAGCGACAGGCGTTGCAGATTTCCATTTGCCGACGGGCTTCGTCGGTCGCGGAGCGCGCGAGCGCGTCAAGAGACATAAGCGGCGGCCTCCCGGCCTGCGATGCGGCCGAATACTGTTCCGATGGTCATGCCGAATCCGGCGAGATAGCCCTGGCCCAGGATCGAACCGGCCATGATCTCGCCGGCGGCCCAGACGTTGTCGAGCGGGCCTTCGGCGGTGTGGACCTGCGCGGTCGGGGAGACCTTCAGCCCGAGATAGGTGAAGGTGACGCCGGGGCGCAGGCTGTAGCCGTAGTAGGGCGGGGTGTCGATCGGCCTCGCCCAGTTGGTCTTGGGCGGAGTGAGCCCGTCGGTCGCCAGCCCGTCCTTCTCGGTGGGGTGAAAGCGGCCCTCGCGGCAGGCTGCGTTGAACTCGGCCACGGTGCGCGCGAGCTTGTCGCCCGAGATGCCGAGCTGTTGCCCCAGCCCCTCGATCGTATCCGCGACGATGGGCGGGAAAACGGAGGGCATGAACAATTCGGCGCTCTTTGAATCGATGATCGAATAGCCGACCTGATCGGGCTGCGCCGCGACGAGGCGGCCCCAGATCGCGTAGCGTTTCGGCCAGACGTCCTCGCCCTCGTCGTAGAAGCGATCGCCGTTCTGGTTGACGACGATCGAGAAGGGCACGCAGTCGAGTCGGGTGACGATGCCGCCGTCGAATTTGGGCGAGCGCCCGTCGATGGCGACGGCGTGGCACTGCGTGGGGTCGCCGACGCTTTCCGCGCCCTGGTCCAGCATGTCCTTGAGGACGACGCCGCGATTGTAGGGCGTGCCGCGAATGAGGAAGTTGGCGGCGGACGGGCCCCAGGCCCGCGTCAGCCAGTCGAGATCGCCCTGGAAGCCGCCGGAGGCGAGCACCACCGCCTTCGCGGCGATCCGCGTCGGCTCGCCGCCCTTCATCGACACATCGACATGGGTGAAATGTCCGTCCTCGATATTCACGTGCTTGACTTCCGCGTCATAGAACACGTCGACGCCCAGATCCTCGCAGCGGTTGTAATAGGCGTTCACCAGCGCCTTGCCGCCGCCGAGGAAGAAGGCGTTGGTGCGCGAGAGCGACAGCGTGCCCGAAAGGGAAGGCTGGAAACGCACGCCCTGTCGCTCCATCCAGGGCAGGCATTCCTCGGACATGCGGATTGTCAGCCGGGCCATCTCTTCGTCGGTCTCTCCCTTGGTGACGAGGAGCAGATCCTCGAAATATTCCTCCTCCTCGTAGGAATCGACGAGGACCGAGAGCGGGCCGCGATGCATGCAGCGGAAATTGCGGGTGTGGCGGCTGTTGCCGCCCCGATAGAATTCCGGCGCGCTCTCCAGAATGACGACTTTCGCGCCCGTTTCGGCGGCGGTGACGGCCGCGCATAGGGCCGCGTTGCCGCCGCCGACGACGGCGATGTCGTATGCCTCGGTCATGAGGATCAATCCTCTTCCATCTTGCGGACCCTTCCGCGCAACTGCCGGAGACGCGTGCGGTGGGCCGTTTCCATATGGGCGCGCATGATCTTTTCCGCGGTCTCCGGGTCGCGGGCGCGCATGGCCGCGATCAGGCGTTCGTGTTGCTCCACGGCCTGCGCGGCGCGTTCGCGTTCTGTCAGGGTCGAGGGGCCGAGAATGAAAAGCGTCTTGTGCAGCGTCGCCGTCGCCTTCACGAGGAAGCGGTTCTTGGCGGCGTCGAGCAGGGTGAGGTGGAATTCGCGGTTCAGCGTGTAGATGGCGCCGGGGTCGTCGGCCGAGCGCGCCATTTCGGCGTTGATCGCTGCGAGTTCGGCCAGCTCCGCCTCCGAGGCCGAGCGGGCCGCGAGGCGCGCCGCCGTTCCCTCGAAGACCACGCGCATTTCGTAGAGCTCCATGATCTCCGCATAGTCCAGACTGCGCACGGTCGCGCCGAAGCGTGGAACGTGGACGACGAGTCCGTCGGCCTCGAGCTGGCGGATCGCTTCGCGCACGGGCGTCCGACTGACGCCGAGCCGCTCGGCCAGATCCGTCTCGCGCAGCCGCGCGCCGGGCCCGAGATCGCCCTTGCGGATATCCTCCAGCAGACGCTGATAGGCGCCGAGCCCCTGCGGGGTCGCGCTGGTCTCCACGGGTTGCGCCGCCGTCTCCAGTCGTGCGCGCATATCTCGACTCCGGGTCCGAAATATTTATGTATACGTTTGGATACCATCGGCTATCATTCCGGTCTACAGATATTTCGGGCTTCCCGGTATGCGGATTACGCACTTAGGGGCGCCCGGCGCGCCGCTTCCGCCGATCGGGCGCGCGAGCGGGGCAGGTAAGGACGGGGCGTAAACGATGAAAATCGCAATTCTGGATGATTACGCGGGCGTCGCGAAAGACATGGCCGACTGGTCGGGCCTCGGGGAGGTCACGGCCTTCCGCGATACGGTGACGGACAACAAAGCGCTGATAGAGCGGCTTTCGCCCTTCGAGGTTTTGTGCGTCATGCGTGAGCGCACGCCGCTGCCGGCCGCCATCATCGACGCTCTGCCCAATCTGCGGCTGATCGTCACGACAGGCGCGCGCAACGCCTCGATCGCCGCCGCGGCGGCGCGGGCGCGCGGGATCGACGTCTGCTCGACGTCTTCGCGCAAGACGACCACCTCCGAACTGGCGATGACGCTCATCCTCGCGCTCTCGCGCCGCATCGTTCCCGAATCGGCGAGCCTCGCTTCCGGCGGCTGGCAGGTCGGCCTCGGGCGCGATCTGCACGGGCTCACGCTCGGATTGATCGGGCTCGGCTCGATCGGCGAGCAGATGGTGGGGCTGGCGCGCGCTTTCGGCATGGATGTCTGCGCCTGGTCGCAGAACCTCACGCAGGCTCGCTGCGACGAATTGGGGGTGCGGCGCTGCGAGAGCCTCGAAGCGCTGATGGCGAGCGCCGACGTGGCCTCGGTGCATCTCGTGCTCTCCGAGCGCTCGCGCGGCCTGATCGACGAGCGCGCCTTCGCCGCGAGCAAGCCCGGCCTCGTCTTCGTCAACACCTCGCGCGGCCCCATCGTCGATTCGAAGGCGCTGATCGCGGGCCTTCGCGCCGGGGGCCCGGCCATGGCGGGGCTCGACGTGTTCGACGCCGAGCCGCTGCCCGCGGACGATCCCGTGCGCGACGAGGCGCTTATCGCGGAAGGGCGGCTCCTGCTGACTCCGCATCTCGGCTACGCGACCGAGGCGACCTGGCGCGTCTTCTACGGCGAGACCGTCGCCGCGATCCGGGCCTGGCAAGCCGGGTCGCCGATCCGCGTCATCAACTGAAAAAAGAGGGCGTCGCGATTTCGCCGCAGGTGTGCGTCAACGTTCCGTTTACCATGATCGCGGACCCTCTCGGCATGATGCAGAACCGAATCTTCGCGCTCGCAGCGCTCACCATGCTCGCCTTCGCGCCTGTCCCCGCCATGGCGCAGGCCGATTATCGCTCTTGCTTTTCGACGCTCCGCGCTCAGGCGGCGCAGAACGGCGTCTCCGGCGCCGTGTTTGATCGAATCATGGGCTCCGTCACGCCGGATCGGGAGGTTCTGGCCTTCCTCGACCGGCAGCCGGAATTCCGCACGCCGATCTGGGACTACCTCGCCGGGCTCGTCGACGAGGAGCGTGTCGAAGACGGGATCGCGGCGATGCGCCGCCACGCCTCCGAGCTCGCGGCGGCCGAGCGGCGCTTCAATGTCCCGCGGGCGGTCATTGCCGCGATCTGGGGCGTCGAGTCGAATTACGGGCAGAATATGGGTCGCCGTCCCCTGCTCGAATCGCTCTCCGCCCTGTCCTGTGAGGGTCGCCGGCAGAGCTTCTTCCGGGGCGAGCTGATCGCGACCCTGCGCATCATCGCCAATGGCGACATCCCGGCTTCCGAGCTTCGCGGTTCTTGGGCGGGCGCCTTCGGCCAGACCCAGTTCATCCCCTCGACCTATCAGCGCCTCGCCGTCGACATGGACGGCGACGGTCGGCGCGACATCGTCAATTCCGTCGCCGACGCCCTCGGCTCTACGGGCAATTACCTCGCCCGCGCCGGCTGGGTGAGCGGGCTGCGCTGGGGGTACGAGGTGCGCCTGCCGAACGGATTCAACGCCAATCTGGCGGGGCGCACCAAGAAGCGCGATATCGGCGAATGGCGGCGCATGGGCCTTCGCCGCATGGACGGATCGGAGCTTCCGGGCTCCGGCCCGCGCGCCGTGCTTTTGCCGGCCGGGATCAACGGTCCGGCTTTCCTCGTATCGCGCAACTTCGACGCGATCTTCTCGTACAATCAGGCCGAATCCTACGCCCTCGCCATTTCGCTCCTCTCCGACAGGCTCGAGGGTCTTCCCGGTGTCCAGACGCGCTGGCCGACGGACGACCCGCCGCTTTCGCGCGCCGAGCGCCGCGAGTTGCAGACGCTGCTGATCCGGGCCGGATACGACATCGGCGACGTGGACGGGATCATCGGTCCGAAGTCCCGCGAAGCCGTTCGCGACGCGCAGGCGCGGCTGGGCATGGAGGCCAGCGGTCGCGCGGGCGGGAAATTGCTGCAGGCGCTGCGGGGTCGGTGAGAGCGTTCGACAGACGCGTGGGGCGAGCGGATAGCGCCGACGCTTCCGAATGACTACTTCCCGAGGATCGCCCCGTCATCCGCGCCGAGCGCCGGCGCGGGGCGGACGCCGTCGCGGTCGCGGCCAGCGAAGCGCAGCGGCGTGTCGGGGGTGAGCACGGGCGGCACGTCGGGATGGGGTATGCGCCGGAACATCGGGTTGCGCTCGCTCGCGCGCCAATCCTGCGCCAGCATCTGCGAGACGTCCCGGAACGGGCTCCAGCACACGCCCGAGCCCTCGAGCGCTGCTTCGATTTCCGCGAGCGTGCGCGCGCCAGTCCATTGCGCAAACAGCGCCGCGATCGGCGCGCGGATGCGGTAGCGCTCCTCCTCGCGTGAGAGATCGGCCTCGAAGGCGCGCGCCAGCGCCTCCATGCGCTCGCGCAGGCCCATGACGTCGAGGAGCGCGCGCCATTGCTTCTCGGTGACGGCGACGAGGATGATCCGTTCTCCGTCGCGTGTGGGGAAATCCGTGCCGAAGGTTCCGTAGATCCAGTTGCCGTCGCGCGGGCGAGGGCCGCCGGTGAGTTCGGCCTCCGCCATGATCCCGATATCGGCCACCGCCGCCATCGCCACGTCCGAGAGGCTGAGCGAGACATGCGCGCCGCGCCCTGTGAGGCGCCGTTCGCGCTCCGCCGCGAGGAGCCCCATGGCGAGGGTGCGCCCGCAGATCACGTCCCAGAACGGCATGGCGTTGTTGACGGGGCCGCTGACGCCCGCCGGACCCGTCAGCATGGCGACGCCGCAGGCGGCGTTGACCGTGTAGTCGATCGCCGTCGCGCCGTCGGGGCTGCCGTCGAGCGAGATCACGATCACGTCCTCGCGCCGCGCCCTCAAGGCCTCATAGGTTAGCGGCGCCTTTTGGGGGAGGTTGGTGACGAAGATCCCGGCGCCCTCGCCCGGCGCGCAGATGAGTTCCGCCGCGCGCTCGCGATCCTCGTCGCGGCGCAGGTCGAGCCGCACCGAGCGCTTGCCCCGGTTGAGGAAGGTCCAGTAGAGGCTCGCGCCGGCCTGCGAATGCGGCCAGCGCCGGTAGTCGAGGCCGCCCGTGGGCGCGTCGAGGCGGATCACCTCGGCGCCGAGCTGGGCGAGGCTCATCGTGGCGAGCGGCGCGGCGATGAAGGCCGTCGATTCGATGATCCGCAAACCGGCGAGCGGCCCCTCGACCGGCCGCCAGCCGCTTTCCGCGCCGCCCGTATCCATCGCGTG
>REDO01000145.1 GCA_007693435.1 Salinarimonadaceae bacterium | reverse complement strand
ACGAGATTCAACTGCGCCGCCTCGAAGCCGGTTCGCTCCATGACGAAAACGAGCGCGCGCGCATAGGCGTCGCAGTCGCCCGACGCGACGAGGAGGTCGAGCGCGCCTTCGCTAGGGCGAAGAAAATCCGGAACGAGGTCGTTCGTCCAGTACGGCCGGGCCCTGTGGAGAAGCGTGACTATCGAACCCGCCTCGACCTCCGGCGTGAAGGAAAGATGAACGCCGGCCGTCAGGTCCGATGCGAAGGCGACGACGTCGTCGCTCGGTTGCGCCGAGGCGATGATACGCTCGGCGCGCGCGCCGGCGCGATTGTCGACGAGCGCCGACAGTGCATAGATGGCCACGAAGGGAGCGACGGCGATCGCGGCGCCGAGCATTGTCAATCTGCGAACGGGCGCTGAAGCCACGGGCGCCTCCGGTAATGCTGGTCAATCGAATTTCGAGCGCGATATTCGGCGAATGACTTGCGAGTGTAAAGCGCCCCCCGGTCAATTCGCCGTCAAGAGCGCCCGCCGGTCGATCTTCCCCGTCGAGGTCTTGGGCAGGCTCTCGCGCAGCTCCAGCGCTTCGGGGGTCATGGAGGCGGGCAGCGCGCCGAGGCAGTGGCGACGCAGGTCTCTCAAGGCGGGCGTCGCGTCCGGGCGAGCCACGGCGATGACGGCGAGGCGGGCGCCGCCGTCTTCGCCCGGCCTCGCGACGACCGCCGCCTCGGCGAAATCGTGAAATCGCGCGACGACGGCCTCGACCTCCGCGAGATTGATCCGCACGCCCCGGATCTTCACCTGCGCGTCGCGGCGTCCGCGATAGAACCAGTCGCCGTTCTCGTCGAAAGCCGCGAGATCGCCCGTGCGGCAGACGACGTCGCGGTATTCGTCGTGCAGGGGATTCTGGACGAATCGCGCCGCCGTCGCCGCAGGGTCGCCCCAATAGCCGGCCGCCACCGTCGGCGCGCGGGCGTACAACTCGCCGACGGTTCCCGGCCGCGTCACCAGAGCGCCCGCATCGTCGAGCGCGAAGATCTCGGCGTCGGCGCAGGGGCGGCCGATCGGGATCTCATCGCCTCGAGGCGGGCCGTCCAGGATGTGGAAGGCGACGTCGTTCATTTCCGTGGAGCCGTAGATATTGACGAAACGCGCGCATGGCAGCGCCTCCATGAGGGCGCGCAGGGCGGGCGCCGGATAGGGCTCGCCCGCGAACAGGACGAGGCGCAGCGAGGGAAGTTCGCGACGCGTGGCCCGAAGCCGCGCCGAGATCAGTTCGAGCACGGAAGGAGTCGATTGCCACACGGTGATCGCGCGCTCGTCGAGGAAATCGAGCAGGTCCGCGCCGAGCATGGCGATTTCCGGCGGCACGAGATCGACGCTCGCGCCGGCTGCGAAGCCGGCGTAGAGGTCGAACAGGGTGAGATCGAAATGGAGCGGCGCGTGGCAGGCCATGCGGTCGCCGGGCGAAAGGGCGAAGGTCTCGCTCGCCCATTCCGAGAAGGCCGTGACGTTCCTGTGGGTGATCATCACGCCTTTCGGCGCGCCTGTTGAGCCCGATGTGTAGAGGATGCAGGCGAGATCGGCCCCGATTACCGCTTGCGCCGGCGCTGCGTCCTTCTCCGCGAGAACCGCCGCCCAGTCCCGGTCGGGAGACCCGTCGGAATCGACGCAAATGATCGTACGCGGGGATGTGCGCGCCGCGGCGGCGGCGGCGAGCCGGTCGCGTCGGCGGGCCGAGACGAAGATCGCAGTGATCCCGCAATCGTCCATCATCGCGGCGAGCCGCGCCGGCGGGGCGTTTGGATCGAGCGGAACGCAGACGGCGTCCGCCTTCATGATCCCGATCAGGCAGGAGACGGCCCGTGGCGATTTTTCGACGACGAGACCGACCCGGTCCCGCCGCGCGACCCCGATGCGCTTCAGGGCCCGCGCGATCCGGTTGGAGAGCGCGTCGAGCCCGGCATAATCGAGCTTCTCGTCGCCGAGCGTCACCGCGCTTGCTTCGGGCGCGCGCCGGGCCGCGCGGGCGACGATCGAGGGCACGAGGCGATCCGGCATGATCCGCTCCGCAAGTTGATACAATCCATGATTGTAAAGCCAGCGTCGCGGAACCTGTTGCGCCTGTCAAGCGCGCCCGCTCCTCGTCGAGTGTAGAGTCAGGCGGAGACGGCTCCGAGCCAGAGCGGGGTCGTCGGCAGGACGACGATTGCGGCGATCGCCAGCGCGATGCCGTAGGGCACGCCGTTGCGCGAATCGTGCAACCTGTCGAGCCAGCCCCAGGACATGGCGAATTCGGGCAGCGGGAGGCGGCGCAGGGCGAGGATCGCGAGCGTCAGCGCGCCGCCCGCGAGCGCCGCGACGAAGAGGTATTCGATCATGCCGCCGAAGCCGATCCAGAGCACCGTCGCCGCCGCCAGCTTCACGTCGCCGCCACCGACCCAGCCCAAGGCGAAGAGCCCGATCCCGATCGCCAGCACGATCGCCCCGGCGCCGAGATGCATGAGCGGGGTCGTCCAGTCGGGCGCGACGAAGGGCGCGATGACGACGAAGAGCGCGAGCAGGGCAAGCGAGATCGCGTTGGGGATCGTCATTGTGAACATGTCGTAGACGGCCGCGAGGATGATCAGGGCCGGCACGGCGAAGATGAGATAGGAGAGGATCGCGCTCGTCATTTCGTCCCCAGGCGTTTCGTCCTTGGATATATCGGCCGGAACCCGCCGACAGTAGCGCATTCTGATCGCGGAACCGGAACTTTCGGTTAAGATCGCGCTTCTTCCCGGCAGGGTTAGCGAGCGCGTCGCGGACCGCGTGGGGAGCGGAGGGCTGACATGGGCGTCGAAAGTTTGCTGGTTTTCCTCATCGTCGGCGCGCTTGCCGGCTGGATCGCCGGAAAATTGGTGCGTGGCGCCGGCTTCGGCCTGATCGGAAACATCGTGGTCGGCATCCTCGGCGCCTTCGTCGCCGGTCTGCTCCTGCCGCGCCTCGGCTTCATGGTCGGGGGCGGGTTTTTCTCGGCGCTGATCCACGCCACCATCGGCGCGGTGGTGCTCCTCTTCGTCGTCAGGCTCGTCAGGACCGTCTGAAGGTTTTTGGCCGGCTGTGAGGCGCCAGCTTTTCCTTGCGTCCCTCTTCGCCGCCTCCTTCGCCTTTCGCCCACCTCGCCCCTCGCGCTTGACGGCGGAGGCTTTCTTCCATAATCCATATTTCAATATTTCTTGAGATATCGAAATGAGAGAAGCGGAAGCCCTCGAGGCCCTGGCGGCCCTGTCGCAGGAAACGCGTCTGCGTCTGTTCCGGCTGCTGCTGCGCGTCGGCGATCACGGGATGCCGGCGGGCGAGATCGGGGATGCGCTCGGCGTATCCTCCTCCAATCTGTCGTTCCATCTGGCGCGACTGGAGGCGGCGGGGCTGATCGTCTCGCGGCGCGATGCGCGCTCGATCCTCTATGTGGCGGCGCGCGGCCACGTCGCGCGGCTCGTGGAGTTCCTCGTCGACGACTGGAGCGACGCGCCGGGCGAAGCGACGCCCCTGCCGGTCGTCGCGCCTGCTGCCGGGGCGGGCGAGCCCCTGCGGGTGCTTCTGCTCTGCTCGGGAAACAGCGCCCGCTCGATCATGGCCGAGGCGATCCTGCGTCGGGACGGGGCCGGCCGCTTCGAGGCGTTCTCCGCCGGAAGCGCGCCGCGCGCCGCCGTGGATCCGCTGGCGCTCGAAATCCTCGCGGAGCACGGCTATCCGACGCAAGGGCTCGCGCCGAAGGACTGGCGCATCTTCGCCGGGCCGGACGCCCCGCGCGTCGACATCGCGCTCACCATCTGCGACGCGACGCTCGGGGAGCCGTGCCCGCACTGGCAGGGTGATCCGGTGAGCGCGCATTGGGGCGTCGCAGATCCCGCCGCGATCACGCGCTCCGTGTCCGCGCGGCGCGAGGCCTTCGAGCGCGCGTTCCGGGTGCTGCGCCGCCGGATAGAGGCCTTCGTGGCGCTTCCTTTCGATCGCCTCGACCGCTTCGCCGCCGCCGAAAAGCTCGCCGAAATCGGCGCCATGGAGGGCGCCTCGCTCAAGGCGATAGCGCCGGCCGGGCGCGCATTCGGCCGGTCCAGGGGGAGCCGCGGTGATGGACGTCGATGATCAGGCGCATGGAAAGCGCCGCGAAAACCCTCCCGTCAGGGGAGGGCAGGGTGGGTGTTTCGCGCGCCAGCGCGCAACGACGCGAACTTGTAGGAACTCAACATGAAAGTCGGAATCAACGGTCTGGGCCGCATCGGCCGTCTCGTCCTGCGCGCGGCGCTGGGCGGCGTGGAGCGCGTCGAGGGCGATCCGCGCGGCGATGGCGGGCTCGACATCGTCCATCTCAACGAGATCAAGGGGCCGCCTTCGGCGCTGGCGCATCTGCTCGAATTCGATTCGATGCAGGGCCGCTGGCGCGCGCGCTTCGAGGCGGACGAGGCGACGATCACGATCAACGACCGCGCGATGAGCGTCAGCGCCCACGCCAGGCCCGCCGACATCCCCTGGGGCAATCTCGGCGTTGATCTCGTCATCGAGGCGAGCGGCAGGTTCCTCATCCGCGAGACGCTGGAAGGCCATCTGGCGCGCGGCGCCAAGCGCGTCGTCGTCGCCGCGCCCGTCAAGGACGGATCGGCGCTCAACGTTGTGGTGGGCGTCAACGACCATCTCTACGACCCGGCGGCGCATCCGCTGGTCACGGCGGCGTCCTGCACGACGAACTGCCTCGCCCCCGTCGTGAAGGTGGTGCACGAGGCGATCGGCATCCGGCACGGCCAGATCACCACGATCCACGATCCGACGAACACCAATGTCGTCGTCGACGCCATGCACAAGGACCTGCGCCGGGCGCGCTCGGCCATGCTCTCGCTCCAGCCGACGACGACGGGCAGCGCCACGGCGATCGGCCTGATCTATCCGGAGCTTCAAGGGCGCCTTGACGGCCACGCCGTGCGCGCGCCGGTGCTCAACGCCTCGCTCACCGATTGCGTCTTCGAGATGCAGCGCGCCACGAGCGCGGAGGAAGTCAACGCGCTGTTCGAGGAAGCCGCGCGCGGCCCGCTTGCGGGAATCCTCGGCTTCGAGCCGCGCCCGCTCGTCTCGATCGATTATCGCGGCGACACGCGCTCCGCCATCGTCGACGGGCTCTCGACCCTCGTCACCGACGGCACGCTGCTCAAGATTTACGCCTGGTACGACAACGAGATGGGCTACGCCTGCCGGATGGTCGATCTCGCGCGGATCATGCAGGACCGGGGAATCTGACATGACCGCCGGCCAGCGCAACTACGCGATCGTGACGGCGTCCTACTGGGGCTTCACCCTGACGGACGGCGCCTTGCGCATGCTCGTCCTGCTGCACTTCTTCCAGCTCGGCTATACGCCCTTCACGCTGGCCTTCCTCTTTCTCCTTTACGAAGCGGCGGGCGTCGGGGCGAATTTCGTCGGCGGCTGGCTGGCGACGCGCTTTGGCGTGACGCGCATGCTCAGCGTCGGGCTTCTCGCGCAGATCACGGGCTTTTTGGTTCTCTCCGCCGTCTCGCCGGACTGGGGCGCAGTTCTCTCCGTCGCTTGGGTCGTGGCGGCGCAGGGCTTGTGCGGGGTCGCCAAGGATTTCACCAAGACCGCTTCGAAATCCGCGATCAAGGTCGCCGAAGCCGAGGCCCGCGGGGAGGGTGGCGACAGCCGGCTGTTCAAGTGGGTGGCGTGGTTCACCGGCTCGAAGAACGCCATGAAGGGCGTCGGCTTCTTCCTCGGCGGCGCGCTCCTCCAGACGCTCGGCTTCGCCGGCGCGCTCTACGCGATGGCCGGGGCGCTGGCGATCGTGCTCCTCGCGGTCACGCTCTCGCTGCCGCCCTTCATGGGCAAGGCGAAGGCGAGCGGCAGCACGCGCGAGCTGATGGCCAAGAGCCGGGGCGTCAACCTGCTCGCGGCGGCGCGGGTGATGCTGTTCGGCGCCCGCGACGTCTGGTTCGTCGTCGGGCTGCCCGTTTTTCTCTACGCCTCGGGCTGGACCTTCACCATGGTCGGCGGCTTCCTCGCGGCATGGACGATCGGCTACGGGCTGGTGCAGGCGTCGGCCCCGGCGCTGGTGCGGCGCAGCCCCGACGGGCTGTCAAGCGAGGTCGGCGCGGCGCGGCTTTGGGGGCTTTTGCTCGCGCTGACACCCGTCGCCATCGCGCTGGCGCTTCTGGCAGAGCCGGCGCGACCCGATCTCGTGCTCGTCGCGGGTTTGTGCGTCTTCGGGGCCGCCTTCGCCGTCAACTCGTCCGTCCATTCCTACCTCATTCTCGCCTATGCGGGCTCGAAGAAGGCGGCGGAGGATGTCGGCTTCTATTATGCGGCGAACGCGGCGGGGCGTTTTATCGGAACGCTGCTGTCGGGCCTGCTTTACCAGTCCGGCGGCATCCTGGCCTGCATCGCGGGATCGGCCGTGATGCTCGCGATCTGTTGGGCCGTGACGCTCGCGCTGCCGCGCCGACACGAGGGCTCAGCGTTGGCGTAAGCGGGCGCCTGGAACATATCTCGACCGGAACTCATCCTGGCCGTTCGCATTGGAACTACGGTGTCGGAACGGAGGTCGCAGAGTGATGATCGGTCGAGTAACGGTTTTTCTGGCGGCGGCGCTTTTCGCCTCTGCCCTCGCGGCGCAGGAATCCCCTTGGGCGAATGCGCCGCTCCCTCCGCCTCGGCCTGCAAACCTCGCTCCTGTCGATCCGGTCGGCGATCCGCCGCAGCCGCCGCCGCCCCGTCCCGCCGCCGCAGACGATGCGATCGCCGCGTCCGACGTGATCGACGAAGAACTGGCGAGCGCTTCGGCGCGAAGGCGGCCGGAATTCGACCGGAACGCGGCGCTCGCCTGCGAGCAGGCCTTGCGCGCGATCGGCGGCCGTTTCGACATCGTCGAGCCGATCGGGAAGGATGACGCGCATTGCGGCGCGCCTCGGGGGCTGAGGCTCTCTGAAGCGGCGGGTGTGCGTCTCGAGCCCGCGATCGAGACGCGCTGCCCCGTCGCCCTCGCCCTCGCGAAATGGACGCGCGACGTCGTGAAGCCCATGGCGCGCCTCTATCTGGACGATGAGCCCGTGGCGATGATGACGGTGGGGGATTACGATTGCCGCTGGACGCGGGGCGGCCAGGGGTCGCCGAGCTTCAGCCAGCACGCCTTCGCCAACGCCGTGGATATCGGGGGTGTTTCCTTCGCCGGGCGCGCGCCTGTGGCGATCGCCCCGCCGCCGGCGCGAGCGGGCCGGGAAAATCTGTTCCAGGCCGCGATTCGCGGCGGGGCCTGCGTCTATTTCACCACCGTCCTCGGCCCGATGACCAACGCCGCGCACGTCGATCATTTCCACTTCGACATGGCCGAGCGCGGCGGAGGATTCCGCATGTGTCAGTAGGACGTCATCGGGCGCGGCGAAGCTGAGCAGACCCGCGCGGCTTCGCGGACGCTTGGTCCGTTTTCCGGAACCTGCTCAGAAACCGAGCCCGGTCTGCAACAGGCGGGCCGCCATCATCACGAGCAGCAGCAGGATGGCGCGCTCAAAAGCCCGCCGGCTGCATCGGGTGGCGGCCCATGCGCCCACGGGCATGGCCAGCGCGATCGGGATCAGCGCGAGCGCGCCCTCGAGCACGCGCGCGAACGTCAAGACCCCCACGACGGTCAGCGCCGTCGCATGCGTGATCGAGAACACGACGAACATCGCCGAAAGCGCGAAGACGAAGTTCTCGCGGGGCAGGCGCATGGCGTGGATGAAGGTCACGATGATCGGCGCGGCGATGCCGGTGGCGCCCTGCAGCACGCCGCCCGCGAGCCCGGCGGCGGGAGCGAGCCTGTCGGCGAGGGCCGCGGGCAGGAGCATATCCGGGCGCGCGAGATTGAGGATCACATAGAGCGCCACCATGCCCGCGAGCATCAGTGACAGCGCCGTCGCCGGCAGCGAGATCAGCAGCCATGTGCCTCCGCCGACGCCGAGCGCGCCCATCGGCAGCATCCAGCGCAGGAAGTACGCGCCTTGGTTCGCGCGACGATATTGCCAGATCTGCCAGACATTCGTGACGATGAGCGGCGTCTGCATCAGCGCCAGCGCGTGCGGCAGGCCGAGGAAGCTTGCGAGCACGGGGATCGTGACGAGCGGCAGGCCGAGCCCGGTCGCGCCCTTGACGAAACCGCCGAGCGCGAGGGCGAGGATGACGATGATCGCCGTTTCGATATCCAAGGGCCGCGTCCGATGGGCGACGCGCGGGGCGGCGCCGGCGACCCAGCTATCGCCTCTGGAAGCCGCTTCGGCAAGTCGGCGTTCGGCAACTCCGCGCGACGGCGAAACCGCACCCGAAGGGCCGCGCGAGTGGGCGCGGGAGCCTGCGGGCGCGGACGTTTTTCGGTTGACAGTCCGGCCCCCGATTTCCATAAGAGCGCCCACGCCGGTCCGAACGCGCTCGCGCGCGCCAGGGTCCGGTCGGCGGGGGAATGTCCCGAGCGGCAAAGGGGGCGGACTGTAAATCCGCTGGCTACGCCTTCGTAGGTTCGAGTCCTACTTCCCCCACCACTCTTCGCGCGCTAAAGTCCGGTTTCGTCGCAAGGCCTCATCGAGGCCCGACATCGCCTCCGGCGACGCGGGTGTAGCTCAATGGTAGAGCAACAGCCTTCCAAGCTGATGACGAGGGTTCGATTCCCTTCACCCGCTCCAATTTTCACGTGTGTATAGCCCTCCTAACGGCTCCCAGGCTCCCAATTTCCCCTTGAAGCAGAGCGCAAAGGGCTTTATGCGGGCGGCCACGTAGACGCAGCCGTGACTACGCCGCAGGCGCACGCGCCGTCAGCGAACACCACGCGACTAAGGATACCGCCATGGGTAAGGAAAAATTCGCACGTACGAAGCCGCACTGCAACATCGGCACGA
>REDO01000147.1 GCA_007693435.1 Salinarimonadaceae bacterium | reverse complement strand
CCCTAGGGAGCGCCACGGTTTTCAAGCCCGCGCTATGTTCCGGCCTTCAAGCGCCGCTTCCGCTTGACGAATGGCGGCCCCAAGCACGGCCCCAAGCGGGCCGATCCCACCGCGACCGTTGCGAGGCGATCGGGCCGGCGTTCGCCGTCCCGGGCCCTCCCGCAATCGTGAATACGCAGGCGGTCAATCAAACCATACACTGGCGTTTCGATTGTGGATCAAGACTCCGGCGGAGGCTGATGCACCCGAAACCGACCTGCCTTTCAAGCGGGGTCGCGGCGCATGTCCCGACTCCCAGCGCCTCCGGCGCCGGGGCGGGCTGCGCCTCCGATCTCGAACCGGGATGATGTGATGAAGCGTTCCGTCACCGTAGCGATTTCCGTCTTGGCCGCGTTGGGCTTCGGCGCAGCGCCCGCTACCGCTGAAGCGGTTCTGAACCTCGAATTCGACGGCGTGCGGCATAGCTTCGCGCCGCAAATGGAGGGCGCGCGCACCGGCTTCACACGGTTCCTGTCGGTCGATGCGGTCAGCATTGAGGGGGCGGACGGCCCCTCGCGTCTCGTGCTGGAGCTCGCTTTGCCGCCCGGCGCGCGCACGGGGGACGCGCCGCATGACGCAAGGATCAGCTTTCGCCCGGACGGGTGGCGCGATTACTGGGTCTCCCCGCCGGAATTTCCCGAAGGCGCGGTCGTGATCGACTTTCTCGACCTGTCCGGTCCCTCGCCGCGCATCGCCGGACGATTTTCCGCGCCGCTGTGTTTCACCCCCTCGCCGATGCGCATCCCGGACCCGACGCGCTGCCTGCCCGCGTCCGGCTCGTTCGAAACTGCGCTCGCGCGCGACTGAAGGAGGATTTCCATGCGCCCGTCACGTTTCGCCGCCGCCCCGGCTTTCGCGCTCGTCGCCCTTTTCGCCGTAAACGCCGCAGCAGATCCGGCGCAATGGTCTCGCGAATGGCCGGACACCGATTTTTCGCAAACGACCGTCGAATTCTCCGAGATTCGCTCGGGCGGGCCGCCCAAGGACGGCATTCCGGCGATCTGGGAGCCCACGCATATCCCCGTCTCGCAAGAGACCCGGCTCGACGACCGCGAACCGGTGCTGACCTACGAACATCCCGGAGAAGCCGCGCGCGCCTATCCGGTGCGCTACCTGATGTGGCATGAAATCGTCAATGACGTCGTGGGCGACCTGCCGATCGCCGTCACCTATTGTCCGCTGTGCAATTCGGCCATGGTGTTCGACGCCCGTCTCGACGAGAGCGTCCTCACGTTCGGCGTGTCGGGCAAGCTGCGCCATTCCGACATGATCATGTATGACCGCGAGACGCATAGCTGGTGGCAGCAGGCCGTCGGCGAGGGCGTGGTCGGGCGTCACGCCGGCGCCCGCCTGAAACAGCTCCCGGGCTGGATGGAGAGCTGGGCCGAATTCCGCGAGCGCAATCCCGACGGGCTCGTCATGGACGAACCGGACTGGCGGCGCGCCTATGGCCAGAACCCCTATGTCGGCTACGACAGCGCTCCGCGACCGTTCCTCTATCTGGGCGACGACCCGCCCCATGACATCAACCCGCTTGCCCGCGTCGTGCGGGTGGAGGACCGCGCCTGGACCTTCGAGCGGCTGCGCGAGGCGGGCGAGATCCGCGAGGCCGGGCTGGTGCTCACCTGGACGCCCGGACAGGCCTCGGCGCTGGACAGCCGCCTGATCGCGCAGGGTCGCGACGTCGGAACCGTGCGGGTGCGCGACGAGCAGGGTAGCGACGTGCCGCACGACATACCGTTCGCTTTCGCGTTTCACGCCTTCTTTCCGGACGGCGTCTGGATGCTGGGCGACTGACGCCCGGCCGGTAACGGCCCATGGCGGCCGACCCCGGCGCGCGGCCAGGTATCGAAGACCATCGAGGCATCCAAGACCGTGGAGACGGCCCGCGCGCCGGCGGGGAAGCCCTTGCTCGAAACCGCATTGTATTATAAATAATACAAATCCGAAATGCGGAGTGGCCTATGCTGGAGACGCCCATCCTGATCGTCGGCGGCGGCCCCGTCGGCCTGACCCTGGCCGCCGAGCTCGGCTGGCGCGGCGTTCCCTGCATTCTCGTGGAAGAGCGCGTCGAGCCGACCCGGCATCCCAAAGCCACGCTGCTCGGCGCCCGCTCCATGGAGCTCTACCGGCGCTACGGGATTACGCAGGCGATCTTCGACGCGGCGCTGCCCGCAGATGCGAATTACGCCATCACCTTCTCCACGCGCCTGAGCGGCCACGAACTTCACCGGATCATGTCGCCGTCGATCCGCGAGACCATCGAACGGCCGCCCGAGGTTTTGGCGCGCCATCGCGAGCTCGCCTGGTCGCCCTTCTACAAGACCCAGATCGGGCAGCAGGCGCTGGAGCCGATTCTCCTCGATCTGGCCGCGAGCTACGACAAAGTTCGCCTGATGCACGGCCGGCGTTTTCTCGACTTCGCCGAGGATGCGGACGGGGTCACGGCGCGGATCGCCGATGTCGCGAGCGGGAGCGTCGAGACGATCCGGGCGCGCTGGCTCGTCGCCTGCGACGGCGGCGCCTCCAGCATCCGCAGGGCGCTCGGGATCCGGATGAACGGGCGCGGCCGGATGCGGCCCAATGTCAGCTTCTATTTCGAGAGCGACGAGTTCCTGCAGGTCCATTCGCGCGGTCTGGGCAATCTCTATTTCGTCTTCGCGCCAGACAGCTTCGGCGTCTTCACCGCCATCGACGGGCGACGCCGCTGGACCTACCAGTTCTACTTCCTCGATCCGGCGCGGGCGACGGAGCATGTCGACCCGCAAGAGGCTCTGACGCGCGCGGTCGGGCGGCCTTTCGCCTTCAAGTTGGAGGGCGTGCAGCACTGGCACCACCATCAGTCGGTCGCCCGCCGCTGGCGTTCGCGCCTGCCGAACGACGCGCTCGACGGCGCGCCCGGACGGATTTTCCTCGCCGGCGACGCGGCCCATCTCTTCGCCCCGACGGGCGGGGTCGGCATGAATACGGGGATCGGCGACGCGGTCGATCTGGGCTGGAAGCTCGCGGCTGTCGAGGCGGGATACGGCGGTCCGGCCCTGCTCGCCTCCTACGAGGCCGAACGCAAGCCGATCGCGGTGCGCAACAGCGTGATCTCGGCCAACAACGCCGACAAGATCGACATGGTGATGGACGAGACGCCCCCCGAGGTCGAGGAGGACTCGCCGCGCGGGGACAGGGTGCGCGCCGAGATCGCCGCCAAGATCCGGTGGATGGCGCGCCAGTTCAACTCCGCCGGCACGCATCTGGGATACCGCTACGTCGACAGCCCCGTGATCGTCCCGGACGGATCGCCCGAGCCCCCCGACGACCGGACGCAGGTGGTCTCGTCGACCTGGCCGGGTTCGCGCGCGCCCCACGCCTGGACGACGGCGGATACGACGCTTCGGGGCGAGACGACGCTCGACTGGTTCGGGCGGGACTTCTTGCTCGTCGAGACGGGAGATGCTGACGGAAGCGCTCTTTCGGCCGCGCTCTCCGCGCGCGGCGCGCCCGTCGGGCGGCGACGGGTGGATGATCCGGGCCTCGCGGCGCTTTTCGAGCGGCGGCTCGTGCTCGTGCGTCCCGACGGTCACGTCGCCTGGCGCGGCGACGATCCTCCCGCCGACCCGGCTTCCGTCGCGGCGATCGTCACGGGAAACGGCGCCTGATCAGACCATCAGGAGCCCGCCATTCACGTGCAGCGTCTGGCCGGTGATGTAGGCCGAAGCCGGGCCGAGCAGGAACATGATCGGCCCCGTGACGTCGCCGGGCCGGGCCATGCGCGCCAGCGGAACCTGCCGCACATACGCCTCGCGCTCGAAATTGCTCTCCCGCGCTGACCGGCCCGTGCCGCCGGTGAGGAAGGGCGTCTCGACGGCGCCGGGCGCCACCGCGTTGACTCTGATGAGGGGAGCGTTTTCCTGAGCCAGCAAGCGGGTCAGCGCGAGAACGCCCGCCTTCGCCGCGGAATAGGGTCCGTATCCGGGCGTGGGCTTGAGCGCGAGGCCGGAGGAGACGAGGACCATCGCGGGCGCCTCGCCCCGGCGCAACAGCGGCAGGGCGGCCCTCGCACTGAGGAAGGCGCTCCTCAGATTGCCGGAAGTCACCTCTTCGAACGTCGCGAGATCCATCTCGGCGAGCGGCTCGCGGGCCGCCGTGAAGCCCGCCAGATTGACGAACCCGTCCAGCCCGTCGAAAGCCTCCGCGAGCCCCGCGAAGGCGGCCTTCACGGATGCCTCGTCCGTCGCGTCGACCGCAAAAGTCCTCACGCCGGACGGCGGCGTCCATCCGGCAAGCGATGCGGGAAGATCCAGCGCAGCGACTTCGCATCCGTGGGCGAGGCATGCGTCGACGAGCGAGCGCCCGATCCCGCCGGCGGCGCCGAGAACCGCGATCCGGCGTCCCGGGGAAAGGAGCGCGACGCCGCTCATTTCAGCCTGCCCCGAAGCGGCGCACGGCGATCGGGCGGGAGGGAATCGTCACCGTTTTCTGCTCCGTGTAGAACTGCATGCAGGCCTCGCCGCCCTCGCGGCCCACTCCGGAATTGGCGTAGCCGCCGAAGGGCGCGCGCAATTCGCGCGTCATTGTCGTGTTGACCCACACCACGCCCGAGCGCAGGTCGCGAACCGCGCGCTCGACCGTCGGCAGGTGGTCCGACCAGACATAGGAGACGAGGCCGAACTCGGTGTCGTTGGCGCGCCGGATCGCGTCGTCATAGCCGTCGAAAATCTGGAAGGTGGCGAAGGGGCCGAAAATCTCCTGCTGGCAGGCGCGTACAGCGTTGTCGGCGGCCAGCGCCGCGATCGGTTCGACATAGAAGCCGCCGGAGAGCCGATCGGGCAGGCCGCGCGGGGCGTCGCCGCCCGTCAGCAGGGTGAGGCCGTCGGCGGCCGCGTCGCGCGCGAAGCCGAGAACCCGCTCGCGGTGTCCGGCGGAGGCGAGCGGGCCGAGCTCCGTCGTCTCGTCGCGCGGATCGCCGATGCGGATGCGCCGCGCCCGGTCGACGAAATCGGCGATGAAGCGCTCGGCGATTTCGCGCTCCACCAGAATGCGCGACCCGGCGAGGCATTGCTGGCCGTTATTGGAGTAAATCGAGGCCAGGGCCGCGTCGAGCGCGCGCTCGCGATCGGCCGAGGCGAAGACGATGTTGGCGCTCTTGCCGCCGAGCTCCATCGTGCAGGGAACGAGCCTGCGACCCGCCGCCTCCATGATGGCGCGACCCGTTTCGGTGCCCCCGGTGAAGGAGATCAGATCGACGCCCGGATGGGCGACGAGCGCCGCGCCGGTCACGGGGCCGCGGCCGTTGACGAGATTGACGACGCCGTCGGGAACGCCCGCCTCGTGCAGGATCTCGACGAAGCGGCGCAAGGCGAGCGGCGTCTGTTCGGACGGCTTGAGGACGCAGGTGTTTCCGAAGGCGAGCGCAGCCGCGACCTTCATCGAGGCTAGAGCCACGGGCGCGTTCCAGGGCGCGATCAGCGCCGCAACGCCCACGGGCTCTCGCACGACGATGCTGCGGTAGCCCTCCGTCTGATCGTAGACCTCGCCGCGCATCTGGCCGATGAATTCGGCGAAGAAACGGAAATTGTAGGCCGCGCGGCGCATATGGCGCTCGCGCAATTCCCGCAGCGGCACGCCAAGCGCCGCGCATTCAAGCTCCGCGAGTTCGTCCGCATGGGCGAGGATGGCGTCATGCGCGGCGAGCAGCGTCTCTTGCCGCTTGCCCGTGTCCATGCGCGCCCAGCCGGAATTCTCGAAGGCCGAGCGCGCCGCCCGAACCGCCGCGTCGACGTCCTCCGCGCCGGCCTCGACGAGCGTGCCGATCCGCTCGCCGGTGGAGGGATCGACGATCGGGAGCTCGCTCCCGCGATCCGCCCATGCGCGCCCCGCGACAAAGCTCGTCACGCGTTCCGGATATCGTTCGACCATCGGGCTGTTCCACCAAATCTTTGCGTTGCGTCGATTGCCTTCGATCCATAGTGCTCTTATTTATAATACAAGTTCAAGCGCCATGAGACGAAAAGGACGCGCGGGATGGGAGGGGGCGGATTGGATTGCGAGGTCGCCGTCGCGGGCGGCGGTCCCGTCGCATTGACCCTCGCGCTGTTGCTCGCCCGCGCCGGCGTCTCCGTGAATGTCTACGAGGCCGAGCCCGGGCCGGGCGAAGACCTTCGCGCTTCGACTTTCCATCCCCCGACGCTCGACATGCTGGACCGTCTCGGCCTGGGCGCCGAGCTCGTCTCGCAGGGCCTCGTATGCCCGCACTGGCAGGTGCGCTCGCATCCCTCAGGCGACCGGGCCGTCTTCGATCTGTCGGTGATCGCCGGAGAGACGGCCCATCCCTATCGCCTGCAATGCGAGCAATGGAAACTCTCGCGGCTGCTCCTGCGCGAACTCGGGGCGGAGCCGCGCGCGCGCGTCGTCTTCGGCGCCCGCGCCTGCGCTCTCGCGCAGGAGGAGGATCGCGCGATTCTCGGTCTGGAGAAGGCCGAGGGCGGCGACCGCGAGGAGGCGCGCGCGCTCTTCGTCGTCGGCGCGGACGGAGCGCGCAGCCTCGTGCGCAAGGCGCTCGACCTGCCCTTCGAAGGGCTGACCTACCCGGAGACGACGCTTCTGGCGACGACGACGTTCCCGTTCGAGGAGCATCTCGAGGGCCTGTCCAACGTTACCTATTGCTGGAAGAAGGACGGCAATTTCGCGCTTCTCAAGGTTCCGGGGCGCTGGCGCGTCTCGATCTATCCGCGCGAGGACGTCTCCATCGAGGACCAGATGCGTCCCGAGGCGATCGACGCCGCGCTGCAAGACATCGTTCCCCGGGACGGGCCCTATGAGGTGATGGAGATGCGGCCCTACCGCGTCCATCAGCGCATCGTGCCGAAATACCGTTCCGGCCGCGCCGTGCTCGCGGGAGACGCCGCGCATGTCAACAGCCCCTCGGGCGGCATGGGCCTGAACGGCGGAATCCACGACGCCTTCGCGCTCGCCGAAGCGCTGATCGACATCCTGCGAAAGGGCGCGCCGCTTGAGCGCCTCGATCTTTACGAGCGTCAGCGCCGCCCCGTCGCGGCCGACCAGATCCTCGCCCAGGCCGATCGCAACAGGGCGCGCATGCGCGAGCGCGATCCCGCCCAGCGGGCCGAAATACTGGCCGATCTCAAGGCGATCACGCGCGATCCCGAACGCCTCAAGAACCACCTCCTGCGCAGCTCGATGATCGAGGGCCTGCGCATCGCCGCGAACGTGACCTGACAAGCGTGACCTGACCGGAGAGACGCCATGACCGTCGCATACGGCCCCAAGGGACTGATCGGGCTTCTCACGCCCCAGGCGAACACGACGGTCGAGCCCGAGATGGCGGTGATGACGCCGCCCGGTTTCGCCGTGGTGAACGCCCGGCTGAAGAGCGACAAGGGGACCATCGTCGAGCGCCTTCTCGACTATTTCGAGCATTACCTCGAGGCGCCCTCCGAATTCGCCAACGCGCCGCTCTCGGTCATTGGCTACGCCTGCACCGGCGCATCCTATTTCGCGGGGCCGGAACGCGAGGATTCCGTCATCGCGGCCATCGAGGCGGCGCGGGGAGTTCCTGCAATCACGGCCGCCAGCGCCGTGGTCGACGCTTTGCGCGCGCTCGACGCACGGCGCATCGTTCTGGTCTCGCCCTATGACGGCCCCATCTCGGATGCGAGCCTCGCCTATTGGACCGCCCGGGGCTTCGAGATCGCGGCCCATGTCTCCGCCTACAAGGAGACCGCCGCGTTCCATCCGATCTACAGCATGTCGCTGGCCGAGGCGGGGTCGGGCCTCGACAGCGTCGCAGGCGTCGGCGCGGACGCCTTCGTCATGCTAGGCACGGGGATGCCGACCCTGCCGCCGATCGCTGAACGTCCGTTCGTCGACGGCGCGCCGGTCCTCTCCTGCATGCTCTGCCTCGGCTGGCGCCTCATCGTCGCAGCGCGCGGCGGGACGCCGGATCGGGAAAGCCTGCGCGCCTTCCTGCTCGATCAGGGCTGGCGGTCGCGGCTGCGCTCGGCGATGGCGTGAGCGTCAGGCGATCGGCGTCCATCTCGCCACGGGGCCGATATGGGTCCGCGTGAGGGTCATGCGGTACTCGAAGCGGTCCGGAGCGTAGAGGCTCTCCTGATGCAGGACGGGCGCGCGCGCTACGTCCAGCATCAGCCGGCGCATGGCGATGAGCGGAGAGCCGGGAGGCACGCCGAGAAGGGCGGCGGCGCGGTCCTCGGCCGCCACCGCGCTGATCGCCTGCTCCGTGCGTTCGGCGACGACGCCGCGCGCTTCGAGCAGATGGATGACCGGCGTGTCGGCGGCGGTCTCCCGGTCGAGCAGCCCGGCGTGAACTTGCGGCACGCAGATCGTCGTGAAGGAGATCGGGCGGCCCCTGTAGCTGCGCAACCGCACGATCCGCAGACACGGCCCGTCTCCGAGAAGCGCGGCGGGGCCTTTCGGCGGCTCCGGCAGCATTTCCCAGGACAGGGTCTCCGCCGTCGTCGAACGCTCGAAGGAGAGCAGATTTTCGAGAAAGCCGGAGATATTGGCGATCCGATCTTCCACTGTCAGCCCGGGAACCGGGAAAGTGCCGACGCCGCGCACGCGCCGCACGAGCCCTTCGTTCTCCAGTTGCTCCAGCGTCTTCCTGATCGTGATTCGCGAGACCGAGAAGCGCTCGGCCAAGGCGGGCTCGGAGGGAAGGGGGCGCGCCGGATCGAGCCCACCCGATCCGAGCTCTTCACGCAAAGCCACGTAGACCTGCTGGTAGAGCGGCGTCAGGCGCGCTCCGCGTCTCGGGTTGCGGACGACCCGCTTGCCGGCCTTCGTCTTCATGTCGACGGCCATCCCCGCTCCTCGCGTTTTCGCCCGGTGTTGCTCTCGATGGAATTGACCGGGCGTTCTGTCAAGCCGGCGCTCGCCCTGTCTTGC
>REDO01000039.1 GCA_007693435.1 Salinarimonadaceae bacterium | reverse complement strand
CAACTGTATGTAAATGCATATTTTGATGATATGTCGAGAATAATGAAAAGCCCGGACAAGGGAGGGGTCTCATCATGAAGGCTGATGAGCGCGACAGATTGATCTCACTGCTGGCCGACCGAGTCGCCGGAACGATCGCGTGGAAAGATATTCTGGAGGATGCTCCGGACCTCTCCATCGACGACGCCTATCTGCTCCAGTCCGGATTGATGCGCAGGCTCGCCGCCGCCGGAGACCCGCTCGTCGGCTACAAGGCGTCCTTGACGAACCTCGCCATGCAGAAGGCCCGCGGAACGGGCGGGCCGGTCGCGGGCGGACTGCTGGCTTCGTGCCTTCGCGACGACGATTCCGCCATCGCATTCGTGCCGGGCGCCAGGAACGCGGTCGAGGCGGAGGTCGCCATTCTGCTGGGGGCGGACATCGACGGCCCGAACGTGACGGCGCTCGACGTCAGACGCGCGACCGCCGCTCTTCTTCCCGCGATCGAGGTCGCCGTGGGCGCTCCCGGCAATGTCGATCGCAGCAGCCAGATGGCCATCGCAACCCAGAAGACCACAGGCGCCGTGATCCTGGGCGGCCCCGGCCGCTCGCCGGACGGGATAGACCTGCGCGTGGAAGGCGCGGTCATCACGGTCAACGGGGAATACAAGGCCACGGCCACGGCCGTCGAAGTGATGGGCGACCCCTACCGCGCCGGCGCCTTCATCGCCAACCAGATGCTGGCCACCGGCGACAAACTGCGCGCCGGCATGATCCTGATGACCGGCTCGATCACCCTCGCCGTCAACGTGGTCGCCGGCGACAATGTCCGCGTGGACTTCACGCGGCTGGGCTCGGTGAATATCCGGATGAATTGAGGGGCCGGGCTCGTCCCGAAGGATCAAGCCTGTAGAATCCCGCGCCAGTGCTCTTCGTGGCTGCCTTCATGGTTCGCCATGCCGGGTTTCGTCAGGCAACCGGCGGGTTTTGCGTAGCTGTCGATCCGGCGTTCGGGCTTCTCATGCCAATTGATGTTGAAAGCAAAGTAGCGAGGAAAGAAGTACAGGCTGGAATATGGAAGGTTGTCGTGGATCCACCACGCCAGCTTCCGCCAGTCGCCCTCCGCCTGAAAACGGTCCCAGAACGCCGGGACGACGACACAGGCTGTCGCTCCCGTGAAGCCGTCGGCATCCGTGCGATCCCAGATATGGGCGGCGGCGTTGGCGTCGTTGGACGAGCAGTTATAGCCGTTCTCGTTGCCGAAGCCATTCACCTCAGGCGAGCGGTAAGCGGAGCGGATCGCGATACGTCCGAACGCGTCCTGCAATGGTTCAAGCAACTCCTGGCACAGCTTCGAGCCTGCCGCGATCGCCAGATCAGGATTGTCCGGAATGTTCGAGAAGCCATGAATCGAGGCGATATCCGAGAACAGGAAGTCGCGCATGAAAAAACTCTTTGAAAGGCGCACCCTGCCAAACTCGGTCAGGGTCGCGACAGACGTTGGTTTCTTCAAAGCGATCTCTTTCTACTGAAATACATTCTCGCCAATGCCACAGCGAGCGCGAGGCGGCGACTGGACCTATGTTCGAGACTATCGCAACGCTCGCCGACCGTCACGAAAAAGCTGGGGACGATCAACCCCGCAACACAGCGATCCGCCGCCGCCCTCCCCGCGTAACTCCAGCGACGTCGCGCCCCGCGGCCAAGACCGGAGAAACCGCATGCCGACCCTCGCGCTCCTGACGACGGCGTTGCTTTTCGGCGGAATGGCGCTTTTCGCCTTCGGCTTCGCGGCCTTCATATTCGATACGCTGCCCGCCGGGCAGACCGGGCCGGTCATCCGGCGCGCTTTCGCCTGGTTCTATCTCTTCGTGCTGGGCGCGTCGGCGGTCGCGGCGGGGTTGGCGCTTGCGGGCGACGCGGTTTCCGCCGGCATTCTCGCGGCGATCGCGCTCACGGCGCTCTATGCGCGCCAGAGCCTGATGCCTGCGGTCAACCGGGCGACGGATTCCGGCGACAAGGCGCGGTTCAGGAAGCTGCACGGCTTTTCGGTCGCGATCACGCTCGCGCATATCGCCGGATCGGGCTGGGTCCTGACGCGCCTCGCCGCCTGACACAACGAGGCTCGTCCTCCCCCACTCAACAGCAGGAACATTCCGGCGTCGCTCGACACGATGGCCGTGTCGCCAGCCGCCCGCGCCATGCGCGAAAGCCTGCGGGCCACATTTGCAGGCCACACTTGCTGATTTTGCAAAATCAGAAACCTTCGGCCCCAATTGGCGCTCCGGCGCGCAAGCGGCTCGAACCGCGATCGGGAGGGGCGGAGACCGCTGCCCCAATTTCGCCGCAACCCGCCAGGCCCCCTCAAATACCCCCGCCGATCAGGCCGATCACATGCGCTACAGGCGTTGCCGGCCTTGCCTTTCAAATCCGAAATTCCACGCCCGGTCCGTCGGCCTGCGATCGCCGGACTTGGCAGAACCCCCATGCAAGCTATAGTACTTTACTCAGACGCGCGTGTTCATGAATTCGCGGGTCTGGAAATCCGCAGGGTGCGCCTGAGGCTGTAACCGACTACGTATTTCGGAGGCATCGGGCCAATCCCTGCGCAAACAGTGGAGGTAACGATGAAAATATCCACCAAAATGGTCGCGGCGGGGCTGCTCAGCGCCGGCCTTATGGCGCCCACGGCGGTCATCGCCCAGTCTGGCGGCTCGATCTCGCTCGCCACGGGAGGAACCGGTGGAGTGTATTTCCCACTCGGCGGCGCAATGGCGGAAGCCTGGACGACCGAGATTGACGGGCTCACGGTCACGGCCGAATCCACGGGAGCGAGCGTCGTCAACGTCCGGCTGATCCAGTCAGGCGAGTCCGAACTCGCGATGGTCCAGAACGACATCGCCAACTACGCGTTCAACTCGGACGAGATGTTCTCGGGCGACGCCGCGCTCGACAACAATCTCGGCATGGCGATGCTCTATCCGGAGCTGATCCAGATCGTGACCCTGGCCGAATCGGGCATCCAGTCGGTTTCCGACATGGCGGGCCGCAGCATCGCCGTCGGCGCCCCCGGCAGCGGCACGGAAGCCAACGCCCGGCAGATCCTGTCGGCTTTCGGCATCAGCTACGGCGACATCTCCGAACAGTTCCTGCCCTTCGGCGAAGCGGTCGACGCGCTGCGTGACGGCCGGATCGACGCCGCCTTCCTGACGGCGGGCATTCCGACCGCAGCGGTCATTGACCTTGGGGCCACGCACAACGTCTCCATCGTGCCGATCGAGCCCGACAAGGGCCAGGAGATCGCCGATATGTGGCCGTTCTACAGCACGATCACGATCCCGGCCGGCACCTATTCGGGCGTCGAGCAGGACTTGCCCACCGTGACCGTCATGGCGATGATCGTGGCCAGCGCGGACCTTGAGGCCGACGTCGTGGAGCGCATGCTCGAAGTGCTCTATTCCGACTCGACCCTGGAGCGGCTGTGCAACACCCACGTCCGCGGCTGCGACATCACGCTCGCCAGCGCGCAGGAGGCCATGCCGATTCCGCTTCATCCCGGCGCGGAGGCCTTCTACGCGAGGAACTGACGAAGCGACCGGCTGACGACAAGGCCGCATAAAGGGCGGGCGACGGCGAACCGTCGCCCGCCAGTCGCGAATTCCACGATACGATGCCGACTGACCGGGATCAGACGATGACGCAGCAGGATACGAAAGCCCCGGTCTCGGTCGCCGGCGAGGGCGCCGATCAGCGCCAGGTCACGGGCCTCGTCGGCCTCACCATCATGGTGATCGCCGTCAGCTTCTCCCTGTTCCAGCTCTACCAGTCGGGCATCGGGCTTATGCCGGCGCAGAACTTGCGCGCGGTTCACCTGGCGTTCGTTCTCGGGCTGATCTTCCTGCTCTTTCCCGCCTTTTCGGGCATGCGCAAGAACCGCATACCCATTATCGATCTGTTTCTGGCCGCCGTTGCGATCGCCGGACCGCTCTACTTCTATTTCTATTTCTTCGAAATGGTTATGCGCGCCGGCGCCGAGACCACGTTCGACTTCGCCATGGGCGTTCTGACGATCGTGGCCCTGCTGGAAGCGACGCGCCGCGCGATCGGGCCGGTCCTGCCGGTTCTGGCGATAATCTTCATGCTTTACGCCTTTTTCGGCGCCTACATGCCCGACATCATCGGCCATCGCGGTTATTCGGCCGAACGAATCGTCCGGCACCTGTATCCGACCACAGAGGGCATATTCGGCATCCCGCTCGCGGTCGCCTCGACCTTCGTCTTTCTGTTCGTGCTGTTCGGCGCGGTGATGCAGCGTACGGGCGTCAGCGACTATCTGACCCGCCTCGCGATGGCGGGGCTCGGCAGCTACCAGGGCGGGCCGGCGAAATCGGCCGTTCTGGCCAGCGCCATGATGGGGTCGTTCTCCGGCAGCTCCACGGCGAACGTCGCGACCACCGGCACGCTGACCATACCGCTCATGAAGCGCGTCGGCTTCAGCCCGGCATCAGCCGGCGGCGTGGAGACGGCGGCCTCGACCACGGGCCAGTTCGTCCCCCCGGTGATGGGGGCGGCCGCCTTCGTCATGGTCGAGATGACCGGCATTCCCTATGTCCAGATCATCACGGCGGCGCTTCTGCCGGCCATCCTCGATCTGGCGGGCATTCTCTTCTGCGTGCACATGCACGCCAAGAAGATGAACATCCGCGGCATTCCGCGCGAAGAACTGCCGCCCGTCCTGCCGACGCTGCTGAGCCAGTTTCACCTACTCATCCCCGTCCTGGGGCTGATCTTCATGCTGGTGATCGCCAATTTCACGCCGACGCGCTCGGCCTTCTTCGCGATCCCGCTGGCGCTGTTGGTGTCCCTCGTGGCGCGCAACACGATCATCGTCTACAGGGCGCTGCGGACGCAGGCGAACGGCGGCGACCCCTTCGCCGGGGTCCAGGAGGCGCTCGAAAAGGAGCGCTCTTCGGTGGCGCGGGAGAAGGCAGCCGCGCGCGAGCCGCTGACAAGCTGGCGCCAGACCATTACGCGCACCTGGGCCGACTGGGGGCGTGACCTCGTCCACGGCCTTGCGGACGGGGCGCGCCAGGCGATTCCGATCTCGGCGGCCTGCGCCACCGCAGGCATCATCATCGGGATCATCACCCTGACGGGCCTCGGCCTGCGCATGCAGTCGATCCTGCTCTTGCTCAGCGGCGGCGAACTCTGGGCGGCGCTGGTGTTCACCGCCATCGGTTCGATCATCCTCGGGCTCGGGGTTCCGACGACGGCGAACTACATCATCATGGCCACGCTCATGGCGCCGGCGCTGATACAGCTCGGCGTGCCGCCGCTGGCCGCGCATATGTTCGTCTTCTATTTCGGGATTCTCGCCGACACGACGCCGCCTGTGGGTCTGGGCGCCTACGTGGCCGCCGGCATCGCCCGGGCGGGCCCGATACGAACCTCGCTGGAGGGATTCAAGTTCAGCATCACGGCGTTCATCATTCCCTTCATGTTCGTCTACAACCCGACGCTGCTGCTGATCGGCGATGTGCAAATATTCGAACTGGGTTGGCTGGTGATCTCGGGGCTGATCGGCGTCTACGCCCTGTCGGTGATGAAGGAGGGCTGGTGGCTTACGCGCGCCAACGCCATCGAGCGCATCGCGATGACGTTCGCGGCGATCCTGCTCATCCAGCCGAGCTTTATCGTCGATCTGGCCGGTTTCGGGCTGATGGGCGCGGTGCTGCTGTGGCAGTTCCAAAAAGTGCGCTCCGAGGCGCGCCACGGCTACACCCCGCCCACCCGGTCGGCGCAAATCGCGATGGGTGTCGGGGTGGTGACGCTGCCGGCGGTCGTCCTGACGATGACGCTGCCGGTCGTCACGGTGGATGAAGGGGTCAGGACATGGAGCCGCGTGGTCCTGCCCGGATCGCGCGTGACGCTCGAACATGTCCATTCCGTCGAACAGACACGCGTGGAGGATCGTTTCCAGGTCGGCTGGCGGGCCGATCTGATCCACCAGCGCACGGTCAGCCGCTCGCTCGGCGCAGGCCTGCCTGCGGACGCTCGGGCGAGAGACGGCGTGCTCACGACGCGCGGCACGGGGGAACGTTTCACGGCGATCCCGATGCGCTTCGACGCCAACAGCGCGGCTACGATACAGTTCGGCGGAGACGAGCCGGTCGAGTTCGCGCCCGCCGAAGGCTCCGGGCGCGTGGAGCTGCGGGTGAACAGGCTCTGGGAAAGATTCTGGCCCTGGTGACGCCGTTCCGGCGGCGGCGGCGTCGTTGACGCTCGCCCCTCACCGCCGATCCGGAACAGCTCGGCCGGGTTCGTCGTGCTTAGCCGGCGCAGCTCGTCGGCCGCGAAGCCGGCGGCCTCCAGCAGCAGGAACACGCCCGCGTCGCTCAACACGATCGCCCTGTCGCCCGCCGCGCGGATGCGCGGGACGAGCTCATCGACATGCGAACTCGGCAGCGAATGCTTCTCCTGATCGACATCGACTCAAAGTATAAGGAAGCATGGCCGGAAGGCTCGTGAATACCGGAACCAGGCCCTTTCACATGACGACGCAGAACAGCCCGGCGGCCGGGCGCGAAACGACCCGAAACGATATGAGCCAACCCGATTACGACGTGGCCATCATCGGCGGCGGCATGGCGGGCCTCGCCGCCGCCTGGCGGATGCGGGGCCGGCGCTGCGTGGTGCTGGAAGCCGGGGACCGCCCCGGCGGGCGGGTTCATTCGCTCCTCTCCGAGAGCACGCCGCTCAATCTGGGCGCCCACATGGTCGGCGGGCCGGGAAGCATCGTCGGCGAGCTTGTCGCGCAGACCTCGCTACCGACGCGCAAGCTCCCGGAACGGCTGTTCGGCCTGCAATACGCCGGCCGGCGGCATCTGGGGGGCTCCCCGTCGCTGCTGCCGCTGACGATGCGGCTCTCGCCGATGGAGCGGCTGGCATTCATGCGCCTCGGCCTGACCCTGCGCCTCGGCGCCTGGCGCAGCACGCGCGCCGGCGGCCCCGACGGAAACGGCCTCGCGCATCGCGAAAGCCTCTTCGCCTTCGAGGGCGACCGCACCTTGCGCGAAGCCATCGGCCCGATGCCCGAGCGCATGGAGGAGATCCTGCGCGGCCTCACCGAGCGCAACGGCGCCGACCCGACCGAGATGTCCGCCGGCCACGCCTTCCGCTCCTTCGCCAATGTCTGGGCGAAAACGGCGCCCGGCTCCAATCTCGTCGGCGGAACAGCCGCGCTTCCGGAGGCGCTGGCGCGCGGGCTCGGCGACGCGTTCAGGCCCGGACACAAGGTCACGCTGGTCCGCCGCGTCGCAGACGATCGCGTCGAGGTCGCCTTCGAGACGGCCGCCGGCCCCGACTCGATCACGGCGCGCGCCTGCATTCTGGCCGCGCCCGCCTTCGTCGCCAAAGCGATCGCGCCCGATCTGGCCGCGCGCACGCGTGACGCGCTCGCGAATATCCGCTACGGGGCGTTTCTCTCGGTCGGCGTGCGGCTCGACCGCGCGGCGCGCATCCCGTGGCGCGACACCTACGCCGTCGCCACGCCCGATCTCGGATTTTCGGTGCTGTTCAATCACGACCGCATGCGGCCGGATGAGGGAGAGGATTCAGACCACGCGGTCATGCTCTTTGCGGGCGCTGCGCGCGCGTCACGCTGGATCGCGGCGGGCGAGGCGGCGACGCTCGATCGCTGGATCGCCGACCTCGAAACGCATTTTCCCGAGACGCGGGGCCATGTCCGCGATGCGACGTTCATGGCCTGGTCCGCAGGCGCGCCCTTCGCCTTCCCCGGCCGGGCGCTCCTGCAGGCCGATCTGGAGATGGACGATCCGCCCTTCGCTCTGGCGGGCGATTATCTGGAATTCCCCAACATGGACGCAGCAGCCGGGGCCGGTTATCGGGCGGCGGAGCGCGTGGAGGGCTGGCTGGCGGGTTGAGCGCACCGGGTCGGCGCCGCACGGAAACCGGGGCTCCGCGCCGTCGGCGCGAAACCCCGATAATGAACAGAAGGTCCGCTTTTCCGTTCAGCTCTCCAGAGCGGTCCCCAGCAGGGCCGCATCGAAACCGAGCTTGACGATGGCGATCTCGATCGCCCGGCGAAGCACGGCGCCGATTTCGGCCGCCTGCCCCGCGCGAAGCTGGGCGTCCACGCGGCCGGCTTCGGCCGGGTCCGCACGCGCGATGGTGTCGACCCCCGCGATCCAGACGCCGCGCAGGGACGCGAGCGCCACGTCGCGCTGCTCCTCGCTGGCGGCTTCCAGATCAGCAAGCCGGTCCAGCAGAAGCGCGAGCGAGGCGAGATCGAGAGCCCGGCGCACTTCCTCGGCGTGCTCGCGCGGCCAGCGTTCCTCGAGCAGAATTTCCTGCCCCGCCGCCAGAGGTCCGGTAACGAGCCGCGTCGGCTCCTCGGGCATCGAGAAGCGCTCGTGGATGCGCGTCATCTCGGCGTGCAGCGAATGCTCGCCGTCCGGCCCATACCAGAAGGCGAACAATTCGCTCCAGTTCTTCGGCGAGCCGTTCCGCAGGCTCCAGTTGCCGTTGACCGGCCCGCGAATCGAGGCTTCCGAGAGCTCGAGACGGCACCAGTTCAGGATGGTCGCGAGCGCGCCGTCGATGACGAAGGCGGCGCGCACGGCTTCCGGCTGCGAACGCTGACCGCCGCCGCCCCGGAACTCGCCGGTCCCCATCAAGGCGGCCACGATCTGGCGATGCGCGTAATCGCCCTCGCCGTAGAAGCCGACGGCGCCGGGCAGGCTACGGGCCATGCGATGGTTGTAGTCATCGGCGAAGAACGCGAGCGAATGGAAGGAATCACGCCAGGCGAACCCGCCGCCATAGGCGTATCGCTGAAGAGCGGCGGCGAAGTCCGGCTCCGGCGAAGTCAGCGCCTGCCGGATTTCCGCGAGATCGAGAGGCAGCCTGTTGTGCTGGCGCACGTCCGCGGCCGTGACGAAGCCGTAGCCCTCTATCGCGAACGAATCGCTGGCCAAAGCCGCAAAGGGCGCACTCACAAGGGCGAGACCCACAATGGCGGCCCTGCCGGAGAGCATCAAAGCATTGACGTGTTTCATCGCAGTTCTCCAATAAAAACGAGCGCTATCTATCTCTGAATTTTCAGTATGTAAACAACAAAAATTGCTCTATATTATAGAAGTTCCATTGTAGAGAATTCTACATTACATTCAATTTAAAATAGATCCCTAAACTTTACGGAAAGATGCAGCTCATCCTGTTCGAAAGATTCGATTATCTTCATAATCGGAACAGGACTAA
>REDO01000146.1 GCA_007693435.1 Salinarimonadaceae bacterium | reverse complement strand
CAGGCCGCTCGCCAAAGATGGGGAATGCATAGGTCTTCAGCGTCGTCAGCCACTGGGCTACGTGTTTCGAGTTCTTCCAACCCGCCTTCCGCGCCTCATGAACATGTGATGCCGCTTCGGCGAATGTCGGCATTCGTTGCGCGGCCCGGCGCCGATCAGCAAGCGGATCCCCGCCATCACGGGCTATCTTACGCATTGCGGCGGCCTTATCGCGTGCCTCCGCGAGCGATACCAACGTGACGCCCCCGAGGCCGATGTCACGCCGCACCCCCTGAACGATGGTTCGAAGGACCCAGCGCTTTGCCCCGCTGGGGTCTACGACGAGATGGAGACCGTTGCCGTCGGCATAGCGACCAGGCGTCTTGGCCGCGCGCACCTGCACCGCCGTCAGCGCCTTTTCCGGATGCCGCCCCTTGCGCTTCACAGTGTCCGCCTAACTCGTCCATACCACATTATCGACCACATTTTATGTGGGATAGCGCTGGAAAGCAATGGATGCCGACGGACAAATCGAAATAGAAACCGCATCAATATCAAAGCTTTATCGACGTCTTGGGACGCGGCTGGATGTCAGTTTGGCGGCCCCCCCTTCCGCCAGATGAACAAGCTAATTCATTGTTATTGCTTGCTTTTTGTCGATAAAAAAGTTTCTTCACCCTTTGAGCGCCGGACGCCGCCGGATTTTGCTGGCCTTCATCGGAACAGGCGCATGTTCAGCGCAGGACTCGCATACCAAATGAAATGATCAGTTGGTGTCGCTGTCTCTGCCTCTGTTCCGTCGGGATCTCGCCCAGCCGAAAGCCGCGATGACGGCCTGAAATGCTTGAACCGGGCCGCCTCAATCGCGCGGGCGACGCTGCTCCGTGAAGGTCCGCCCGTTCCACCAGCGCAGCATGCGTTCGTCGTCGGGATCGAGCATCCAGCCCGGAGGGGCGCTCGCGCTCGCCGTGGATTCCGCATTGCTCTGGGGCTGCGGGGGCGCATGTGTCGATGCGGCGGTGCCGGACCCGCTACCCATTCCTGCAGCGCCCATGGCGGCGCCCATCCAGCCGCCGGCGCCCTGCCCGGCGCCGGACATGCCCGCCGCCGTCTGCGAGACATCCATATTGCCCGAGCGCACGTCCTTGGCGATGGCGAAGAGATCGCCGAAAAAGCTGCGGTCCTCGCCGCTCAAGCGGCGATCGGCGCGGCCCTGCTGGAAAAGCCAGATCCCGAAGGCGATCAGGGCGATGCTGATCAGCAGGCTGAACACCGAGGTGATCACCACGAACCAGCCGGCCCAGCTGAAGGCGCGGATGCCCCAGTCGAAGACGCCGCCGACCTGATGGGCGTTTGAAGGATTCGAGGCGGAATAGGCCACCGTGACTTCGGCGCCGACAGTGGGCTGCCAAGATTGCCGGCCCCGGGTGGTGAATTCGTAGCGCTCGCCGTCGACCTCATAGGCGATCCGGGCGCGATACATTTGCTGATTATTGTCACCGCTGGTGCCGGCGCGCTCGGATGCGATGATCTCTCCGGTGGTCTCGACGGGATCCTGGATGTTGGTGCTCTCCAGGAAGCCGCCGATATGGATGAAGATGACGCCGAAGACGATGCCGAATATGCCGCCGAGTATCCCCCCGCGCTGGCGGTTGCCGTTGCGCCCCCGGCGGCTGCGGACCACGCCGAAGACGCCTTCGGCCACGAGCACGCCGCCGGCCGCCATCTTGGCCGCGCCGCGTGCGCCGGGATCCTCCGACCAGTTGGTCGAGAGCGTATTGAAGAAATGCTGGATGCGCTGGAACATGCCTGCCCCCGTTTGTCATTGGCGCGCCCGATGCAGGAGATCGCGGCCACGCCCGTCATTTTCTTGATTTGGGTCGGCGGGACCGGGCAGCCCGATACCCGCCGACCCTTCGAGCCACATGCGCGTCAGGGACAAAGCCCCTCATGGTTGGGCTCGCCGCGTGCGCACTCGAAAGCGCGCTGTGTCGAAAATTGCGGGGTATCGTCGCCGCCGGGGAAGGTGACCGCCCGTTTCCAGACGGCGGAGATGGAATCATCCATCACATGACCCTCATGCAGGACGGCCTCTATGCCGAAATCCTGGGCAAGATTGACGTCCATCACGATCTCCACGAAAGGCTCGCTGCCCCGCACGCTCTCGGGCCCCTCATATCCCGTCCAGCGCAGCCGCTCGTCGCTGAGTTCGGCCGCACCGGTTTCGATCGCGAGCAGATCGGTCATCGTCGCAGGCGTGTAGACGCCGTTGCGCGTGTCCTCGTAGGGCCGATCGAAATCCGTGCCGCTAGCCGCGTGCGCCTGCCATGGAATCGCGCCCTCGCCGACGCTCCCCAGATGGAGGCACCTCAGCGTGAGACAATCCATGCCCTGCGCCTCGCCGTCCGGTATCACCTGCCGGCTCATGGCGATCGGATCGGCGCTGCGTCCCTGGATCGGACGGAATTCGAAACGGTAGGAGACGTGCTCGCCCGCGCCGAAGGCTTCCGGCGGCGGCGTGCGCGCCTCGCCGAAGGATTCCGCGATCGCTTCGCGAAACACCTCGCCGAGATTGAACCGGTCGACCTGGACGAAGCTGAAGGGCAGTGGCTGGGCGCCCGCCGAGCCCGGCGGGCCAGAGCGGCGTTCCATGCCGTAGCGGATGCGATAGCGCGCATGATCGGCGACGCCCTCCTCGTTCTCCAGCAACAGCACCGCCTTGGTCAGCGGTCCGAGATTGCCGCCCGGAGGAAAGATCGAAGATGTCTGCGGCATCGTGTCCAGCAGGCGCGAAAGCGCTTGCGAGGGATCGCCCGGTTCGTAGCCTTCCGCTTCGGTGAACGCGACGGCGACGGCGCTCAGTGCGGGCGGTACGGCGTCTGCGACCGCGACGCCTGCCTGGGCTTCGAGGAAGCGCGAATTCACCCAGCCGGCGCCGTTCGGCAGATCGGGATGGGCAAGCTCCCACCAGGTCGCGTCCGAGACCGCGGCGCTCTCCCCGGTCCAGCGCAGGCCGGCGGCATCGGGGGCGACGCGCCCGACGATCTCGCCATCGATGCCGGGATTGTCGCGGATGTTGAGCCGGTCATCCGCCGCCACGCCCGTGACGCGATAGGCCAGCTCCTGCGGCGCGAGCCCGGCTTGTGCGGAGAGGAAGCGCGAATTCACCCAGCCGCCCTGCGGGGGCAGCGTGGGATGGCTCACATGCCACCAGTCGCGCCCGCCGACATCCTGAACGTCGCCGGTGCGCATCACATCGCGCGCATCGGGCGCCAATTGCCCGATCACGTTGCTGCCGGAGACGCCGGCACGGTCGCGCACGTTCAGCATGTCATTCGGCGCCACGCCGACGACCTGATAGCCCGGGGGGGCGGCGGCGTCTTGTTGCTGGGCCGCGTCCCCGGAGGGCTGCGTCGGAGCGGCGGCACTGTCCCCGGCTTCGATCGCGGCGGCGACGCCAAGCGCGGTCGCCCGGTCGACCAGGCCTTCCTGCATCATCTCGAGCAGGAGATCGGTCGCGGCCGGACCGAATTGCGCCAGTTCGGCGGCGATTGCGTCCTGCTCGTCCTGCGAGGCGCCTTCGAGCCGCGCCACCAGCATGATCACCCGCCGCTCATCTTGCGGGGAGAGGGCGCCTGCGGGCTGGGGGGTGGAGGCGATGGCGCCGCCGGCGGCGGGCGCCGGCTGGGCGGGTTGCGGTTGCGCCATAGGTGCGACCGGTGTCGCGGGTGCGACTGGCGCCGTTGCGGCAGGAGCTACTCCCCATTGCGCAGGCGGCACGGGCGCGGTTATGGCGAAGGTCAGTTCCGGCGCGATGTCGTTCCGATCGAGCATGGCGACCAGCATGGCCAGCGCAGGCAGGCCGAGTGCGGCGATCGCATCACGCACTTCTTCCGTCTGCGCGATCGTGACCTGTTCCAGATCCTCGGAGAGCGCTGTGATCTTTGCTTCGAGCTCTTCGAGCTTTTCGGTCTCCTCTGCTTCGTCGGCAACCGCTTCATCCGCTGCGGGTGCGTCCACCACCTCGAACGGGAATCTGGCCATAAGCCGGCCCTCGCGTCCCATGACATCGGACCAGCGCGGGGACGGATTGAAATTGAAGCGCAACTCGTATTCGCCGGCAGTGCGCGGCGCCCTGCGCGTGAACAGGCCAGGCCCCTCGGCCGCCTCGATGGCCAATCGTCTTTGGGCATTGCGGCTGATGAGATTTTCGGGATCTCGATCCGGGGTCGTCACGTAGAGATGCCCGTCCATGACCGGGCTCATCAAGACATCGAAGTCCTCTCCGGCGGTGACCACTTCCCGCATCTGCAGATCGATATCGATATCGGTGACCTCGATGCGCTTTCGCGCCATGATGCGCCGGTCAAAGTTATGATGGCGCCGCAGACGCACTTCATACACGCCGGGCGTGTCACCCGCCCTGCGATGCACGAGGTCTTCGTCTCCGACGAGATGCGTGTTGCGACCGACACTTCGGCCCACGGCGCTATCGGGCGCATCCGCCTTCACGAGGATCAGATTGTCGAAATAGCGTCTGTCGTCATAGGTCAATCGGATGGGAATGCTTGAGCCGACGGGCGCCGTGGTCGGCGCCGTGAAATAGCCGTCGGGATCGGCCTGTTCGGGACCGAAGAACAGTTCCGGCTGGGTCAACGGAAAGAGCGGCTGCATCTGCGGGTGATCGGCGAACCCGGCCTGCTCCAGCGCGTCGAGCAGCTTGGAGCCGGGACTGATCCCGGCTACGTCGGGATCGGCGACCCACGGCTTGTCAGAAATGGTGCCGCCATCGTCCAGCGCTTCCGTTTCGCCGGGGGGCGATGACGGTCCGGGATCGGATGTCATGGCGGAACCGCCATCAGATCCCGATCCCCCCGTCTCCTCGTCCTCCAGTTCGAAGATGTGCTGATGCTCCGCGATGTCCCCATCCGCGTCCGCCAACGTGGCGGCGCCGGGAGAACCGATCCGCATGCGGAAGCCGAAACTGCGATGCGCATAGCGGCGCAAAGTGGTCACTTCCACGAGCAGTCGACGCCCCTCGAGACCCTCGTAGCTGGCCCGTATGAACGCGCCCGGATCGGCGCCGCGGTCTATGGAGTAGTTTCCCAGATGCCGCGTCGTGTCCCAATTCTGACTTGTATCATACGCGCAGACCGTGATCCGCCCTTCGTTTCCGCCGGACAATTTCTCGATGAAGAGTTCCGTCTCGCTCTCGGTGATGGGTTCCGACTGGTAGACGATGGTTCTGCGGGATTGCGAAAACAATGCGGAACCGGGCACTACCGCGCGCGACGAGCCGACGACGCCTCCGGAATGAAATTCTCCAAGGGTCAATGTCGCGCGAGCCGGCGGAGAAATGTCGCAGGCCTGGGCCGATGTCGCGGCCTGTCCCGCCATGAAGACCAGACCCACCATCGAGGCCAATGCCGCATGGAGTTTTCGCGGGCGCCGGGGGTATCGGAACATGCAGCCGCGTTCGGCCACCGGAGGTCCGACTTTCCGTCGCCACTTGCGAGCAAGGGCCGGCAGCATCATCGGCGCGAGGCCGAACGCCAGGGCGATCCTGATGCCGGAAATGCGCTTCGTCGCGTCGGTTCGGATGGTCATGGCGCCCCCCTCGGTGCCTCTTGGTGTCCCCCTCGGCTCGCCGTCCGGGGCTTGCCCGTCGGCTGAATTGCAGCGGCAAAGATAGGAAAATTTCCCCAATATGCCTGCTATTTTAGGGCATACTTGCCTGACGCCGCCCCCGGGTTCAAGCGTTTTTGGTCCCGGATGGCGTGTCGCGCCACTGCCCGGCTTCGGGCGGCCCCATCGAAGCGGCGGTGTCAGACTCGGCCCGTTGGGGGTGTTTTTCATCGCTTGAGACAGACCTGTCGAGCCGGTTTTGTTCCGTTTCGGCATGGTTGGCGGTCACGCGCATGACGGTGGCGCGCGAAGGCCGCGGATGGCGCGCACCATTGCGCCTGTGACCGCGACCTCGGCCAGCTGGAAGGTGACGGCGCGGGCCCCGATCTTGATCAGCTTCAGTTGTCGGCTGGACAGCGACCAGTTGGCATGGCCTCGCGCAGTTCGATGCAGCGCAGGAAGGTGGCCAGGTTGCAGGCCAGCGCGTGCAGCTGCAACCGCACCTCGTTGTCGCGAAAGCGCTTGCAGGACAGCCGCGTCCAGCGAAAGGCATACTTACCCGCCTTGATGTGCTGCTCGGCCGTGCCACGCTGATTCTATAACCGCACGATCCAGTCCGGACCCGTCGGCAGGTTCGTGACGATGAATCCGACCTTGGGGAACAGCTCGCCCGGGCGCCACGCGATCTTGGCGACGACCCGACGTGCCTTGTCCCATGACGCAGCCTGATACTGGAAATCCTCGTAGAGGCGCTTGACCTTGGTCTACGACGGACGTCCCACGGCCGCCCTTTCGGACCCTTGAGCATACTTGAAATACATACCGACCGCTCTGTATGTATTTCACATGCCGAGACCTACAAAACTCCACCCAGAGCGCGGAGACGCCCGCACCAGGCTTCTCGAAGCGGCGCGAGACGTCATCCGAGCCCAAGGCTTTGCGGCCAGTTCGATCGACGACCTCTGTAAGGCGGCCGGAGTCACCAAGGGCGCCTTCTTTCATCATTTCGAGAACAAGGAAGCGCTCGGCGTCGCCGCCGCCCACCATTGGGCTGGAACCACCTCGGCGTTCTTCGCAAACGCGCCCTACCATGACCTGGAGGATCCGCTCGAACGCCTGATCGGCTATGTCGAATTTCGAAGGTCGATCATCGAAGGCGATCTCGCCGAGTTCACCTGCCTCGTCGGGACCATGACGCAGGAGATCTACGGGTCGCATCCAGCGATCCGCGAGGCTTGCGCCGCCAGCATCTTCGACCACGCCCGGACACTCGAGCCGGATATCGCTGAGGCGATGAAGACCCGCTGCATCGAGGCCGATTGGACGCCGGCGAGCTTGGCGAGGCATACCCAAGCCGTCCTCCAGGGCGCCTTCATTCTGGCCAAGGCGACGGGCGAGCGCGCTGTTGCGCTCGAAAGCGTCGATCACCTGAAGCGCTATCTCACGCTGCTCTTTTCACAAGCCCCAAGGGAAAGGAAGCTGCCATGACTGTTGCTGCGAACGATCGCGTTGTGACCCGTGTCCTCGATGCGCCACGCGATAAGGTGTGGCGCTGTTGGGTGGAACCGGAGCTCCTGAAACAGTGGTTCTGCCCCAAACCCTGGTACGTCTCACAGGCGCGTATCGACCTGCGGCCCGGTGGCGAATTCTTCACGGTGATGAACGGCCCGAATGGCGAGCAGTTAGGCGAGCCGGGCGTCTTTCTCGAGGTGGTGGACAAGGAGCGCCTAGTGTTCACCGATGCGTTTCGCCCCAACTGGCGGCCTTCGGGCCGGCCCTTCATGGCCGCAGAGGTGGTGTTCGAGAACGCAGGCGCCGGCAAGACCCGATACATCGGACGCGCGATGCACTGGACCGTCGAGGCGCGCAAGGAGCACGAGGACATGGGCTTTCACGAGGGCTGGGGCAAGGCCGCCGATCAGCTCGAAGCCCTCGCCCAAACACTTTAAATCGCAAGGAGGACAGCCATGGAATCGACGATCTACCTCTTCTTCAAGGGCAATTGCCTCGAAGCGATGACCCATTACGCCGAGACGCTCGGGGGCGAGATCGGAGGCGTGTTCCGCAACGCCGATGCGCCGGACGAGGATAGCCGCATGCCCGGCGATGACCATCTTGTCATGAACATGACCATGAAGCTGGGCGCGGCCACGGTCATGGCGTCGGATACGCCGGACGCCATGTACAGCAAGCCGCAGGGCTTCGCGGTGTCGATTTCTCCGTCGTCGCGGCCTGAATTCGACAGGATTTTCGAAGCGCTCGCCAAGGACGCGCAGTCCGTCGCGATGGCGCCTGGCGAGACGTTCTGGGCGGAGCGCTTCGCCATGTTCACAGACCGTTTCGGCACGCCCTGGATGCTCAACTACGCCGGCGCGAAGGCCGCCAACGAGGAGGCTCCGCAATGAGCGCACAACGCAAGGTTCGAACCTGCTTGTGGTTCGCGCGCCGCGGGATCGATGCGGCGCGGTTCTACGTCACACTCCTGCCGGACAGCGGGGTCGACGCCGTGTTCGCTCACGGCCAACCGGACGATCCGTTGGTCGTCGAGTTCACCCTTGCCGGTGCGCCGATGATGATCCTGACGGGCGGAGACATGTTCCAACACTCGCCCGCCGCCTCGATCAGCGTGCTGACGAAAGATCAGGCGGAGACCGACCGACTGTGGGCCGCCCTGGTGGCCGACGGCGGCAAGGAGAGCATGTGCGGCTGGCTCAGCGACAGGTTCGGCGTGTCGTGGCAGATCGTGCCGGAGATCCTGCCGCGGCTGCTCAACGATCCCGACACCGCTGCGGCATCCCGCGCACGCACGGCGATGATGCAGATGAACAAGATCGACGTCGCGGCGCTAGAAGCCGCGTTCCATTCCGCATGAGGGATATTAGGCGTACCAAAATGGCGAAGCGACAGAAGGGAGACGTCATGACAACGATATTGGGCATTTCTGGCAGCCTCAGACAGGCGTCGTTCAATGCCGCGCTTTTGCGCGCGGCGGTGGAACTCATGCCCGAAGGGGCGACACTCGACGCGAACGGGATCGCCGGCGTGCCGCTCTACAACGGGGACGACGAGGCCGCGCATGGGATCCCGCCCGCCGTGGCGGAATTGAAGCGCAAGCTCCTCGCCGCCGACGGGCTCTTGCTCGTAACCCCGGAATACAACAACGCGATCCCCGGCGCCTTCAAGAACGCCATCGACTGGATGAGCCGACCCTCCAGCGACATCGCCCGGCACTTCGGCGGCAAGCCCGTCGCGGTGATCGGCGCCTCACCGGGCGGCTTCGGCACGATCATGTCGCAAAACGCCTGGCTCCCGGTGCTGCGCACTCTCGGAACCCGCCCCTGGTTCGGCAGCCGGATGATGGTCTCGCGGGCGGGCACGGTTTTCAAGGACGGCGCGCTGGAGGATAGCGCGACCCGTGACCGACTGGCCGAGTTTCTGGCGGGCTTCGTCGGATTTGTCCGTCGCTGAGCAGGACGGACCGTCACCGGCGACGGTTTCGGGAAGAACGGGGCCGCCGAAGGTTTTTCAGCCGTTTCGGTTCGCGTCGCGCCCGCGCCGGCGATCCGCCGCTCCTTCCTTTTCGCGCTCCAGCTTCGAGCCCATTGCAGGCCCCCTCGCCCCCAGGGCTATCGCATGTGTGTGAGGGCGTTGAGGAGGCCCTCTGGGCTCCATGCTG
>REDO01000102.1 GCA_007693435.1 Salinarimonadaceae bacterium | reverse complement strand
CGCGAAGCATATAAAGCGCGACCTCCCCGAAACGCGCGTCCGCCGAAATCCTCGCATGGACATATCATCCCGCGCTTGCGACCATGCCCACCGCTTCCAACCGATCCGCAGGCGATATGACCACGCTCCTCATCACCCACCCCGCCTCCCTCGATCATCTCACGCCATCGGGTCATCCCGAGCGGCCGGATCGCGTGCGCGCCGTCGAGTCCGCGCTTGAGGACGAGCGCTTCGCGACGCTCGCCCGCGAGCAGGCGCCGGAGGCCGAGATCGCGCTCATCGCGCTCGCGCACGAGCGCGACTATATCGACGCGCTGATCGAGGCCTCGCCGGCTTCCGGTGTGATCAAGGTCGATTCGGACACCTATATGTCGCCCGGGACCATGGAAGCCGCCTTGCGCGGCGCCGGCGCGGCGGCGCAGGCGGTTGACGAGGTGATGGCGGGCAAGGCCGCGAACGCCTTTTGCGCCCTGCGCCCGCCCGGCCACCACGCCGAGCGCCGCACGGCGATGGGCTTCTGCTTCTTCAACAATGCGGCGATCGCCGCGCGTCGCGCGCAGACGGCGCACGAGGCCGAGCGCGTCGCGATCTTCGACTGGGACGTGCATCACGGCAACGGCACGCAGGATATCTTCTGGGGCGATTCGAGCGTGCTTTACGCCTCGACGCACGAGATGCCGCTCTATCCGGGCACCGGTGAGGCCTCGGAACGGGGCGATCACGGAAACATCGTCAACGCGCCGCTCTCGGCCGGGGATGGGAGCGAGGTGTTCCGCGAAGCCGTGCGGACGCTCATCCTGCCGCGGATCGAGAGCTTCGCGCCCGATCTGATCGTGATCTCCGCCGGATTCGACGCGCATTGGCGCGATCCTCTCGGCAGCCTCAACCTGACGGAAGAGGATTTCGCCTGGGCGACGCGCGAGTTGATGCGCATCGCCGACAAGCGCTGCGCAGGGCGCGTCGTCTCATTGCTCGAAGGCGGTTATGATCTTGACGGCCTCGCGAAATCGGCGGCGGCGCATGTCGAGGCGCTGATGGGCCGCTGATCAGGCCTTGTCGACCACCAGCCCGTCGATGATCGTCACCGTGTGGTCCATCCGGGCGGCGAGCTGTAGATTATGCGTCGCGACGAGCGCGGCGAGACCCGACGCCCGCACCAGCGAGACCAGCGTGTTGAAGACATGGTTCGCCGTCTGCGGGTCGAGATTGCCAGTAGGCTCGTCGGCCAGCAGGATGCGCGGGGCGTTCGCCACTGCGCGGGCGATGGCGACTCGCTGCTGCTCGCCGCCCGACAGCTCCGAGGGACGGTGCTCCATGCGCGGTCCGAGCCCCAGAAAATCGAGAAGCTGCGTGGCCCGTTCGCGCGCCTGATTCTTGTCGAGGCCGCGAATGAGCTGCGGCATGACGACATTCTCCAGCGCCGAGAATTCCGGCAGCAGATGGTGAAACTGGTAGACGAAGCCGATCTCCTCGCGCCGCAGGCGCGTGCGGCCCGAATCGTCCATATGCGCCGTGGGCTCGCCCCCGACATAGACTTCGCCGGCATCCGGGCGTTCAAGCAGACCGGCGACGTGGAGCAGCGTGGATTTCCCCGTCCCTGACGGGGCGACGAGCGCGACGATCTCGCCGGGCCAGAGCGCGAAATCGGCGCCCTTGAGGATTTCCAGCGCGCCGTCGGCCTGCGGGAAGCGGCGCTCGACCTTGGAGAGGAACAGGGCGGGAATCTCGTCGTTCGCCATCGGCTTCACCCGTAACGCAGCGCCTGCACCGGATCGAGCCGGGCCGCGCGCCATGAGGGATAGAGCGTCGCCAGTAGCGACAGGACGATGGCCATGAGGAGGACCGAGAAGACTTCCGACCAGTTCACCAACGCCGGGATCTCGCTCAGGAATCGAACTGTGGGATCCCAGAGCTGCTGGTTGAGCATGCGCGAGACCGTGTTCTGGATCGCCTGGATATTGTAGGTGAAGACGAGCCCGAGGATCAGTCCGGCGATCGTGCCGACGATCCCGATCGACGCGCCCGTGATCAGGAAGACGCGCATCACCGCCCCGCGCGTGGCGCCCATCGTGCGCAGGATCGCGATGTCGGAGGACTTGTCCTTCACGAGCATGATCAGGCCCGAAACGATGTTGAGCGCGGCGACGAGCACGATCAGCGTCAGGATGATGAACATGACGTTCCGCTCGACTTCGAGCGCGGCGAAGAATGTGCGATTACGCTGCGTCCAGTCGGTGACGAGGGTGGGGCGCTCCAGCGCCGCGTCGATCGCCATGCGCGCCTCGAATACGCGGTCGGCGTTCTCCAGAAACACCTCGACGACGCTCACGTCGCCGGCGCGGTTGAAATAGGCCTGCGCCTCCTCGAGCGGCATGTAGACGAAGATCGAGTCGAACTCGGTCATGCCGACCTCGAAGATCCCCATCACCGGATAGCCCTTGATCCGCGGCGCCGTGCCGAACGGCGTGGTCGCCCCGCGCGGGGAGATCAGCGTGATCGTGTCGCCGGCTTGGAGCGCGAGCTGTTCGGCGAGGCGGCGTCCGATGATCACGCCGTCGCGCGTCCCGAATTCGGAGATGTCGCCGCGTACGATGTTGCCGGAGATCGCGTCGATCTTGCCGATATCCTGCCCGCGCACGCCGCGCACCAGCACGCCGCCGCCCTGCACGCTGGACGAGGCGAAGGCCTGTCCCTCGACCATAGGCACCGCGCGGCGCACGCCCGCCAGCCCCTCGATGGTCGTCGCGACCTCGTCATAATCGGTCAGCGGGCGCTCGACCGGCGCGACGAAGATGTGGCCGTTGATGCCGACGATCTTGGACAGCAGCTCGGCGCGGAACCCGTTCATCACCGACAGCACGATGATCAGCGTCGCGACGCCGAGCATGATGCCGATGAAGGAGAAGCCGGCGATGACCGAGACGAACCCCTCCTTGCGTCGCGTGCGCAGGTAGCGCATGGCGAGCATCCATTCGAAGGCTGCGAAAGGTCGGGGGGCCGCGCTCATCCCATCTCCGTGTCGTTACGTGGAGAGCCGCGCGAGCACGTCGCCGATCGGCAGCAGCTCACGTTCGCCGGTCCGGCGCCGCTTCAGCTCGACCTTGCCCTCGGCGAGGCTCTTGGGCCCGACGATGACCTGCCAGGGCAGGCCGATGAGATCGGCGTTGGTGAATTTCGCGCCGGCGCGCTCATCACGGTCGTCGTAGAGCGTGTCGAGGCCGGCGGCTGACAGCTCGGCGTAGAGCGTCTCGCAGGCCGCGTCCGTCGCCGAATCGCCGGCCTTGAGATTGAGCAGCCCCACCTGGAAGGGCGCCACCGCGTCCGGCCAGATCACGCCCGCCTCGTCGTGGCTCGCCTCGATGATCGCGGCGACGAGGCGGCTCGGGCCGATGCCGTACGAGCCCATATGCACCTCGTGCTCGCGCCCGTCCGGCCCGGTCACGGCGGCGTTCATCGCCTTCGAGTATTTCGTGCCGAAATAGAAGATGTGCCCGACCTCGATGCCGCGCGCGGACAGCTTGTCGGCGTCCGGAATGGCGGCGTAGGCGGCCGCATCGTGCTTCTCGCTGGTCGCTGCGTAGAGCGAGGTCCAGCGCTCGAAGAGACCCTGCAGGCCCTCGCGGCTTTCGAAATCCGTGTCCTCGCCGGGAACCTCGAAGTCGAGATAGTTGCGGTCGCAGAAGACTTCGCTCTCGCCGGTCTCGGCGAGTATGATGAATTCGTGGCTGAGGTCGCCGCCGATCGGCCCGGTGTCGGCCTGCATCGGGATCGACTTCAGCCCCATCCGCGCGAAGGTGCGCAGGTAGGCGGCGAACATGCGGTTGTAGGCGTGGCGAGCGCCTTCCTTGTCCAGATCAAAGGAATAGGCGTCCTTCATCAGGAACTCACGCGATCGCATCGTGCCGAAGCGGGGCCGTATCTCGTCACGGAACTTCCACTGTATATGGTAGAGGTTGAGCGGCAGATCCTTGTAAGAGCGCACATAGGACCGAAATATGTCCGTGACCATTTCCTCGTTGGTCGGGCCGAAGAGCATGTCGCGCTCGTGCCGATCCTGGATCCGCAGCATCTCCCTGCCATAGGCGTCGTAGCGGCCGGATTCGCGCCAGAGATCGGCGGACTGGATCGTCGGCATCAGGATCTCGACCCCGCCGGCCCGGTTCTGCTCCTCGCGGACGATCGCATTGACCTTGTTCAGCACGCGCAGGCCGAGCGGCAGCCACGAGAAGATCCCCGCAGATTGTTGCCGCACCATCCCTGCGCGCAGCATCAGGCGATGCGAGACGATCTCCGCCTCGCGGGGCGTTTCGCGCAAGGTGGGAAGGAAGTAGCGGCTCAGTCGCATGGAAAACCTCGGCAGGGGACGCGCAGTGACTCGGTCGCGATTCAGTCAACCGCACACAACACTTCGGCGTGTGAAAAGACAAGGGCCGCGGTCGCTTAAGTGGCCGCACGTCTCGCCGGCGAGCGCTCCGGAAGCGGCGCGCCGTCGATCTGGCGCCCCGCCTCTTTTCGCGGCGGAGGACTCAGCCCATATTGCCGCCATGGCGAGACCCCCCCGATCCGGAACCCGAACCGACGAAGCCGAAGGCGTGGCCGACGCCGCGCCTGCAAAGTCCGGCCGGCCGAAGGCGTCTCGCGCCAAAGGGCCGAGTTCCAAAGCCTCGAAGCCGGTGCTGAAGCCGCTCGACGAGCATCTCGCGGCTTTGCTCAACCCCGCCCTGAACAAGCCGCATGTCAGCGCCTATCCCGAGGACGGTTTCGGCGAGGCTCCGCAGGCGGGCTTCGAGGCGGATGCGACCCCCGTCATCGCGAGCGACGCCGTCTCGGCGACGATGCAGTCGCTGGAGCGGCTGCTCACCGAAGGCAACCCGCTCTTCAAGGACGGCAAGACCTGGTTTCCGCATCGTCCGTCGCGCCCGGAAAAATCCGAGGGCGGGCGGCCCTTCGTGATGAAGAGCGATTTCGAGCCGGCCGGCGACCAGTCGCATGCGATCGCGGAGCTCGTCAAAGGCGTGGCCGAGAACGAGCGCGACCAGGTGCTTCTGGGCGTCACCGGCTCCGGCAAGACCTTCACGATGGCCAAGATCATCGAGCACACGCAGCGCCCGGCGCTCATCCTCGCGCCCAACAAGACGCTGGCGGCGCAGCTCTACGGCGAGTTCAAGAGCTTCTTTCCGGAGAACGCGGTCGAGTATTTCGTCTCATACTACGATTATTACCAGCCCGAGGCCTATGTGCCGCGCTCGGACACCTTCATCGAGAAGGAATCCTCGATCAACGAGCAGATCGACCGCATGCGCCACTCGGCGACGCGGGCGCTGCTGGAGCGCGACGACGTCATCATCGTGGCCTCCGTCTCGTGCATCTACGGCATCGGTTCGGTCGAGACCTACACGGCGATGTCGTTCTCGCTGAAGGTCGGCGAACGCATCGACCAGCGCCAGCTGATCGCCGATCTCACGGCGCTGCAATACAAGCGCATCCAGTCCGATTTCGCGCGCGGGACGTTCCGCGTGCGCGGTGACGTCATCGAACTCTATCCCGCTCACCTTGAGGACCGCGCCTGGCGGATCGGGCTTTTCGGAGACGAGATCGAGCAGATCGTCGAGTTCGACCCGCTGACCGGGCAGAAATCGGCGGAGCTCGAATTCGTCAAGGTCTACGCCAACAGCCACTACGTCACGCCGCGCCCGACGCTCCAGCAGGCGGTGAAGGGCATCAAGGTGGAGCTGAAGCAGCGCGTGCAGGAGCTGACCCGCATGGGCCGCCTGCTCGAGGCGCAAAGGATCGAGCAGCGCACCACCTTCGACATCGAGATGATCGAGGCGACGGGCTCGTGCAACGGCATCGAGAACTACTCGCGCTATCTCACCGGACGCCGGCCCGGCGAGCCGCCGCCGACGCTGTTCGAATACCTGCCCGACAACGCGCTGGTCTTCACCGACGAGAGCCATGTCACCGTGCCGCAGATCGGCGGCATGTATCGCGGCGACTTCCGGCGCAAGGCGACGCTCGCCGAATTCGGCTTCAGGCTGCCCTCCTGCCTCGACAACCGCCCGCTGCGATTCGAGGAATGGGACGCGATGCGCCCGCAATCGATCCATGTCTCGGCGACGCCGGGCAAGTGGGAGATGGAGCAGACCGGCGGCGTTTTCGCCGAACAGGTGATCCGCCCGACCGGCCTCGTCGATCCGCCCGTCGACATCCGCCCGGCGCGTTCGCAGGTCGATGATCTGCTCGGCGAAGTACGCGAGGTCGCGGCTGCGGGCTACCGCACGCTCGTCACGGTGCTGACCAAGCGCATGGCGGAGGATCTCACCGAGTATCTGCACGAGAACAACGTGCGTGTGCGCTACATGCATTCCGATATCGACACGCTGGAGCGCATCGAGATCCTCCGCGACCTCCGGCTCGGCGCCTTCGACGTGCTCGTGGGCATCAACCTGCTGCGCGAGGGCCTCGACATTCCCGAATGCGCGCTGGTCGCCATTCTCGATGCGGACAAGGAGGGCTTCCTGCGCTCCGAGACCTCGCTGATCCAGACCATCGGCCGCGCCGCGCGCAACGTCGACGGCCGCTGCATTCTCTATGCGGACAAGATCACCGGCTCGATGGAGCGCGCCATTGCGGAGACGACCCGCCGCCGCGACAAGCAGCTCGAGTGGAACGCCGCGCACGGGATCACGCCCGAAAGCGTCAAGCGCAACATCGGCGACATTCTCGACAGCGTTTACGAGCGCGACCACGTGCGCGTCGATACGGGGCTGGCGAAATCAGTCGAAACCGTCGGCCACAATCTCAAGGCCGTCATGGCCGATCTCGAGAAGCGCATGCGCGAGGCCGCGGGCAATCTCGAATTCGAGGAGGCCGCCCGGCTGCGCGACGAGCTCAAGCGCCTGCAGGCCACGGAACTGCTCGTCGGCGACGACCCGATGGCGCGCCAGAGCGACGTCGAGGCCGACGCCGGCCGTTACGGCGAGCGCCGCAAGGCCGGCTCGCGCATCGCCAAGCCTGCGCTCGGCGAGATGGGGCCGGGCACGGATCGCGAGCGCCCGCTTGCGCGCAGCACCGAGGGCTTCGCGGGCAAGGCGCCGAAATTCAAGGGGCGGCGCAAGCGCTGAAGATCGATACAGACGAGGGTAGAGATGGATCGAGAGAGAGGGCTTCGAGAAAGACTTATTGGCGAACTCCAAGAAGCCTTCTATTGCTTTGAGGAAGTGTCGGTATTTCATTGTTTCTATAAAGAAATAATACTTAAGGTTGACGTCTTAGCAATCCCTCGTGACAGCGATTTTCGGGACGTAACAATTGCTTTCGAGGTCAAGAATCCAAACGATCCGAAAGATACGTCGTTTTGGAAAAGGGCAATAAAACAATCTTCTGACTACGTTCTGGCTAAAACGAAAGATCCAGTCTGTATTGATGGTTGCTGGCAGAATAGACGAATAAGTGCTGTATTTATATATCCCTTTTTAGAAGATAATTTCGATTACAATAGGGCGTCAATTAGGGCTTATTTCGATCTTGCATCTTATTATAGAGTTGGTCGAGCATTTCGTGAAATACAAGGACGTAAGCGCCTAACCTTGCACATTGGCAACGCGGTATGGAGGAGTGATCGCGGGTTTACGCCAATGGCAAGAGGCAATTTGTGTGGCAAGCGACAGGTTGGCTGTCAGAAAATTGATGTGTCGAGATTTCTTGATGATTAGAGCCGAGCGAAATTCAGCGCCCGCTCGCGCGCAGCACCGAGGGCCTTGCCGGCAAGACGCCGAAATTCAAGGGGCGGCGCAAGCGCTGAGGCGATATGAGCCGTGAACTCAACGCGATGTTCGACGCCGCCGCCCGCGCTCCGGCGCAGGCCGCGCGGGGGCTCATCCTCGTCTACCGCTATTCGCTCTCCGGCCTGATCGGGCGCCAGTGCCGTCACCTGCCGAGCTGCTCCGAATATACCGACGAGGCCATCGCGAAATACGGGCTCTGGGCCGGCGGCTGGATGGGGCTCGCGCGCATCTGCCGCTGCGGGCCGGGCGGGACTCACGGGATCGACAACATCCTCGATGCGTTGCCGCCGCGATCGCGCTGGTATATGCCGTGGCGCTACGGCCTCTGGCGCGGCGTGAACGCGCCGCCTCCGGCCGGCGACGCCCGGCCGCAGGACGACGGCTGAGGCGCTCTCCACCTCCCTCGTCCCCAACGCTTACCTGCTGCGTTTGCAGGAGTGAGCAAGGAGCCTTTTTCAATGATCTCCCTGACGTTCCCCGATGGCGCCAGCCGTCAATACGAGCCCGGAACCACCGGCCGCGCCGTCGTCGAAGGCATCGCCAAGTCGCTGGCCAAGAAGACGGTCGCCATGGCGCTCGACGGCGTCGTCTGCGATCTCGCCGACCCGATCACCCGCGACGCGAAGATCGAGTTCCTCATGCGCGAGGATCCGCGCGCGCTCGAGCTGATCCGCCACGACTGCGCGCATGTGCTCGCGGAAGCCGTGCAGGAGCTGTTTCCGGGAACGCAGGTGACCATCGGCCCCGTCATCGAGAACGGGTTCTACTACGACTTCGCCCGCGAGACGCCCTTCACGACGGACGACCTCGCCGCGATCGAGAAGAAGATGCGCGAAATCATCGCCCGCGACGCCCCCTTCGTGAAGGAGGAGTGGACGCGCGATCAGGCGAAGGAGATCTTCGCCGCCAAGGGCGAGGCCTACAAGGTCGAACTCGTCGACGCCATCCCGCCGGGCGAGAACCTCAAGATCTACCGCCAGGGCGAATGGTTCGACCTCTGCCGTGGCCCGCACATGACATCGACGGGGAAGGTCGGCAACGCCTTCAAGCTGATGAAGGTGGCCGGGGCCTATTGGCGCGGCGATTCCAACAATCCGATGCTCACCCGCATCTACGGCACGGCCTGGGCGAGCGACGCGGATCTCCAGAGCTACCTCACCCAGCTCGAGGAGGCCGAGAAGCGCGACCACCGCAAACTCGGTCGCGAGATGGACCTGTTCCATTTCCAGGAGGAGGGGCCGGGCGTCGTGTTCTGGCACGCCAAGGGGTGGACGCTGTTCCAGCAGCTGATCAGCTACATGCGCCGGCGCCTGGCCGATGATTACGAGGAGGTCAACGCCCCCCAGATCCTCGACAAGTCGCTCTGGGAGACCTCCGGCCACTGGGGCTGGTATCGCGAGAACATGTTCGTCACGCAGACCGAGGACGAGCGCGTCTTCGCGATCAAGCCGATGAACTGTCCGGGCCATGTCCAGATCTTCAAGCATGGTTTGAAGAGCTACCGCGATCTGCCTTTGCGCATGGCGGAATTCGGCGCCGTCTCGCGCTATGAGCCCTCCGGTGCATTGCACGGGCTGATGCGCGTGCGCGCCTTCACGCAGGACGACGCGCATGTCTTCTGCACCGAGGACCAGATGGCGGCCGAGTGCCTGAAGATCAACGACCTGATCCTCTCGACCTATGCCGATTTCGGCTTCGGCCAGATCGTGGTCAAGCTCTCCACCCGTCCCGAGAAACGCGTCGGCACGGATGCGATGTGGGACCACGCCGAGGAGGTGATGGAGCGCGTCCTCAAGCAGATCGAGGCGCAGTCGGGCGGGCGGATCAAGACCGCGATCAATCCGGGCGAGGGCGCTTTCTACGGTCCGAAATTCGAATACGTGCTGCGCGACGCCATCGGCCGCGACTGGCAATGCGGCACGACGCAGGTCGACTTCAACCTGCCCGAGCGCTTCGGCGCATTCTACGTCGACGCAGACGGCCAGAAGAAGACGCCGGTGATGATCCACCGCGCCATCTGCGGCTCGATGGAACGCTTCGCCGGCATCCTGATCGAGCATTTCGCCGGGCATTTCCCGTTGTGGATCGCGCCGGTGCAGGCGGTGGTCTGCACGATCACGTCGGAGGCCGACAATTACGCCCATGAGGTCGCCGCCGCCGCGCGCAAGGCTGGCCTGCGGATCGAGATCGACGCCCGCAACGAGAAGATCAACTACAAGGTCCGCGAGCACTCGCTGGCCAAGGTTCCGGCGATCCTCGTTCTGGGCAAGCGCGAAGCCGCCGAGCGCGCAGTGAACATGCGCCGTCTCGGCAGCCAGAACCAGACGGCGATGAGCCTCGACGAAGCGCTCGCCGCGCTCGTCGCCGAGGCGACGCCGCCGGACTTGGTTCGCGCTCAAGGCTGACGAAAAACGCCCGCCCTCGCTTTCGCAGAAGGGCGGGCGTTTCGATCTTCGAGGGCTCAGACGCGCGACATGTCCAGCGGCGGCTCGACGTCGTCCGGGATCGGGCAGACATAAGGCGTCTTCGCGGTGCGCGCGGCGTGATCCGCCTTGACCCGAGCCATCAGTTCCGGATCGCGCAGCACGGCCATGCCCGTCGCCGCCATGGCCTTGGCGACATGCACCATCGCCTTGTGGGCGTGGGCGGACTTGCCCTGCGCCACGACCTGCCAGGTGTGCAGCGGCGTGCCGATGGCGATCGACGGCGCGTGCGCCTGCACCGTCGGGACGACCCAGCTCACGTCTGCAACATCGGTGGAGCCGATCAGGGGCTTGCGCGGCGCGTCGAGCGGCACGGTGAAATCGGCGAGCGGCGCGTCGCTCGGCTCGCGGCCGATGACCTGCCACGGCGCGGCGAGGTCTTCCGGGGCGAGGGTCTTGCGGATCTCGGCGGCGAAGGCGCGGTCCGCGTCGTCGAAATTCGGCGGGCCGAGCTCCTCCATGATCGCTTGCATGGTCTCTTCGAGCGGGCGGTTGCCGAGGATGTTGGAGACCGCGCTGACGATGCGCATCTCCATGCGCGTCTCGGTCATGAGCGCGGCGCCTTCGGCGATCTTGCGGACGCGCTCGACAAGCTCCAGCATGCCCTGAAGCTCGGCCGCGCGGATCGAGTAGCGCACCCGCGCATGGGCCTGCACGACGTTCGGCGCGATGCCGCCGGCGTCGAGGATCGCATAATGCACGCGCGCGTCGCTCGGCATGTGTTCGCGCATGTAGTTGACGCCGACGCTCATCAGTTCGACCGCGTCGAGCGCGCTGCGTCCCAGATGCGGCGAGGCGGAGGCGTGCGAGGCCTTGCCGTGGAAAGTGAAATCGGCGCGCGTGTTGGCGAGCGAGATCGGCGGGAAGACCTCCCAGAAGCTGTGGGGATGCCAGGAGATCGCGACATCGACATCCGCGAAGGCGCCGTCGCGCACCATGAAAGTCTTGGCCGCGCCGCCCTCTTCGGCCGGGCAGCCGTAATAGCGCACGCGTCCGGGAATTCCCTGCTCGGCGAGCCAGTCCTTCATCGCGACAGCGGCGAGCATGGCGGCCGAGCCGAGCAGGTTGTGGCCGCAGCCATGGCCGTGGCCGCCGGGCTCGATTGGCCTGGGCTCGGCGATTCCGGCCTCCTGGCTGAGGCCGGGCAGGGCGTCGTACTCGCCGAGGAAGGCGATGACCGGGCCGCCTTCGCCGGCTTCGCCGATCACGGCGGTTGGAATGCCGGCGACGCTGCGCGTCACGCGAAAGCCCTGCGCCTCAAGTTCGCGCGCGTGCTCCGCGCAAGAGCGCTCCTCGGTGTAGCAGACCTCCGGGATGGCCCAGACGCGATCGGCCAGAGCGATCAGGGGCTCGCGGGCCGCATCCACGTGCCGCCAGATATCCAGACGATTATCCATGGCTCTCCTCCTCCGCGCGCCGTCGACCGGGGTTTCCCGAAGCATTCGTTTCGCAGGAAGACAATGCTCGCGCAAGCACGAATACGCCAATATGGCGGAATATATTTGATGTTATTATATCTATGTGTCTTGCTTAGAGTATGCGTCGCGTTGATAGAAGTATGTAATTTTGTTTTTATTCCGGCTCATCGTCAGTTTTGGCGACGCAACCGGCGGCGCAGCGCCTCGCTTGCGGCTTTCGCTCCGATGATGATGGGCGCGAGCCGCGCTAGCGCGCCGTTGCGGACATTTAAATCCATCGGCTCGTCGAACTCGACGGCGACGGCGGCGACTTTGTCTTCGTGAACTGCCGTCGCGACGAGGCAGGCCGGTTCGATATCGACCCGATCGCCGACATCGACCCGATCCTCGAAACGTTCCTCGAAAGCCTCCGCAATCGTCATCTTCTGGAGGTCGGCCGGAATATGCAGGCCATAGAGCTTCGCGAGATCCTCGACGCGGGCGTCGCCGCCGAAGGTGAAGGTTCCGAGCGTCGTCGGCTGCGCCCCGTCGGCGGCGGCGACCAGCCGGTCGAGCCGGGGGACGCGTGACGGCGGCGCGAGGAAATAGGCGTAATCGCCCGCCTTGAGCACGCCCGCCCCCTCCGGCGTCAGGACTTCTCCGTCGCGCACGACCATGGCCACCCGCGCCCAGGGCGGGAAAACGGCGCGCGCGACGACCGGGCTGTTGGCGGCGATAGGATAACCGACCATTTCGAGTTCGAGCTGTCCGGGCAGATCGATCTCGATGCGTTTCGGGTCGGGCGCAGCGTCGCCCGAGCGCTGGCCGAGCCGCGTGGCGGCGGCGGCGACGCTCCAGCCCTGCACGAGCAGCGATACGAGCACCACGAAGAACGCGACGTTGAAATAGATCTCCGCATTCGGGATGTTCGCGAGCGTCGGAATGGCGGCGAGAAAGATCGAGACGGCTCCGCGCAGGCCGACCCACGAGACGAAGGCCTTCTCGCGGCGGCTGAAGCCGAACGGGGTGAGGCACATCCAGACCGCCACCGGGCGCCCGACAAGGATGAGGAAGGCCGCGATGAGGATCGCCGGAACCGCGTAGCCGATGAGGCTCGATGGCGTCACGAGCAGGCCCAGCACGAGGAACATCACGATCTGGCTCAGCCAGGTCGTCGCATCGAGAAAACTCAGGATCGTCGGGAAGGCGCGAACCGGTCTGTTGCCGATGACGAGGCCGGCGAGATAGGCGGCGAGGAATCCCGATCCCCCGGAAACGGCGGCGAAGGCGTAGATCGCGATCGCCGCACAGACCGTCATCAGCGGATGCAGGCCGTGGGGGAAGGCGAAGCGGTTCAGCGCGAAGGCGAGCGACAGGCCGCCAAGCACGCCGATCGCCGCGCCGATCACGGCCTGCTGGGCGAGAATCGCCGCGACGGTCCAACCGCTATCGGCCCCGCGCGCCAGGAGCAGTTCGACGAGCGCGATGGTCAGGAATACGGCGGCCGGATCGTTGGTCGCGGATTCGATCTCGAGCGTGTTGTTGACGCGCCGGCGCAGCCGCACGCCGTTCGAGCGCATCAGGAAGAACACCGCCGCCGCATCCGTCGACGAGACGATCGCGCCCATCAGCATGCCTTCGATCCACGAGAGGCCGAGGATGAGCGAGGCCGCCGCGCCGGTCACGACGGTGGTCACCACGACGCCGATCGTCGCCAGCAGCGCGGCTGGCGCGAGCACCCCGCGAAAGCTCGCCGTGCGCGTGCGCAGGCCGCCATCGAACAGGATGACCGCGAGCGCCGCCGAGCCGATCAGGAAGGTCGCCCGGAAATCGTCGAACATGATGCCGCCGAAGCCGTCCTGTCCCGCCAGCATGCCGATGCACAAGAAGACGAGGAGCAGCGGGGCGCCGAAACGCGAGGCGAGCAGGCTGGAGCCGATGCCGATCAGCAGAAAGAGCGCGCCGAGAAGAAGCGCGACGTTGGCGATCGTCAGGGACTCCATGCGTGGGATTCTCCTCGAAACGCGCTGATCTGGCACGGGAAGCGGGGCTTGCGCGCCATTGTGACGCGAAGCCGCCGCCGATCCAACGTGATTGTCGGGAAATCGGGTCGGAAATACGTCCCCGGAGCTTCAGTGCGCCACGCCGGATCAGTAGGTCTTCGAAACGAGCACCGGCGAGGCGGCGGGCGCCCGGGTCAGGGGAGCGCCGGCGGGGCGGTAGCCCTGCGTCTGGGCTCCGCGTCCCAGCTCCTCGGCCACGCCCTTGATCAATCCCTCCGAAACGGCACGGGCGGTGGCGAGGACGATCTGGTTGGTCTCGATCACGCGCGCGAACGCCTCGTGGTCGCGCTTGAGGATCTCCAGCCCCTCCGGCGCAAAGCGCGCGAGCGCCACTGCGTTCGCCTTGAGCGCCTCGAGCCCGCGGATATAGGTCGAAGTCAGCTCGGCCTTGCGGCTTTCGTCGGCGAGGCCTTCGCTGACGCGTCCGACGCGTACGTGTTCGGTTTCAACAGCGAGGATCTTCTCCAGCGCGGCCATGGTCGCGCGGATATCCGTGATGAGCCCCTGCGCGTCCGCCGGATTGGCGACGCGGCGCTGAGGCTGCTGCGGCGTGGCGGCGTCGGCCCACATCGGATTATCCTTCCTGAAGCTTGAGCAATTGCGCGTAGACCTGATCCGACAGGCCGATTCCGCCGCCCCGGGCGATCAGACCGGCGTATTCGGAGGAAAGCATGGAGCGGTAGACTTCCGCGCCCGGCCCAGCCTCGGCCATGATGCCTTCTTCGCCGCCGGCGGAGAAAACCCGTTCGAGCATCTGTTCGAGGAACATCTTCTCGAAATCGTCGGCCTGTTCGCGCAGGCGGTCAGCGTCCTGCGCCGCATCCTTGCGTTCCGAAACGGCGTCGGCGACCTTGCCGACGGCGCCCATCGCGGCGGAGACCGCGAAACCTGCGAGCATCATGGGAGCGGTCATCACATCACCTCAATATCGGCCTGGAGCGCGCCCGCCGCCTTGATCGCCTGTAGGATCGCGATCAGGTCGCGCGGCCCGACGCCCAGCGCGTTCAGGCCGTCTACGAGTTCGCGCAAGGTCACGCCTTCCTCGACCAGCGCGAGGCGGGCGTCAGTCTCCTCGACCTGCAAGGTCGTGCGTGGAACGACGACGGTTTCGCCTTCGGAGAAGGGTTCGGGTTGGCTGACGACCGGCTCTTCGGCGATCGTCACGGTGAGATTTCCCTGCGCCACGGCGATCGTGGAGACGCGCACGTCCCGTCCCATCACGATGATGCCGGAGCGCTCGTCAACAATGATCCTGGCCGGATGATCCGGTTCGACGCGCAACTGCTCGACCTCTGTTAGGAGCTCGATCATGTTTCCCGTGTAGCGCGGAGGCACGCGGATATGGACCGTTCCGGGGTCGGTCGGCTGCGCCGTGTCCATGCCGATGAAATCGTTGATGGCCGAAGCGATCCGGCGGGCGGTCGTCAGGTCCGGATTGCGCAACGCCAGCCGCAGCGTCCGTTTGTCGGAGAGCGTGAATTCAACCTCGCGCTCGATCAGCGCCCCGTTCGAGATGCGGCCGACCGTCGGCACGCCGCGCGAGATGCTCGCCCCCTGGCCCTCGGCGGCGAAGCCGGCGATGGCGACGGAGCCCTGTGCGACGGCGTAGACCTCTCCGTCCGCGCCCAGAAGCGGCGTCACGAGGAGCGTGCCGCCCTCGAGCGATTTCGAATCGCCGAGCGCCGAGACGGTGACGTCGAGGCGGGTGCCCTGCGTCGAGAAGGCCGGCAGGTTTGCGGTCACCATCACGGCCGCCACATTGGCGGTGCGCAGGTTCGCGCCGCGCGTGTTGACGCCGAGCCGCTCCAGCATCGCCGTCAGCGACTGGCGGGTGAACGGCGAATTGTTCAGTGTGTCGCCGGTTCCCTGGAGGCCGACGACGAGGCCGTAACCGACGAGCTGGTTCTGGCGGACGCCCTCGACCTGGGCGAGATCCTTGATCCGCGACATTGACGAAAGGGGCCGCGCCACGTCCGCCAGCGCGAGAGGCGCGAGCAGGCAGGACGCGACGAGCGCCGCAACGGCGAGGAGTTTGCGCAGATAATTCGATCCGGGCTTCATTGTCGTCCTCGATTTCGGCGGATTTCGCGCCGTCCGTGTTACGAGGAGCGAAACGCGTGCCAAAGGCAGGATCAGCCGCGATCGTCTCCAAAGCCCTGATAGAACGCGTAAAATTCTTTGCATCGGCCTGTGCGCCTGCTGTGCGCAGCCGGTCCAGGATTGCCGCCCGGCAAGATTTACCGGGTCGTTAATCGCTCGTTAACCATACGATCCGAGAGTCGAAGCGCGGACACTCCGCAGGGAGCATGATGAGAGCCATGCGCATCGACCCCAAAATCGGCGCAACTCCGGTCGCGCCTGCCTCGCCCGTGCGACGCGTCGCCGGCGGCTCTTTTTCGGTGCAGTCTACGCCTACGCCGCCGCGCGCAGGCGGTCCGTCGGCTGTTGGGCCGGTCGGCTCTCTCGACGCGCTTCTGGCGCTTCAGGAAGATGCCGGCGGAAGCGGCGACCGGCGCCGGCGCGCCGCGCAACGCGGCCACGATCTCCTGGACGCTCTTGACCGTCTCAAGGCCGCGCTTCTTTCCGGGCGCGTGCCCGTCTCCGATCTCAAGGCGATCGCGTCGCGCCTCGCCGAGAGGCGGGACTCGACAGGCGACCCGCGTCTGGACGAGGTGATCGCGCATATAGAATTGCGCGCGCAGGTTGAGTTGGCGAAGCTCGGGGGCGCGGGTGACGGCGAGGGGGCGTGACCCCTCCTGCGGCGTCATCAAACCATTGTCGAATTGCGCGAAAAGAGGGCATTGGCGCGGCTTTCCATCTGCGGCGATCACGTCGTCGAGATGCGGTTCTTCTCGATTGTGCGCGGCTTCGGCCTTCGCTATAAGGTCGCCGCAAGCCGAGGGGGCAGCCTGGTACGAGCGGTATGGTAGCAGGCTAACGGATAAAGGGTCACAATGACGAATACGGCCATCGAATCCAGCTACCGTCCCACCGAGGACGAGCCTTTCATGAACGACCGGCAGCGCGATTATTTCAGGCGCAAGCTGATACAGTGGAAACAAGACATTATCCGCGAGGCGGCCGAAACACTGAATACCCTCCAGAATGAAAACGAGAACCACCCCGACATCGCCGATCGCGCATCCTCGGAAACCGATCGCGCGATTGAGCTGCGCGCGCGCGACCGTCAACGCAAGCTCATCGCCAAGATCGACGCAGCGCTCCAGCGGATCGACGACGGAACCTACGGTTTCTGCGAGGAGACCGGCGAGCCGATTTCGCTCAAGCGCCTCGAAGCGCGCCCGATCGCAACGCTGTCGCTCGAGGCGCAGGAGCGTCACGAGCGCAACGAGCGCGTCCATCGCGACGATTGATCACGCACGGCGCGGCCACCAGACCAGGCCGCGCCCGCATCGCGCCGCGCAGTTGACCGCGCTGGCTCGCGGCGGCTAAAGCGGCCTCCCGCCTGAGAGGCCTGATGCGCGTCGAAGAATTCGATTTCGATCTGCCTGAGGAACGCATCGCCCTGCGCCCGGTCGAACCGCGCGACGCGGCGCGTATGCTCGTGGTGCGTCCAGGCGGCGATCCGGTTCTCGAGGATCGAATCGCCCGTGACCTGCCCGACCTCCTGCGGCCCGGCGACGCGCTGGTCCTCAACGACACGCGGGTCATCCCGGCGCGGCTGCACGCGCGGCGCCTGCGCGGCGATATTTCTGCCGGCGTCGAGATCATGCTCCACAAGCGCGAGGGCGCCGATCGCTGGCGCGCCTTCGCCCGCCCGGCCAAGAAGCTCGCGCCCGGCGACCTGCTCGTCTTCGGCGACGAAGCCGCCGCGAGCGGCGTCTGCGAACTCGCCCGGCTCGAGGCGCGCGTTCTCGACAAGGGGGAGGGGGGCGACATCGGGCTCGCCTTCGCGCTGTCCGGCCCCGCGCTCGACGAGGCCATAGCACGGCTCGGCGAATTGCCGCTTCCACCCTATATCGCTGGAAAGCGCGCGGCGGACGCCCGCGACCGCGCGGATTACCAGACGATCTACGCGTGCGAGGAGGGGGCGGTCGCCGCTCCCACCGCCGGCCTGCATTTTACCGAGGATCTTTTCCACAGGCTCGACGCGAGCGGCGTGCGCAGGCGCTTCGTGACATTGCACGTCGGCGCGGGCACCTTTCTTCCCGTGAAAGCTGACGACACGCGCAACCATCGAATGCACGCCGAGACCGGCTACCTCACGCAGGAGACCGCCGATGCGCTCAATGCGACGCGCGCCGCAGGCGGACGGATCGTGTGCGTCGGCACGACGAGCCTGCGCCTTCTGGAGAGTGCGGCGCGCGAGGACGGAACGATCGCGCCCTTCGCCGGCGACACCGACATCTTCATCACGCCGGGCTACCGCTTCCGCGCGGCCGACATCCTGATGACGAACTTCCATCTTCCCCGCTCGACGCTCATGATGCTCGTCTGCGCCTTCGCCGGCCTCGACGTGATGCGCGCCGCCTACGCCCATGCGATCGAGGCGGGATACCGTTTCTACAGCTTCGGCGATTCGAGCCTCCTCTTCCGCGACGCATCGCGGGACGGCAACAGGGACTGAACCATGGCCGACGAATTCATGTTCACCGTCACGGGGACCGACGGCGCGGCGCGCACCGGCGAGATGCGCATGCCGCGCGGCGTGATCCGCACCCCCGCCTTCATGCCGGTCGGCACGTCCGCGACGGTCAAGGCGATGTATCCCGACCAGGTGAAGACGCTCGGCGCGGACGTCGTGCTCGGCAATACCTACCATCTGATGCTGCGCCCCGGGGCGGAGCGGGTCGCGCGGCTAGGCGGGCTGCACGAATTCATGAAATGGCCCTATCCGATCCTCACCGATTCGGGAGGATTTCAGGTCATGTCGCTGGCCGCACTCAGCAAAATCTCAGAAAGCGGCGTGACCTTCCAGTCGCATATCGACGGCTCGACTCATGTGCTGACGCCGGAGCGCTCCATCGAGATCCAGGGGTTGCTCGGCTCCGACATCCAGATGCAGCTCGACGAATGCGTGAAGCTGCCCGCGCCCGTCGAGGCGATCGAGAAGGCGATGCGGCTGTCGCTGCGCTGGGCGGAACGCTGCAAGGCGGCTTTTGGCGATCAGCCGGAGCGGGCGATGTTCGGGATCGTGCAGGGGGGCGATGTCCCGAATCTGCGCGTCGAGAGCGCCCGCGAACTCGTCGGGCTCGATCTGCAGGGCTACGCCATCGGCGGGCTCGCGGTCGGCGAGCCGCAGCATGTGATGCTGGCGATGATCGAAACCGTCGAGCCGCATCTGCCGCGCGAGAAGCCGCGCTACCTGATGGGCGTCGGCACGCCCGACGACATCGTCGAGGCCGTGCGCCGGGGCGTCGATATGTTCGACTGCGTGATGCCCACCCGCGCCGGCCGCCACGGCATGGCGTTCACCCGCCATGGCCGGATGAACCTGCGCAACGCGCGCTTCGCCGAGGAGATCGAGCCCCTCGACGCCGCATCCTCGTGCCCGGCCTCAAAAGGCTATTCGCGCGCCTATATCCACCATCTCGTGCGAGCGAACGAAATCCTCGCGATGATGCTCCTCACCTGGAACAACCTCGCCTATTATCAGGAGCTCATGGCGGGCCTGCGCAGGGCGATCCGCGAGAGCCGCCTCGAGGATTTCGTCGCGGAGACGAAGGAAGGATGGGAAAAGGGCGAGCGCGACCGCAAGCAGGCGGCGGCCTGATCTCCGCGGAACCGGTGAAGGCCGGGTCAGAAAGCCTTGAAAGTGATGACCGTCCGCGTGTCGTCGATCTCGGGAATCGACTGCACCTTCTCGGCGACGAAATGGCCGATATCGAGATCCCGGTCGATATGGAACTTGGCCAGAATGTCGTAATCGCCCGCCGTCGAGTAGATCTCCGAGGCGATTTCGCGGTCGGCCAGTTCGCGGGCGACGTCATAGGTCTTGCCCAGCTTGCACTTTATCTCGACGAAGAAAGTCTGCACGGCAAACACGCTCCATTTGGGGGCGGGCGCGCTTTCGCGCCGCCCGCAGCGGATTGTTACGTCACGGCGCGCGCGAAGGCAAAGCGCTTCGTGTTCTCGTTCACAGGCCCGAAAGCGCGACGAGCCGGCGCGTCATGGGGGAGTCGGGATCGGAGAGGGGCGCGACGACGTCGAAATGGTGGCGATCGGGGATCGCCTCATAGCGCGTCGCGACGCTCTGCGCCCCCCATTCGTCGACGATCATACGGCTCTGGCGCAGAAACTCTTCACTCTCATCGCCGCCGACAACCGCATCGAGGCTGAGGCCTGCGGGCGCGGGCATGAAGAGCGGGCTCGCCGCGCGGGCGCTGTCGTCGTCGAGGCAAAGCGCTTCGTTGATGCTGGTGGAGACGAGCGGCCGCAGGTCAAACAGGCCGGAGATCGCATAGGCGGCCGGGACGAGGGCCGGCGGGAGTTCGGGATCGAGGCTCTTCCAGTCCGTCGCCAGCATGCAGGCCGCGAGATGTCCGCCAGCCGAATGGCCGGCGACGACGAGCGGCCGGCCGAGCCCCGCGAGTACGCGGCAGGCGGCGCGCATCTGATCCACGATGTCCGCGACGCTCACCTGCGGACAGAGATCGTAGCCCGGGATCGCGACGCTGACCCCGTGCTCAAGCGCGCCGCGCGCCAGATGGCTGAAGTAGCTGCGATCGAGGGCCCGCCAGTAGCCGCCGTGGATGAAGACGAGCGTGGCGAGGCCGCGCGGCTCGACTGGCGTGAAGAGATCGATCGTCAGGCGCTCGCCCTCGCCGTAGGGCAGCGCTGTCGGCGGCGCCTCCTGACGGAAATCAGCGGCGTCCTGAGCCCAGCCGGCGATGATCTGCGGATTTTCCGGCACGCGGGCGCGGTTGTCGTATTGGGCCTCGTAGTCGATCGCCGCCATCCGCGCCTCCATCCGCTGCGCCCCTACGGTCGCGCAGTTGCCCGGCCGGCGCAAGGCGATGCGGTCTCTCAGGCGACCTTGTTGCGGAACTTGAGGAAGCGCAGCGCGCGTTCGGAGATTTCGACGGCCATGTTTTCGTACTCGGCGAGATCGCGGCGGACCTGCTTGGGCGTCAGTCCGAGACGTGATGCGCGCAGTTCGAGGACCGAGCCGAAGGCCGCGGGGCCAATGCCGATTGCGCGACAGGCGACGGCGACGCCGCTTGCGTCCTTCTGAAGGAGCGCGCGAAGCGCCTGGGTGTTGGGAATGTCGCTGAAGGTGCTGAGGACCTGCGCGATATCGAAGGCGCGGTCGTCTTGCGCCAGCGTGACGATGACGTCGTCGAGCTGGCGCTTGCCTTCCTTCAGGTCTGCGATCAGCAGACGAATCTCGAGACGTCGCTCGCGCGCCATTCGGGCGAGGCTCGCAGGCTGATCGCCGCTGATCTTCTCTGTGACGTGATCGGGCCCGCCGCCGGAAACGCTCATCTGCGCGGCGATCTGCAGGACGCGGCGGGCATGCTCGGCCGGGAGCGAATCCGCGCGGCGTGAGAGGTTGTCCGTGACCTCGTGATCCGATCCTCCGCGCTTGATGAGCGTATCGAGGCCGTCGTCGGAGAAGGCGGCGCCGTCATTGCCGCTCACGGTGCGCAGAACCTGCTTGTCGCCGCGCTCGACGAGAATGTCGGTGACGGTCTCCGAAAGGCTGACGCGTTCGGCTATCGCCGCGAGGTGCTCCTGCGAGTGAGAGGCCGCGATCGCCGCCAGATCCGCGTCCGTGAGCACTGGCGATAGCCTCAGAACGAGCTGCGCGACTTCGGCGCTTTCGTCCGTCGCGAGACGTTTCGCGACGGCGTTCGGCAGCGTTGCTTCCGCTGCGACGCGCCCCGCGTAATCCGCGCGATGCGCGTCGTTCATGACATCGAGCGACCGGTTGGCGATCTCGGCGTAATGATCGGTCGCCTTTTCGCTCTGCGGATTGTCGACGAGGAAGAGGTCCGTGACGGCGTTGAGTAGCTCGCGCCGCCCCTCGGACGACCGATCCGCTGAAATTTCCGAAAGCCGCTCAAGCATGTCCAGACTCCGACGCAAAGCTGCGTCAAACTTAGGCGCGGAAGGTTTAATGCCCGGTTAATGCAGGCGTCGCCGACGCGGGATACGAGTCAAGGTCGCCGAATTTCCCGGAATATCGACGATGCTGCAGAGTAGAAGTGTCGCACAATCAAAAATATCGAGATGCGACACCCGGCTGGGAGTACGGGCGCCCGATCTCCGGTTCGTAAGAGGCCGGCCTTTTCCGGGTAGCGGAACGTGGACGAAAGCGCATGCGAAGGATCGCCCCCGTTCGCTCTCGCCGAGCGCCGCGAAATAGGCGGCGTTGCAGAGATAACGGCCGGCGTCGCGCGAGACGGCGGCCGCCAGGCCCCGGGCGCGAAGGCGATCGACCATTAAAGAGACAGGCGCATGGGTTCGCCGGACGAGCGGCGCGTCTTTCTCCAGGCGCAGCGAACCGGCGGCGACGGCACCGGAAACGTCCGGGTACAGCCTGCTCGCACGATTGAGCGCCCGGAATTCGGGCGTCACCCGCCGTCGCCTCGCCGCGACGCCGAGCATCAGAACCGCGTCAGGCGAAAAGGCGCGGATCGCCGGCAGCAGCGCATCCGCGACGGAGGAATAGGCGGTGTCGAGAACGAGAGCCTGCGCGTCGACTCCGCGCCGGCGCCAGCGCGGATCGGCCGCCAGACCTTTGGCGAGCTGCGCAGACGGGTTGTCGGGAACGCGGGGAAAGGGCCCGAACCCCGTGACCAGCAGCCTGCGCATACCCGAAAAATCCTTTCAGACGCCCAGAATATCCGCGACGGCCTCCGCCGCCCTCGTCGCAGTCATCACGCCGGCCGCGACGTCGGCTTCGAGCTTCCGGATGCGCTCGCGGGTTCCTGAATCCCCGTGAAGGCGCTGATGCATCCTCTCGTGGATCATGGCCCACATCCAGCCGACATCCTGTCGGCGACGGCGCGCGGTGATCTCGCCTTTCGCCTCCAGCTTCGCGTGATGGTCGAGAACGTGCGCCCAAAGCCTGTCGAGTCCCTCGTTCGCCATACCCGAGACGGTGATCACCGGGGGCGTCCAGAGCGGGGAGGCGGGCGCCAGGATATGCAGAGCGGCGCGATACTCCGCCGCCGCGGCGCGGGCCCGCGCCGCGCCATCGCCATCGGCCTTGTTGACCGCCACCATGTCGGCGAGTTCGAGGATGCCCTTCTTGATGCCCTGCAACTCGTCGCCGGCCCCCGGCAGCATGAGTACAAGGAAGAAATCCGTGAGCTCCGCGACGGCCGTTTCCGACTGCCCCACGCCGACGGTCTCGACGAGAATGACGTCGAAGCCGGCCGCCTCGCACAGAAGCATCGTTTCTCGCGTCCTCGCGGCCACGCCGCCGAGCGTTCCCGAGGAAGGAGAGGGGCGGATATACGCGTTCGGATCGGTCGCAAGGCGAGCCATGCGCGTCTTGTCGCCGAGGATTGAGCCTCCCGTGCGGGTCGAGCTCGGATCGACCGCGAGAACGGCGACGCGCCGGCCCTGCGCCGTCAGATTGCTCCCGAGCGCATCGATCATCGTCGACTTGCCGACGCCGGGCACGCCCGTCACGCCGACGCGAAGCGCCTTGCCCGTTTGCGGAAGCACGGCCTCCATCAGGTCGCGCGCTGCGGCGCGTCGATCGACGCGCTTCGATTCGACGAGTGTGATCGCACGCGCCAGAGCGGCCCGGTCGCCGGCCAGAAGGCGCTCGCGGAGGTCTTGGATGTCGATCGCGGTCATTCCCGGAGCCAGAATCGGCGTGCGGGCGCGAGCCTACAATCCGCGCCCGCGATGCGCCACCCCGCGACCTCGGCAGGCCGTTCAGTGCTCCGCGTCAGTGCGCCATCAGCGTGGGAACCGTCATCGTCGCAAGCATGTCGCGGGTGGCGCCGCCGAGGATGAACTGGCGCAGGCGGGAATGGCCGTAGCCGCCCATGACCACCATATCGGCGCCGATGTCGGCGGCATGTGAGAGGATCGTGTCGCCGACGCCTCCGGCTCCGGTCAGGTTCTTGGCGCGTACCCGCAGACCCCGTCCCGCCAGAATGCCGGCGAGTCGCTCGGCGCCCTCACGATCGCCGTCGGCGCCATCGACGGTCACGATCTCGATCGCCTCCGCTCGCTCCAGCATCGGCATCGCCGCGGCGAGTGCTCTCGCAGCAGGCGCGGTCTCGGTCCAGGCGACGATGACGGAGCGCAGGGAGAAGGGCGCGCGCTGGATGTAGGGCACGATCAGCAGAGGCCTTCCCGCGCCGAACAGCACGGTCTCGACGAGGAGCGCCAGCGCGGGTCGGTCGGGGCCGGCCTGCTCGACGATCGTGAGGTCGTGATAACGCGCGAGTTTCGTGATCCGATCGAACGCGGTGTCCATGTCGCCCTCGACGATGAACGGCTCGACCTTCGCTCCGGCCGCTTTCGCCTGCTCTTCGAATGCGGCGAGCCGTCCGCGCGCGTCCTCTCGCGCTTCCTCCTCGACCCGGTCGAGAACGGCCAGTGGAATCTGCGGGATCACGTAGGCCGGCAACGTTGGGTCCAGCGCCACGGCGGCTGCGCGCACTCTGGCCCCGAGCGCGGCGGCCAAGGAGGCGGCGTATGGGCCGACCGCATCTCCGCCAGGGGGCAGCGTCACGAGAATGTCCTTGTACGACATGTTTCTTCTCCTTCATGGGCGCGCCTCGTCGCGGCGATCTCGTGAACGAGACTGACGCTTGCGCCTCGATCCGGCATTGATATCGCGCAAGTGGCCAAGCGGGGAGGCGAGCGGGGTGGCCCGTCAGCCGGAGAAGCCGGCTTGCACGAGCGCTTGCGCCACGTCGTTGAACGTGTCGCGCGGGATCGGCTGACCGACTCGGCCTTCGCGAAGCAGGGCATCGAAAAGGGCCGGATTCTCCGCGATGGCGACGCCGTTCTCGGCGGCGCGGGCGCGCATCGCGGCGGCGTTCTCGCCCAGTCCCTTGGCCGCGAATATCGGAACTCCGGACTGCTCCGGCTTGTAGGCGATGCCGACCATTCCCTCCGGCCCGGCGATCCAGAGATTGGCCGCGTTCGGACCGACCATGCCAGCCGTCTCAGCCATCTCCTTGCGGATCTGGTCGCGCTGACCGCGCACATGGGGATCGCCGAAAGCCTCCTTCATCTCGCGCTTCATCTCCGTGAGCGTCATCTTGTTGTCGCGCGTGAAGAGGGCGCGAGAGATCACGAAATCGAACGCCGCGAAGATCACGAGGAGGAAGGCGCTCACGAGGATGATGTAGAGGAGCACCGTTTGGCCGACCTGAAAAATGCAGCCGACGCCACAGGTCGGAGCCCAGAATGCGTCATTGAGGAAGGCGCGGATGATCAGGGTCAGACACGCGAAGAACACGACGATTTTCACTGCGCTCTTGATCAGGTCGATCAAGCTGCGCAGCTTGAACATGTTCTTGAAGCCTTCAACCGGATTGAATTTGTTGAAATTGGGCGCCAGCGCCTGTGTGGAGAACATGAAGCCGCCGATGTCGAGAAGCGCGGCGACGATCGCGGAGAAGATGGCGATGGCGATGATGGGCAGGACGATCTGCGCGGAGAGTACGCCCATCAGCCGTAACGACTGCATCATACGGACTTCGAACGGCTCCGACGTGAAGACCGGGTTCTCGGCCAGCGCGAGCGTCAGCGCGTCGATGGTCCATTGATGGGTGACGACGACGTAGCCCATGACGCAGATCAACGTGAACGCGCCGGTAAACTCCTGACTGCGAGGAATCTGGCCCTGGTCGCGCAATTGCCGCAGTTTCTGTGGCGTCGGCTCGAAATTGGCCTCTTCGGAATCGTCGTTCTTGGCCATGGTTCACCCGCTCATGGCCCGAGACGATCGACGCCGAGGAAATTCGCGACGAAGGTCATGAGATTGCGCCAGTCGTTGACCATGTATTGCTCGAGAAAGATGGCGTAGAGCGGAATGAAGGCGCAGACGCAGAGATTTTTCAGCGTCGCCGTGAAATCCGAAACGTTGATCTGTTTGGAGATGCGGCTGGCGAAGACGAGCGAGACGTCGATGACGATCAGCGCGATCATGAGCGGACCAGAGACGATCACGCCCAGTGCGAACATGCGCGTCATCATCGTTCCGATCGCCCCGATCGTCTCTACGTCAACGGGCGGAAAGAAGGCGGTCGCGGGCAGCACGTCGTAAGTCGCGTAAATCAGCTCCACGACGAGCTGGAGGCCGCCCGCCACGACGAAGATCGCCAGAGCCGCGTAGAGCAGGACGAGCCCGGTGAGCGAATTCTCGTTGGCGTTGACCGGGTCCGCGACGTTCGCCGCGCTGGCTCCGCGCGAAACGTCCACGACGTCGCCCGCCACCTGCACGCCCCAGAAGGGGATGGCTATCAGGCAGCCCACGAGCAATCCGAAGACGAACTCCTTCACTGCGAGAACCACGATGTCGATCAGTTCCGGTTGCCCCATTGCGACGAGTTGCGCCTCGATCACGGGCGCCAGCGGCGCCGACAGGACAAGCGCGAACGTCGCGCGTATCGAGCCGCGCACATTGATCGTGGTGAAGAGGGGAAAGATCTGGAGCACGGCCATGATGCGAATGAAGCCGAGCGCGAAGGCCATGCCGGTCAGGACGTAGCGCTCGAGCCAGGCCGTGAGGACTTCGTCCATTATGAACATGGGCTCACCGCGTCATCGTGTGGAACGAGGCGAAGAGAGTTCGCGAATAATCGAAAAGCGGCGCGGACATCGGCACCCCGCCAATCATCAGCACGCCGAGAATCACGATGATCTTCACGAGCTGCGGCAGCGTCTGGTCCTGAATCTGCATCGCGGCGAGGATGATCGCCAGAAGCACGCCGATGATCACCGCGGCGATCATCGGAGGAGCGGCGATGAAGAGCCCTGCCATGAAGCTGTCGTAGATCTGCTGGACGAGGCCGGCCGATCCCACGTCAGCCTCCCGGAACGTAGGACAGGACGAGTCCCTGCAGCAGGCGCGACCAGCCGTCGATGAAGACGAAGAGCAGAAGCTTGAGAGGCGTGGAGATGACGGTCGGCGAAAGCATCGACATGCCCATCGCCACGATGATCACGCTCACGACGAAATCGATCACGAGGAACGGCAGATAGAGAAGGAAGCCGATCTCGAAGGCGCGGGTCAGCTCGGAGACGAGGAACGCCGGGAGAAGAATCGCCAGATCGTCAGGCGTGGCCGTGATCCCGGGGGTGGAGCCGTTCGCGGCCCAGAGCTGCGTCGTCGTATCGACGAAGAACTCCTTCGCTTCGGGGCGTGAATGCATCTCGAGAAACGCCTTCAGCGGCGCTACGGACAGCTCGAAGACCTCTTCCAGATCCTGGATGGTTTCGTAGCTTTGCCCGGGGTCGGTCAAAATCGCATAAATCTCGCGCAGCACCGGAGCCATGATGAACATGGTCAGAACGATTGCGACGGTGTTGATCAGCACGCCCGGCGGCGTCTGCTGGATGCCGAGCGCGTTGCGCACGAGGAAGAGGACGATCGAGATCTTGGCGAAGCTCGTCGCGGCGACAACCAGGAATGGAATGACGGCGATGATCGCCGAGAAGATGAGGAGTGAAAAATATGACGGTATGGCGAAGCTAGTCATCGCACCAGTCTCGACACCCTCACTCCGATGGTTTCCCCGAGACGCACGAGTTCGCCGGAGCCGATACGGCGGCCGTTGGCGAGGATATCAACGGTCTGGCTGAGAGGCTTGCCGAGATCGAAGACGTAGCCGGATTGCAGGGATTCGAGCTCCGCGACCTGCGCTTCGGCCCTGCCGAGTTCGAATATGAGCTGCACCGGCACTTCGTCCACCCCGCCAGTCTGCGGCCCGCCCGGCTTCGCCCTTTCGATTTCATCTTTCACGAGCGCATCCGTCGTATAATAGAGCGCCGATCTGTCGACGGGGTTCAGCAGAGGGCCGTCGAGAGTCGGCTTGATGGTCTGCCAGCTGCAGGTCTGCGCGAATCGCTCAGCAACAACCGCAACTATCTTCTGGAAATTTAAGGTAGTATCGTCAAGGGCAATTCCACACCCGACTTCCAGCTCGGCGAGTTCAGCCAGCGACAGGATGGAATAACCGCAGCGGAAGGCGACCTCGACGGTCAGTCCGGGAAAGGGGCTCCTTTCCACGGGCGTCGCCAGCACGGCGCGCGCGATCATTTCCCGCTCGACCTCATGGCAGACGAGAGCGGCGGGAATGGAATCGCCGCTGTCTCGCGGACGCAGCGAGAAGACGAAATCCGGCGCGGCGTCGATCGTTTCGACGGGCCGTGCCGCCACAACCACGATCTCGCTGCGCGCCGCTCGGGAGAGACGGTCGATGAGATCATTCTCCACAACGTCGAGGAGCAGGCCCCTGTCGGCCGGATCGAGGCCCGAATCATCGAGATCGGGATAGGTCCCGCGCAGGCTAGCGAGCGCGACGTCCTGCGGCAGCCACAGGGTGGCGGGACGGTCCGAGCAGAGCAGGTCGAGGCGCATCCATGCGCCGCTCCATTCGGAGAGCGCCTCGCGCCCCACGATCGTCGCCGCGACGTCGCCCGCCCCGGTCGACAGCATGAACGGCGCGCGCCGCTTGCCCATCCGGCGGGCCTCGCGCAGAGCGGCCTCGCCGATGGCCGGCAATTCCAGCGGCGTGGCCGTCGCAGGATCAGCCAGACGGAAGGGGGCGTTCATACCTTGCTCCAGCGCGATTTGGGCGGCGCCTCGGCCTGAAGTTCTTCCTGAAGCTCGGCTATGCGGATCTCCTCGTCGGCGAGTCTCTCGTCGACGACCACCAGCTGCTCGACCGCGTTTTCCGCCATGCGCATGGCGTCGCGGCGGCGCTCGAGCTCGTCGCGAAAACTGTCGCGGTGCTTGCGGGCGCGCACGGCGTCGCGCTTGGCATAGAGCAGGGCGCCTTCATATCGGCTCACAAGATCGTTCCGGCGCTCGATCTCCGCCGCGTCGAGGCCGACGCCGGCGCTGTGGAGGGGGCTTTTGGCCTCGGTGAGGCCGGCATGCGTGGCTCCGACTTCCTGCTCGCGTTCGGCGACGTCGCTCTCCCTGCGCGCCATCTCAGCCTGCGCCTCGACATATTCGCGCCTTCGCTGCCTGGCGCGCAGCGTGCGGACGGTTGCGAGTTGCGCCAGTTTCTCCCGCATCAGACGCCCGCGATCTGTCTCATGGCAGCGACCGTGTCGTCGAACTTCGCAATCTCGCCCGGACGCTGTTTCAGGAACGTCTTGATCGCACCGATCTTCTGCACGGCCTCGTCGTTCAACGGATCGGCGCCCTGCTTATACTCGCCCACCTGAATCAGCAGCTCCATCTCCTGGTAGCGGGCGTAGAGTTCGCGCAGCTTGCCCGCGGCCGTTTGATGGTCCTGCGTCGTGACGTCGTTGAACAGACGGGAGCGACTGACGAGCACGTCGATGGCGGGGTAGTGGTTCTGCCCGGCGAGCTTTTCCGAGAGGATGATATGACCGTCGAGCAGGCTCTTCACCTCTTCCGCGACGGGATCGGAGTTCATGTCGCCTTCAACGAGCACAGTGTAGAAGGCTGTGATCGATCCGCGCGCGGCCGGTCCGGCGCGCTCCACGAGCAGCGGCAGCGTGGAGTAGACGGAGGGCGGGAAGCCGCGCCGGCCCGGCGGTTCCCCGGCCGAAAGGCCGATTTCGCGCAGCGCCCGCGCGAGACGCGTCACGGTGTCGACGAAAAGCAGGACCTTCAGGCCCTTGTCGCGAAAATGTTCGGCGACCGCCGTCGCGGTCAGTGAGGCCTGCATGCGCTCGACGGAGGGGCGATCCGAGGTCGCGACGACGACGATCGTCCGCTTGCGGCTCTCCGGCGTCAGAGACTTTTCGATGAAGTCGTTCACCTCGCGGCCGCGCTCGCCGACGAGGGCGACGACGGTGACGTCCGCAGAGCAGCGCTGGACAATTTCGGACATAAGCGTCGACTTGCCGCCGCCGGCGGTGCCGAAAATGCCCATGCGTTGGCCTTCGCCCATGGTGAGCACTGAATCGATGGCGCGCACCCCGATGCCGATCGGGGTCGAAATCGGACGACGCGACATCGGGTCCGGCGCCTGGCCGGATATGGGTCGTCGCTCGGCGTCGGGCCCCGGACGCGGCGGTTCGGTGGACTCGCCCCAATCCATGAAGTTGCCCAGCGCGTCGATGACCGTTCCCAGCAGGAAATCACCGCAGGTGATGCTCGGCGGTCGCCGCAGGCCGACGACCTCAGTCCGGATCGAGAGGCCCGAATTCCCGCCATATGGAGCAAGAAAGACGGTGGCGTGGTCTATGCCCACGACCTCCGCGAATCTGATGTCGCCCGTATCGGGATCACGCAACTCGCACAATTCTCCCACCTCGGCGCCGGGCAGCTCTGCGCGGATGAGCGGACCTGTCACCGCCAACAGGCGGCCGGACGAGCGTCTCGTGTCGATGCGGCCGACGGCGCGCTGAAGCTTGGCGAGGCGTCCGCCGAAGCCTTCTTCGCGCGGGGCGGGCAGGGGAGGCTGCGCATTCACGGATCAGCCCTCCAGACTCTGGAGCCCGGCCTTCAGCCGTGACAATTGCTGGCGCAGTCCGACATGCACGCGCCCCTTGGGCGTCTCGAGGATGATTTCGCCGCGCTTGAGAAGCGGGTCGGGCTCGATCGCCTTGATCTCCGGCCACGCGCTCGCCATCGGCAGGCCGCGCAGTCCCTCTTCCACCTCGGTCAGGTCATCAGGCGCGACACGCACGATCGCCCAGACGTCGGCGGCCGCGTCGTCGAGCGCGCGCCGCACACAGCGCAGAGCCGTTTCGCGCGCATCCATCTCGCCCAGCATCTGCTCGACTGCTGAAAACACGATCTCTGCGAGCTCCTCATCAGAGGCCGTGAGCCGCTGGCGCACCTGCCCGATCGCCTCGACGAGCTGGGCCAGCGCCTCGTTGCGCCCGCGGTTGAAGCCTTCGCGATAGCCTTGCTCGCGTCCTTCCTCCCGCGCTTTGCGCACCACTTCCTTGGTCTCGCCGTGGATCCGGCGCGCGTCCGAAAGGTAGGCGCCTGCGTCGAGAACGATGCGCATGTCGACGCTCGGGATGACCTTTCTGGCCGGTGAGTAAGTCGAAGCTCCGCTCATGCAGCGCCGCTTTCCAACGCGTGGTTCGCGTCTGGATGGGCAGGCCTCGCCGGCTCGTCGAGCGCAGCTCTGGCCGAAGCCTCGAGGGCGTCGGCGGCGACTGCCGGCAGGGTTTCGATGGGCGCTCCGAACACGTCCGTCACCGGTTTTCCCGAGGCGGGCGGAGCGAGTCCCAGCCGCAGCGCCGCGGCGGTGGCGACCGGGTTCTCGCCGGCGGCGAGCGCGGCGACGAACAGCTCCGCATCGGCTGCTTCGTCGTCCGCGCCGACGATCTCCTCCAGCGCCTTTTCATACGGCGCCAGGCGCGCGCGCTGGGGCAAGGCGAATCCGACGGCTTCCTCGCCATATTCCCGGGCGAGTTCTCGACGGCGTTCGCGTGGCAGGACGCGCGGTTCGCCGGTGAGCCGCAGCGCGACGCCGAACAGCCGGACGGCGCGCGCGAGGCCCGCGTCGTCGGGCAGGGCCGCCGCGGCGGCGACTGCCGCGCAACTGAGGCCGAGGCGCTCGCGCAGCCTTCGTGCGAAGCGGCGCCGCGCGGCCGGTCTCGCCTGCAGGATCGCTTCGATCGAGCCTCGTGGAAGCTGCATGGCGGCGGCGGCCCGTTCGGGGCCAACGAGTTCGAGAATGGCCTCGGGACTCTCCGTGGCTTCGACGAGAAGCATGGCGGCGCGTCGGCGTCGTGGCTCGGAGCCCGGGCGCCTCGTCCGGTTCTCGTCTAGATGGTCGATACGACCCTTCATACGGGCGTCCCCAGGCGGCGACGGCGCTGATGATCGCGCAACGCAAGAACCCCGGCGCCGCCGATGGCCACCAACGCAGCGAACCAGAACACGTACCGCGCGAGGCCGACCGTGGGCTGGGTGTCTACTTGTGGCGCCAGCTCGGGTTCCGAGCGTGCGGGAGAGGCTGCAGGCGAGCCGTCAGGCTGCGCCGAAAGCGGCGTCGCGACCTCTGCGGAGCCAACCGGAAAGAACGCGACGGCCACGTCGCGGAAATTCATGCCCTGCACCGCGTTGGCGACGAGCAGGCGCACACGCGACGCGAGCTCCTCCGAATCCAGGTTCGCGGCGTGATGGATCATGACCGAGGCGGACGGCCTGTTCATGGGCTGCCCGCGAAGATCGAGTTCCGGCAGAACGATGTGAACCCGCGCATTTCGAACGCCGGAAATCGTCGTGATGGAACGGGCGATCTCCTGATTGAGGGCATGCATCGTACGGATTCGCTGTTCGTAGGGCGAAACGATGAGGCCGTCGCCGGGGAAAATTTCGGCGAGAGACTGAAAACGCTCCGAGGGCAGCCCGGCCTTGTCGAGGACCTCGACGGCTCGCGGCAAATCCTTCTCCGCAACCATGACGCGGAAAGACGTGGCGTCGGCCTCCTCGCGTCTGGCTTCGATTCCGACCCGCGACAGCGCAGCGATCATCTCGTTCGCCTCACGCTGCGACAATCCCCGATAGAGCTCGACCTGGCAAGCTCCCAGAAATAGGCAGAAGGCCACGACTGCGATGCGCAGAGGGTTCGCGCGCAGGTGACCGGGTTGAGAGAGGCGAGGCGCGGACGAAGGCATCTTGGAGGCGACCTTTCGCGGAATTACGATCCTTGCTTGAGCTGGTTGAATATCTCGTTAATTTTCTTCACCATGCCTGCCATATGCTCGAAAGCGGACAACATCCGCGTGCGTGTTTCCTGATGGGCGGCGAGGTGGAGTGACATCATCATGCTGCGTTCCGTGTTGAGCTTGTCGCCCTCCCTTATCAGCGCTTGTACCTCCGAGTTGTGACGCACGGATTGTTCGGCCGATTTCGGGCCCGCATCCGCGATGCGCTCCCTGATGGTCCCCATGACGCCCTCGAGGCGCTGGCTGACCGCGCCGATCTCGCCGGCGAAATCGATACGGTTCACGTCGACGGCCGGATCGATGCCGAGCGCGGAATGCACCACGGGCGGGGCCGAACGCGCGGCGTGATCCGAATAGATCGGACGAACCCGGTCTGAATCGCGGGCCAGCATGCGGCTCGCGCCGTCCTGGTAGTGTCCGCGTTCGCCCTGCGCCATGCCGTATTGGGTGTGCGAACCATGGCTGTTGCCGTGCGCTTCGCCGGTAGCGGAAGTGGGCGCCAGCATCCGCATCATCGAGGCGCGGTCCGCGCGCAGCTGGTGTTCGAGATCGCGAAACCCTTGCCCGAAGGTGCGCAGGTCGGATGCCGGATCGAGCGGACGGGCCGCAGGGGCCGACGCTAAACTCTCCTGAAAGACGGTCTGGAACACAGCCTGGTCAGGCAGGCGCCCGACGCCGGGTTGCCCCGCCGCGGCTGGATCGAGTCCCTTGATCATGGCTGGGGCCAGCGGATCCACGTGCAACCTCCTCGCGACTACCGGAACAGTTTAGATGTGTCGAAACCGTACGACAAGAAGTTGTCTTAATTGCAATTTATTAAGTTTAATAGCCCAATCTGTCGCGCCCCCGAAGCTGAGGGCCGGGACTTAATATGCGATTGAGTGACGAATTATCCTTAGGGAAATTCGTTTTATTTATAGATGTATACGTGATTAGTGATTGATTCACATTTTTGTGCGACAATTTGCATTGTGGCTGCGGTTCTTGAATTCCCGGACCGAAAGCGCTATGATCGTTCAAATGCTCCAAGAGGTTTGTAGATTCGATGTCTAACCCATTCGGCACACCGGTCGGAATCGTTCCGGGCATTAGGCAGGCGACTGACACGATTACGCCCGGCCAGTCATCGGCGGACTCTGCGTTCGCGCAAGCGCAGGCGAGCGCCGCCGGTGGAACGCCTGCGCCGGCGTCAGACATTTCGCAGACCGTCGCGCCGCTGGTCGAGAGAAGCACTCGTGCGGGCTCGTTTCAAGGGGGCCCTGCGCGCTCACTCAGCGAGGGGTTCGAGCGCTTGCCTATTGAGGTTACGCAGCGGTACGCCAACCAGTATGTAGTTCTCTTTCAAGGGTAACAGATGCGCATGCCCAACCGCGAGATCGTCTACCGCCTTCTCTTCGTGACCGAGCAGGGGAACGAGGATCAGCGCAACTCGGCGAATGCGCGCCTCGCGTCGCTGCGCGACGCTTTCAGCAACGATCGCCGCTTTCCCAGTTCGCGGCCGATCATGCCGGCGATCGAAACCGAGTGCTGGACGTGGTGGCATGAGGTGGCTGCTTCGCCGCCGTCCTCCGCGCAGGGTCTCGACCGTCCGGTCTGAAACGCCGGCTTCGCTTCATCGATGCAAACCGCCGTCCGCATCCCGGGCGGTGGTTTTCGTTTGGTCCGGAGCGCGGAGCGGAAGGAGCCGCAAGTCGCCCCAGCCCGGCAATTTGACGCCGAGCCGCAGCGGTTCGAGCCCGGCGACGAGACCGAGCAGGTTCAGCTCCAGGCCGTCCGATTTCCCCAGCGCGAATCCCGCATAGCCGCCGAACGACAGCCGGATTCCTTCGCCGCTCGTCGTTGGCCCGAAGTCGAACGCGCCGGGCGCCCAGTCCCGGCCGATCGCGTTTGACGGCAGGACAGCGCGCAGTTCGGGAACCTGCCTCGCGATCCAGGCGACGAACGTGTTCGAATTCGGCCCGGGCCAGGCCCGATATCCGCCGCGCGTGGCGTAGGGATAGCGCGCGATGGCGTCACGTATGCGCGCGATGAGCCGCTCCGCTTCCGGTCCATCGATCGCGACGATTGTTTCGGGTTCCTGCGAGAACCAGCGCCCGTCCGGGACCCAGCCGTTCTCGCGAACCGGCGTTCCCCAACCGACCTTGTCGAAGCGCGTGTAGGCCGAAGCGCCTTCCTCTTTCAGCACGATCCAGCTGTGATGCGCCACGATCCCGCGCCATCGACCCGCGCGCGCGGCGTAGATCCGGACGACCGCCTCGGGGTGGGTCGAAGGCGCGGGCAGCAGGCCGGCGCTCGACCAGTTGGCGGTGGACCAGGAGGATGCCTGATCATGCTGATAAAGGCGCCAAAGCGCGTGCGTTCCGAGCGGGAGAAGATACAGCGCCACGAATGCGGCGAGGGCCGCGCGGAGGATGCGGCGCGCGCGGCCATGCTTAAGATATGGTTTACCCATTTGCTCGAAATGTCTCTCCCGGGTGATGTCCATGCGCGCCTGGCGCGCCGCCGCCCAACCTGCGCCCCAATCGGGGAGCAACGAGAAGCTCGACGCAAGCCCTCTCGCCATCTCGTGATTTGGTAATGACCATGATCTCCCGCCGCGCCATGCTCCGCCTCGCGGCATCGTCTGCCGCCCTCGGCCTCGCCGGCTGCTTCGGAACGGATGGCGGCGCCGGACCGGGCGACGATCCACGCGGCTCGATCGTAGGCGAGCCTGAATTGCTCGTTGCGACGACGCGCCGGCCCGCGCGTTCCTTCGAGGCGAGCCCCTTCTTCGGGCCCGAACGCGGCGCCGGGCTCTCGTTCGCGCGCGCGCGAATGGCGCCGCCCTCGACGGGGCTCGCTTCGCGCGTCGTCACCAGCCGCTGGAGCGTCGGATCCGTGACGGATTTCGCCGAGCGCGACGCCGCGGCGGCCTTTGCTCGTGCTTCGCTGGGCAAAGACGTTCTCTTGTAT
>REDO01000144.1 GCA_007693435.1 Salinarimonadaceae bacterium | reverse complement strand
CGAGCTCGACATCGTCGAGGGCATGCAGTTCGACCGCGGCTACCTCTCGCCGTATTTCGTAACCAACCCAGAGAAGATGCGCGTGGAGCTCGAGGATCCCTACGTCCTCATCCACGAGAAGAAGCTCTCCAATCTCCAGGAGATGCTGCCCGTCCTCGAAGCCGTGGTCCAGTCCGGCAAGCCGCTGCTGATCATCGCCGAGGACGTCGAGGGCGAGGCGCTCGCCACGCTCGTCGTCAACAAGCTGCGCGGCGGTCTCAAGATCGCGGCCGTCAAGGCTCCGGGCTTCGGCGACCGCCGCAAGGCCATGCTGCAGGACATTGCGATCCTCACCGGCGGCACGGCCGTCTCCGAGGATCTGGGCGTCAAGCTCGAGAACGTCACGCTCGACATGCTCGGCCGCGCCCGCAAGGTCGTGATCGAGAAGGAGAGCACCACGATCGTCGACGGCGCCGGCGAGAAGGCCGATATCGAGGCCCGGATCGCGCAGATCAAGGCGCAGATCGAGGAGACCACATCGGATTACGACCGCGAGAAGCTCCAAGAGCGTCTGGCCAAGCTCGCGGGCGGCGTCGCGGTGGTGCGCGTCGGCGGCTCGACCGAGGTCGAGGTGAAGGAGCGCAAGGATCGCGTGGACGACGCCATGCACGCCACCAAGGCGGCGGTCGAGGAGGGCATTCTGCCCGGCGGCGGCATCGCGCTCCTGCGCGCGGTCAAGGCGCTGGAAGGGCTGAAGCCCGCCAATGACGACCAGAAGACCGGCATCGAGATCGTCCGCCGCGCCATCCAGGCGCCGGCTCGCCAGATCGTCTTGAACGCTGGCGCCGACGGCTCCGTGATCGTCGGCAAGGTGCTGGAGAACGGCGAATACGCCTTCGGCTACAACGCCCAGACCGGCGAATACGGCGACATGTTCAGCTTCGGCGTCATTGACCCGGCGAAGGTGGTGCGCACGGCGCTGCAGGACGCCGCCTCCGTAGCCTCGCTCCTCATCACCACCGAGGCCATGGTCGCAGAGCTTCCCAAGAAGGAGGCCGCGCCGGCCGCGCCTGCGGGCATGGATTACTGAGCGAATCGTCCTCGCGAGGATGAACGAAGGCCGGGAGCCTGTGCGCTTCCGGCCTTTTTCGCACCAGTCTCAGGTGGGCTCCTCGCGCGGCGCGTCGCCCGGATTGTCCTCGACATGCGGATCGAGGACAGCTGCGACCGGGGTCGTCTGCGGCAGCGTCTGATACGGCCCCTGGAGGTCCGCCGGCACGGAGGGACGCGCGCTCAGCCGCCAGAACGCGAATGCGATGGAGCCGGCGCCGATCGCGCCCGTGAAGACGAACAGACCGGATGGACCGACGAGGCTCATTACGCCGGCGGCGAGAGGCGGGCCGAGCGTCGAACCGACGGATTGGGCGAGTATCAGACCGCCCGTCGCCCCCAGGCGCTCCTCGTTGTCGAGATGGTCGTTCGTATGCGCGACGCAGAGCGGATAGAGCACGAAACACAGGCCCCCGAAGGCGCCGCCGAGCAGGAGCAGCGCCGCGAAGCCGCCAAGGGGCGCCGCAAGCATCGCAAGGCTCGTGACCGCGCCCGCCACGATGACGCCGACGATCACCTTGCGGCGATCGATCAGGTCCGAAAGCCGGCCCACCGGCCATTGCAGCAGCACGCCGCCGAGGATCAGCGCGCCCATGAAATACGACGTCTGGACGAGATCGAGCCCGTTGCCCGTCGCGTAGACGGGGGCGAGGCTGTAGATCGCGCCGAGGACAAGACCTGACGAGAACGCGCCGAAAACGCCGAGCGGCGACGCTTCGTAGAGCCGCCTGAAGCTCAAGGAGGTGATGTCGGGCAAGACCGGCGGCGCCATCCGCGTCAGGGCGACCGGCACGGCCGCGAGGCTCAGGATGATCGCCGTCACGACGAAGATCAGGAAGCCCGACTCGTCGGGGAGCCCGATGAGGAGCTGTCCGCCCGACATCGCCAGGTACAGGCACGTCATGTAAGTGGCCATCACGACGCCGCGATTGCGCGCGGTGGCGCTGTCGTTCAGCCAGCTCTCTATGCACACGTACATGCCGGCCATGACGAAGCCCTGAGTCAGACGCAGCGCCGCCCAGAACAACGGATCGGGCAGTAGCGGATAGGCGAGCGTCGCCGCCGCCATGACGGCTGCAAAGGCCGCGAAGGCGCGGATGTGGCCGACACGGGTCACGACATGGAAGGTGAAAAGAGAACCTGCGGTCAGCCCTGCGAAGAACGAGCCCATGACGAGACCGATCGTCAGCGTCGAGGCGGCCTGCGTCTCGAGCCGCACGCTGACCAGCGTGGTCAGCGGCCCGGTCCCGGCCATCAGCAGGGCGACGGCGACGAGAAGGACGATGATGGGGCGAATCGCGTCGGTCATGGACGCAACCGATAGGCCAGGAAGCCGTCGGCGTCCGGGCCGATGCGCTCGATTGCGAGATCCGCCGGCTCGCGCCCCTCGGCGCCCGGTCCGGTATGGAAGATGACGTTTGCGCCCTCCGCGAACGGCGCGAATCGCCAGTTCCGGCGCGGGCGCGGCTCGATCCGCCCGACCTTGGCCGCCGCGCGCGCGACATATCGCGTGACGACATCGCGCACGAGGTCGGTGGAGGAGGCCACGATCTCAGGCTCGCCCGGCGCGAAGAACGTGCCGCCGCCGCCTGCGCGGTAGTTGTTGGTGGCGACGAGAAATTCGTCTTCGTCGCGCACCGGCCGCCCCTCGTGGCGCAAATCGACGATCCGCCTTCCCTGGGGCGCCACGAGCACGCCGTCACGGTCGTGTCGAGCCGGGGAGGAGAGGTCGATCAGGTAGTCGAGGCCGAAGATCACGTCGAAATGGTACGACGGGAAATCCTGGCGGACCAAACGCTGCGGGCCCGCGGCTCCCGGTTTGATCCGGTTGAAGATCCCGGCCGAGCGCTCCAGCCATTCCCGCGCCGCCCGCCCGGAGACGCGCACCACGCAGACCGTGTTCGGATAGAGGTAGAGATTGGCGAGGTCGCGCATCGTCAGCGGCCCCGCCGTGATATCCGAGTAGTAGAGCGGCCCTCCGCGCCCGCCCGCCTTGAACGGCGCCGCGGCGGAGAGGAGCGGCGGATGGTCGCTCAGTCCCGCTTGCGCCAGCAGCATGCGCGCCTCGTCGAGTTGCGCCTGCGCGACGATCTCCATGGCGGCGTTGTCGCCGAGCAGGGCGAAATAGGAGTGGATCGGCGTGTCGGTCTCTCCCACCGTCTCGCGAACATAGTCGAGGGTGCGCTTATGGCACGCCCGCGTCGCGGTCATCACGGCGGCGTCGGGCTCATTCTGCTCGGATTCCGCATCCGTCGTGAAGCGCAATGAAGAAGTCGAGGATACGATCCGCCAGCCGGTCTCGTCCCTCGCAAGGTCGAGGTCCAGAACGCCGATCGCCATGCCGAAGCAGCAGGGCATGATCGCCGGCTTCCCCGAGAGCGTTCCGTTTACGTTGTCGACCCCCGCAATGCCGTCGAACTCGGCTGCGCCCGGAAAGCGCAGGTGCTGGTGACCGGCGACGAGCGCGTCGACCCCGTCGACCTCGGCCAGCGCCGCCGCAGCGTTCTCCTGCCCCGGCCTGTAGGCCCCGTTCACGATGCCCGAATGGCAAAGTGCGACGACGATGTCGGCGCCTGCGGCGCGCAGGAGCGGAACCTCGCGCCGCGCGGCCTCGACGATGTCCTCGGCGAGGACGTGTCCGTCGAGATGGACGCTGTCCCATTGCATGACTTGCGGCGGAACGAAGCCGATCACGCCCACGCGCAAGGGGAGGCTGCTCCCGTCCGCATCCGTGACGGCATGTTCGAGGATGCTCCAGGGCTCTACGAAATGCGCGCCGTCGACGCGGCGAAGATTGGCGCAGACAATCGGGAAGGCCGCCTGACGCAGGCAATGGTCGAGAAAGGCGAGCCCGTAGTTGAATTCGTGATTTCCTATAGCGCCGGCGTCGCAGCCCAGGAGGTTCATCGCCGTGATCATCGGGTGCGGTCCTGGCGCGCCGGAGGTGAAATCCGCCGCCGCGACATCGCCCAGCGGCGAGCCCTGGAGAAAGTCGCCGTTGTCGAAAAGGAGAGCGCCCGGCGCCTCCGAACGCGCCCGCTCGATCAGCGGCGCCAGCGCCGCCAGTCCGACCGTCCCGTCGGGCTCGTCGCGAAAATAGTCGTAGGGCCGCACGTGGATGTGCAGGTCGGACGTGGCGATGAGGCGCAACTTCGGCATCACTAAGACTTTTGGCGCCCTCATGGAGGGGATGGCAAGCTCCGTCGCGTCCTTCACGAGCCCGGAGGCTCGATCTGGTCGCGCTCGGCGAGAATCTGCGGCTGAGAGGGATCTCCGGGAAGATCGATCACTTCGAGGCCACCATACGCTTCAAGGGCGAGATAGGCGGCTTCGAAATCGCTCGCGCCCTCCGCAATGCGGGAATCGAATGCGGCGAGGCATTCCTGCGCGCACCCGTTTTGCGCGCCGCGCCGGGCCACCGCTTCCCGCCACGTTTCAAGGCCTACCCGTCTCGCCGCCAGCGCCATGGCCCAACCTGCATTCAGAAATCCGCGCGACCATGGCGCCGTCGGTTCGGTCGGGCAAGCGCTTCGCAGGCTTCGGAGCGAAAAGCGCAAAACGCTTCTGGACAACGCCGCGAATGCGCCGCAATCACCTTGATCATCGTTAATACAGGGTTCACGATTTGACGTGATTCGAGCTTGGCCGGAATGCGGCGCAGCGCGATCAGACGAGGCGGCTATGGCGGCACGAACCGACGAAGCCCGGACGCGGACCATCTTCCTGACTCTCGCAGGCTTGGCCGCCTGCGGTTGGGCGGCCGCTTTCTATTCCCTGTTCGACGGAATCGAACTGCGCGAACGCCTCGCACAGACCGCGATCGTCTCGGAGGCGACGATGACCGCCCATGCGCCGGTGGTCGAGGCTGTCGCGCCGCTCGTGGTCGAGGAAGATCCGGCCGTCGCGGCGGCGGCCGCCGCCCTCGCCGATGTCGAGGCGAAGCTCGCGGAGGCTCGTTCGGAGCTTGAGACGACGATTCGACGCCGCGATGATCTCGAAGCCAATATCGCGGTGCTCAACGCGGAGCTCACGGAGCTCAGCGAGCGGCCTACTCCGGTTTCCGCCAATCTCAACGCGCCTTCGCTGCAGCCGCTGGCCGAGGAGCGCGCCCGCGCGGCGAGCCTTGACGCGGCGCTGACCCGCCTTGACGGAGCGATCTCCGAGCGCAGCGCCGAACTCATTCGGATGCGGCGCGCGCACGAGGATCTGGAGGCCCGGATCGCCGCAGCCGACGCCGAATATTCCGAGGCCGACCGACGTCTGGCTGAACGCTCGCAGGAACTCGGGGCGGCCGAAACACGCCTTTCGGCGCTTTTGGAGGACGTTTCGCGGTTGGACGGTCTCACCGCGCGCCGACAGGACGAAGCTCGCGCCCTGGAGAGCGAACTGGCGCGGTTGCGCGCCGAGATCGCCAGCATTCGCGAGGCGCCCGCGCCCGTCACGCCTGAAGCGGAAGCCGCCGCGCCTCCGGCGGTCGCCGTTCCCGAGCCCCGGCGCGACGGCGCGCGCGTGATCCGCGTCACGCCGCCGTTCAACTGATACGCCGCCTCAGGCGCCCTTGTCGGCGACCAGACCCGCCGCCGCGACGCCTGCGCAGGCGACGGCCTCGTCGTTGTCCGAGGTGTCTCCCGACACGCCGACCGCGCCCAGCAGCGCGCCTTTTGCGTCGCGGATGAAGACGCCGCCGGGCGCTGGTATCAGCGGCCCGCCGATCGCATGCGTCGCGGCGGCTATGAAATGCGGACGCTCCACCGCCATGGCGCCGATCACGCGCGAGGTCACGCCGAGCGCGATCGCGCCGAAGGCCTTGCCCATCGCGATCTCTCCGCGCTTGAGGCTCGTTCCGTCCTCGGCCTGAAACGCAACGAGCGCGCCGCGGGCGTCGTAGACGGAGACTGCGACCGGCTTGAGCGAGGCTTCGCGTGCGGCCTTGAGGGTGGCGGCCACGATGCGCTGGGCCTGACGGGACTTGAGTTGGGCCATGTTCTTCTCCCTGATTGGCGCGAAGGGTTGGTTCGATGCTGCGGGATCATAGCCGCTGGCGCCGCGTTTGGCCGCGCCGGTCCGGCGAAGGTGTTTTGCGCTGGAGGAGAAGGCGGCATCAGCCGCCGCCCCCGCGCCGCGCGGCCTCGTATTCGGCGAGCCAGTCGGCCACGAGGCGACGCTCGGCGAGCGTCATTTCGGTGATGTTGTTGGGCGGCATCGAGCGCGTATCGACGGTGTGCACCCGGATCTGCGAGGCGTGGCGCAGGATGTCGGCCTCGGTCTCCATTTTCATGCCCTTGGGCGCGGAGGCGATCCCCGGCCAGAAGGGTTCGCTGGCGTGGCACATCACGCAGCGTCCCTGAAGTGTAAACATCGCCTCCTCGAAGAGCGGCGTGCGCAGCTCCGCCGGAGCGAGGCCCGCATCGAAATCGACGTCGTCGAAGCTGGGCTTGCCGATGATCGAGAGCCAGACCGCGAGCGCCATGCAGGCGGCGGCGCCTCCCCAGGTCCACGCCATCGTCGCCGCCGGAACGTGCCCCATGGCGTGATGCGTGTTGAAGAAGTGCCGCACCGCAGCGCCCGTGAGCAGGACGAGCCCGATGATCGGGATCGCGTAGGTCCCCGACCAGGCAAGCGGATAATGGTTCGACAGCATCAGGAAAATGACGGGGAGGGTGAGGAAATTGTTGTGCAGGGAGCGCTGCTTGGCCTGCATGCCGAGCGCCGGATCGGGAGTGCGCCCGGCGATGAGGTCCGCCACGACGACCTTCTGGTTGGGGATGATCACGCGGAACACCGAGCCGGACATCCAGGTCGCGATCAGAGCGCCCGTATGCAGATAGGCCGCGCGCGGCGAGAACACCTGGAAGAAGAACCAGGCCGCGAGCAGGATGAAGCCGAAGAGCACGAGGCCCAGCGCGAGGTCGTTGCGCCCGAGCGGCGACTTGCACAGGCCGTCATAGACAAACCAGCCGCCGATCAGCGCTCCGATCCCGATCGCCGCCGCCTGCCACGGCGCCAGCGCCATGACGGCGGGATCGACGGTGTAGATCTCGGCCTGCAGGTAATAAATCCAGATCAGCAGGAAGAAGCCGGAGATCCAGGTCGCGTAGCTCTCCCATTTGAACCAGGTGAGCTGGGCGGGCAGCTCCGGCGGCGCCACCACGAATTTGCGCATGTGGTAGAAGCCGCCGCCATGGACCTGCCAGGCCTCGCCGCCGACGCCCGTCCCCATGCCCTCGCGCTTCTTCAGGCTGAGATCCAGCATGATGAAATAGAAGGACGAGCCGATCCACGCGATCGCGGTGATCACGTGCAGCCAGCGCAGGAGCTGGCTGGTCCATTCGGTGAGGGCGGGATCGATCATGGGATTCGTCCGGTCTGGAGGCGACCGCCTATGTGATCGCAGGCGCGGGCGCGTTTCAAGCGCGGCGGCGGGCGAGACTCTTCCCGTGGCGGATGGACGCCTTCGCACGGCTGCGCGATCCCTGTAGGGTTGCAATGGAATAGTGCGCTGCGATGAAATCCTTGTTTTTGCCGTGGAGCGCACATAGGTTGCGAGCCATTGGTTCGAGACACGCCGCAGGGTCGGCGCTTTGGGAGGTTCCTCATGAGCCCGAGTATCTGGCAAATCCTCGTCGTCGGCTTGCTCGTCGTGCTGCTTTTCGGGCGCGGCAAGATTTCCGAGATGATGGGCGACGTCGCCAAAGGCATCAAAGCCTTCAAGAAGGGCATGTCCGAGGACGAGATCGCGGCCAAGGCCGAAGAAGAGAAGGCGGAGCAGAAGGCGATCGAGCATCAGGCGACCGCCAAGATGGAGGCCAAGGACGCCTCCGTTCAGAAGAAGGCGGGCTGAGGCGCCTTGTTCATCCCTGCGGGCGCTGAGGGCGACGGGTCATGTTCGATCTGAGCTGGGGCGAGATCTTGCTGATCGGCGCGGTCGCGCTCGTCGTGATCGGGCCCAAGGATCTACCGGGCGCCCTGCGCACTATTGGTCGCATGATCGGCAAGGCGCGTCGGATGGCCGGCGATTTCCAGAGTCAGTTCAACGAGGCCCTGCGCGAAGCCGATCTCGACCAGGTGCGCCGTGACGTCGAGGGCCTGAACAAGGCGGCCTCGAATTTCACGAATCCCGCCCGCACCATCCGCGACGAGGTCAAGGGCGCGATCGACGGCGCCGGGAAGAAGCCGGCTGCGACCGATACGGCGGCCTCCAAACCGGAAACGCCAAAACCCGCACCCGCCAAGCCTGCCGCGTCCAAGCCCGCACCCGCCAAACCTGCCGCGTCCAAGCCCGCGCCCGCCAAACCCGCCGCCGCGAAGCCCCGCCCCGCCAAGGCGAAGCCTGAGGCGCCCGTAGTCGCCGATGCAGCGCCCGTCAGGACCAAAGAGAAAAACACGTGACGACCGAAGAACACGTGACAGCTCCCGACGAGGACGAGATCGAGGCCTCCCGCGCGCCTCTCATCGAACACCTCATCGAACTGCGCCAGCGTCTCATCCATGCGATGATCGCGTTCGTGATCATGTTCGTGGTCTGCTTCGCCTTCGCGGGCAAAATCTACAACGTCCTCGTCAACCCGTATGTGCAGGCCGTCGGCTCTCCGGAGCTGGCGCGACTGATCTACACCCACGGCCTCGAGTATTTCTTCACGCAGCTGCAGGTGGCCTTCTTCGGGGCGGCGTTCTTCGCCTTCCCCGTCATCGCCATCCAGATCTACAAGTTCGTGGCGCCGGGCCTCTACAAGAATGAACGCGACGCCTTCATCCCCTTCCTCGTCGCGACGCCGGTGCTCTTCGGGCTCGGGGCGGGGATGGTCTATTTCGTGGCGATGCCGCTCCTGATGTATTTCTCTGTGGGCATGCAGCAACTCGCCGTGGAGGGGCAACCGACGATCGAGTTCCTGCCCAAGGTCGGCGAATATCTCTCGCTGATCATGACGCTGATCTTCGCTTTCGGCATCTGCTTCCAGCTGCCCGTCGTGCTCACGCTTCTCGCCCGCGCCGGGCTGATCGATTCGGCCTTCCTCAAGGCGAAGCGCAAATACGCGGTCGTGCTCGTCTTCATCGTGGCGGCGATCTCGACGCCGCCGGACATCATCAGCCAGTTCGCCCTTGCGGTCCCGACGCTGCTTCTTTACGAGGCGAGTATCTTCGCCGTCCGCATGGTGGAGAAGAAGCGGGCGGAAGCCGAGGCCGCCCGCGAGGCGCAGAGCTAGGGCGTTCGCTCCGTCTCGGCGCCGCACTGACCCCGGCGCCGAGATATTGCGACCCATGCACGACATCCGCGCGATCCGCGACGACGCACAAGCCTTCGATTCCGGCCTGAGCCGCAGGGGGCTGCCTCCCGAATCCGCCGGCCTGCTGGCCATGGACGAGCGCCGCAAGGCGATCATCGGCGAGTTGCAGGCCGCGCAGGAGACGCGCAACGCCCGCTCGAAGGAGATCGGCAAGGCCAAGGCCGC
>REDO01000118.1 GCA_007693435.1 Salinarimonadaceae bacterium | reverse complement strand
TAGCTTACTCTGCCGAAAACTCAATCGGTTCACTCTCGTCCGACCATGCAACTTCGCGCGTCGTGACGAAAACTCCGTCCGCGGACCGTCTGCTTAACTGGGATTTTCCGCAAAAGCCGTCCAGGAACCCGGCGTCAGGTCAACCGCCCATCAGTTCAAGCGGTGGCTGTCGGTCGCTGCGAGGCGGCCCGATCTAAGCGGGTACCCGACGATCGCCATGTCGCAAGAAAGCGAATAGGGCGACGCTGGACACAAGGGCCGCGACGAGCCACGGAACCCCGTCAGCCGCCGTTCCGACCGCCGCCATCAGCCAGAGGAGCGCCGTGACGCCGACCGCTACGCGTTCCAAGGGCCGCAGCGTGCGGAACAGGTAGCCTTCGAAGGCGACGGGCATCAGCGCGAACATCACTCCAAGACAGGCCGCGTCATAGAGAAGTTCAAATATGGAATCCGACAAAAGGCTGCCGAAGGCGAACATGAAGGGCAGGATGTAGAGCGCTTTGGCGATCATCACACATTCCCAGCCCGTGCGCATGGGCGGCGCTTCGGCGACCCGCGCAGCCGCGAACGCCGTCATGCAGATCGGCGGCGTGATCGTCGAATCCTGCGCCAGCCAGAAGATGATGAGGTGCGCTGCGAGAATGGGAATGCCGAGCTCGCCTAGCGCAGGCCCGCCGAGCGCGGCGATGATGACATACGACGCAGTCACCGGAAGGCCCATTCCGAGCACATAGGACATCAGCGCAACGAGCACGATCGCGATGAAGGCCGATCCGTACGAAAATGACAGGATCACCGAGGAGACCTTGACGAGAAGCCCGGTTTCCACAGTGACATTGTAGATGATCGCGGCGCTGCAAAGCAGCGCCGACAGCGTTATCGCGATGCGTGTGCTGCCATCTAGCGCGATGACGAGGCGACGCGGGCCGATCATCGTTTCCCGACGGAGGAAGCTGACGAAAAAGATCATCACGACGCAGGCGCCGCTCGCCAGAAATGGGGTATAGCCGGCGATCAACATGCCGATGAGAACGAAGACCGGCAAGAAGATATGCCAGCCCGTCTTGAGCGTATGCCGGACGCTTGGCAGCTCCGCCTTGGGCAGCCCCTTAAGGTCGTATTTGCGGGCCTTGATGTCGACGTAGAAATAAATCGACATGAAATACAGGATCGCCGGAACCAGCGAATAGGCGAGGATCGTCAGGAGCGGCACGCCCGTGAACGAAGCCATGATGAACACTCCGGTGCCCATCAGCGGCGGCATCAGCCCCCCTCCGAGCGAGGCGGTGGTCTCGATCGCGGCTGCGGTATGCGGCTTGAAACCGGTCTTCTTCATCATCGGGATGGTCAGCGCGCCGGAGGTCAGGACGTTGCTGATCGAACTGCCCGAAAGCATGCCCATGAAAGCGCTGGCGATCACCGCAACCTTTGCCGGCCCGCCTCGCCTGGCTCCAGCGACGGCGAGGGCGAAGTCGGTGAAGATTTTGTCGCCGCCACTCACCCTGAGGAATGATCCAAACATCAAGAAGGTGAACAGGAACGTCGCCATAATTCCCATGATGAAATTGAACATGCCCTCAGTATCCATGTAGAGCATCTCAATAAGGCGGTGAAAGGCGACGCCGCGATGTTCGAAGATTCCGGGCCAATAAGGGCCCGTCATCGCATAGGTCATGAAGAAGAGATTCAGAAAGACGATCGTCGAACCGACTGTCCGGCGCGTCGCCTCGAACACGACGACGATGGCGATGATGCCCATCACGAGATCCGGGGTCTCGACCGGATGGAAACCGACGAAACGCCTCAGCCAGCGATCGGCGCTGTAGAAGGCCCAGGCGAACGCCGCAAGCCCGGCGATTGCGCCGATAAAGTCGAACAGGCCCGGGAAGGGACGGCCTTCCTTGCGGCCGATCGGATAGAGCAGAAAGATCAGCGGCACCACCACGGCAAGGTGCGCCGAGCGCGTGCGCACTTCACCGATCGTGATCGTGAACGCCATATAGAGCGTGAACAGCGCGAGGCTGACGCCGGCGGCGGTGACGATCCATAGGAGGGGGCCGGACAATTGCGCCTGTTCGCGCGGATAAATCCGCTGGCGGAGGGAATCCGGATCGTTGGCCACGGCTTCCTGGAGCGGTTTCAGGTCGGACACCATTTGCCTTCGACTCCGCATTCAGGCCCGAATTCAGGGTGGAGAGGTGCGCCGCTCGCAACTTCGCCACCGGGCCGATCAATCGGGTAAGCATAGTCTAGCCCACAAGGGCGGCCCATTCTCCGGGAACAAGCTCCGAACGAATGCGGCCGGTTCCGGCGGGCCCGTCAGACAACAGCCCGAACGCCAAGCGCTCGGGCTGCCAGTCGTCGTTCGAATAATCCCGGCACTGGAAGAAGTCTCCCGCCGGGAAAACCGATCAGAGCCAGCCGCGCTCCCTGTAGTAGCGTTCCGCGCCGGGATGCAGCGGGATCGCCGTGCCGACGGCGAGCTGCTCGGGCTCCCAGCTGGCGAAGCCGGCGAACGCCGAAACCAGGCGCTCCTTGTTTTCCGCCATCGCCTTGGTGATTTCGTAGACGATTTCTTCACTGACATCCGCGCGCGTGAAGAAGATCGTCGAGAGGTCGACCGTGTTCACGTCTTCCGTCTGACGCGGATAGGTGCCTGCGGGGATGACCGAGTGGATGTAGCCAAGCTCGTCGACCATGTTCTGGCGCACATGTTCCGGAATGTCGTAGAGAACCGAGTTTCGCGACGTCACGGCCTCCTGAATCACCGAAGAATTGATGCCGATCGTGTTGAAATACACATCAATCTGACGGTTCTGATAAGCGTCCGTCTGACTTTGCGATGCGCCGCTGAGCAGCGTGCTGCCGTTCGCCTCGAGCGTGGCGTAATCGACGCCGTAATTCTGGAGAAACTTGTCGACCGCGAAATGCGTGGAGGAGCCGACGGCGCCGATGCCGAAGGAGACGCGCTCTCCGTCCTTGAGCTTCTCGAAGATGTCGGGATCGACGTTTTCGCCCATGATCACATGAAAGGTGTTCACGCCGATATTGCCGATCGAACGCAACTCGCTGAAGCCCGGCATGTCGAAGACTTCGTTCTGGCCCTCATAAGCGAGGCGCAGGAACGGACCGAACGAGATGCCGACCTCCATCTCGCCGCTTCCAACGACCAGCGGGTTGCTGATGGCGCCCTTGCCGGGGCTGATGTTCACGGGCTGGCCCTGATAGCTGGCGTTCACGATTTCCGCGACCATGGCCGCCGTCGGATACCATGCGCCCGTGGGGCCGCCCGACACGATCGTGATTGCCGGATGCGTGCGGTCCTGAGCCACGGCCAGCGTGGACGCGTTGGTCATGAGCGCAGTCGCAGCCGCACACATGAGCAGGACATTGAACTTGGTTTTCATGCGTTCCTCCAATTCTGTCGTCACCCCTCGCCGACGGATGCTTTCGAGCATCACTCAACGGCACGCCTATAAGCGTTCTTATATCAACCAGTATTTTATATATCAAACGATAAATTTCGAGCCATGCTCTGTCAATGCCCTAAAGTTGGTCGCGCCGTACTTTTCCGGCGACCGCGACCGACGCGATCAGTTTGGGTCGATTGATCGAAAACGCTCAGCCACATAAAGCGAATGGAACGATGTTTCGTTCACTCATTCAGCCTGGGAGGAGGCGCGGGAGCCCGCCCTTCATCGGCGGGCGATGGCGTTTCGGATAAACATGTGCAATATGTGCGGGCAAAGTGGCGATTTGAATATGAAACTGAAACCCAAAGCCAATATCCCTGACCGCAACCTCCCCGAGAACGATTCCGCAACCGGGAACGCCGCTCCTGAAGCGGTTCACAAGAACCACGCAAGCTACTTCGTACCGGGGCTGCAGCGCGGACTGCGCGTGCTCGAGATCGTCGCCGCCGCCGGACGGCCTCTGGCGATCGCCGAAATCGCCAACGAACTGGGGCTGTCCCGATCGTCCGTTTTCCGGCTGATCTACACGCTTCGTCATATGGGCTTTCTGCATGAGACCGAGAACACGCGTCTTGTGACGCTCGGGCCGCGCGTCCTGAATATCGGCTTTGCCTATCTCGCCTCGAAAGACATCATCGAACTGGCCCGGCCCGATCTCGAATTGCTGCGCGATTCAACGGGCGTCTCGGCGCATCTGGCGATCCGGGACGAGCGCGACGTTCTCTATCTTGCCTGCGTGCAGACCCGCTCCGGCTTCCTCAGCAACATGAACGTCGGTTCGCGCGTGCCCGCCTACGCCTCCCCGATGGGCTGGATCTTGCTCGCGGACCTGTCCGCCAGCGCGTTGCATCAGTTGTTTCTCGGGCAAACTTTCCGCCCCCTGACAGACCAGACGCCACGCGACGTGGCCAGTCTCGCGGCGCGTATTTCCGAAGCGCTTTCTAACGGCTACGTCGTCAGCCGCGGCGTGTTGGAAAAGGGCGGAAGTTCGGTCTCTGCGCCGATTATCGACAAGTCCGGCAAGGTCGTCGCGGCGATCAACATCTCCGGCCCCGATTCCGCATTCAACCTTGCCGAAATGGAAGGGCGCTACCGGAACGAGGTCGTCGCCGCCGCGAGGCACATTTCGGCCAAGCTCGGCTATCATCGCCCCGCGCCATAGATCACTGTCGGATCATGCTTGCGTCCGAAGGCCGAGGATAGCGCGCGCTTCATCGGGCGTGGCGATCGCGCCGCCGAGATTTTCGACGATCGTGACGGCCTTTTCAACGAGTTGCGCGTTGTCGCGAGCAAGCACGCCCTTGCTGATATAGACATTGTCCTCAAGCCCGACACGCACATGGCCGCCGAGCAGCCAGGACTGCGCCAGCATCGGAAATTCGTGCCGGCCAACGCCGAAACTGGCCCAGACGCAGCCCTGCGGCAATTGCGAAGCCAGATAGAACAGGGTTTCCGGATTGGCGGGCGCACCATAACGGACGCCGAGCACGATCTGGAACATCGCCGGCATGGCGAGCACGCCGCGCGCGAGAAGGTCCTTGGCCAGGTGAAGATCACCACTGTCGAATATCTCGAGTTCGGGCAGGACGCCGGCTTCCCGGATCACCTTGGCCATGATCTCGACATTGCGCGGCGTATTGATGACGACAGCCGTGCCCGAATACATGGTATTGAGATCGAGAGTGCAGATTTCGGGCTTTAGCGCGGCGACATGCGCTACCCGGAGCTCGGGCGGCGCCAGCGTCGTTCCGGGGGCGGCGTTGCGCGGCTCCTCGAGGTCGGGAACGAAGCGCCCGCCCTCCCCGGTCGAGAGATTGACCACCACATCCGAGCCGCTGTCGCGAATGCGATCCACGATTTCTCGAAAAAGGCCGAGATCCATCGAGCCCTTTTCCGTCTTCGGGTCACGGGCATGAAGATGCACGATCGCAGCTCCGGCCCGTCCTGCCTCAACCGCCGCATTCGCGATTTCCTCCGGCGTGATCGGCACGCGGGGATGCTGTTCGCGCGTGGTGAGATTGCCGGTCACAGCGCAGGTGATGATCGTCTTGCGGCTCATTGCGCCCTCTCGACTGTGTTGGAATTTTTTCGTTGCCGATCAAGCCGCAAGGGACAGTGATTTCAGACTGGATTTCAATGCAGCTTCGAGCTTGTCGATGATTTCGGTGATATGGAATTCCTCGATAATGAAAGGCGGAGCAAGAAGGACATGGTCTCCATTGCGTCCGTCGGCGGTTCCGCTGGAGGGATAGCAGATCAAACCATGTCGCTGCGCCTGCGCCTTGATGCGGCCGGCCAGTCTATTTTCGGCCGCGAAAGGCGCCTTAGTCGCCCTGTCAAGGACGAGTTCGAGCGACCAGAACAGGCCGCGCCCGCGAATATCGCCGACATGAGGGTGGCCGGAAAACCGCTCCAGGAGGCTTTCCTGCAAGCGCCGCCCGAGAGTGTTGACGCGCGCCAGCATCGCGGCGGAACTGACCTTCTCGATCACGGCCAGCCCTGCGGCGCAGGAAATCGCGTGGCTCATGTAAGTGTGGCCATGCGACAATTGTCCTGAACCCTCCATCAGCCCGTTCACGATCCGCTCGCGCGCGAGAACGGCGGCGATCGGCACATATCCGGCGCCCAGCCCCTTGGCGATCGTAATGATGTCGGGAACGATCCCCTCCTGCTCGGAAACGAACATCGCCCCGCACCGCCCCATCCCGCACATCACCTCATCGGCTATCAGCAGGACGCCGTGGCGGTCGCAGATTTCGCGGATATGCCGCAGATAACCCGGCGCGGGAGGGACGGAACCAAGCGTCGCGCCGGCGATCGGCTCGACGACGAAGGCGGCGACAGTGTCCGCCCCGAGCCGCGTGATCGCCTCGTCGAGTTCAGCGGCGACCCTTTTGCCGTATGCTTCGGCAGTCTCCGTCTTTTCCTGAAACCGGTAGGCATGGCAGGGTGCGATCTGATGCGTCTCGATCAGGAGTGGGGCGTAAAGGGCGCGCCGGCCCTCATGCCCGCCTACGGCAAGCGCTCCAAGGCTGTTGCCGTGATAGCTCATGCGGCGAGAGATGAACTTCGAGCGCTGCGGCTGCCCGATCTCGACGAAATATTGGCGCGCGAGCTTGAGCGCCGCTTCCATGGCCTCCGACCCGCTTCCGAGGAACGCCACCCGCCCCTCGCCAAAGCCCTCGGGCGCGAGTTCTATGAGTCTGGCGGCGAGAGCTTCGGAGGGTTCATTGGTGAAGAACGAGGTATGCGCATAGGCAAGATCATCGACCTGAGCGCGAATCGCCTCGGCGACGACCGGATCGGAATGTCCGAGGCAGGATACGGCCGCACCGCCGGATGCGTCGAGATAACGCTTCCCGTCGGCGCCGATCAGATAGGGGCCGTCTCCCCGGCGCACCAGCGGCGGCGAATTCCGCAGGTCTCGATGCAGAACCGAACTGGCCCTGTTGGTGAAGATATCGCCGAGCATGTCGATCCACTTCGGAAACAGAATGAGTGTTGATATATAAAACATATGACGATATAGAAAACAAGCCTCAGGACCGTGTCTTGTAGCTGTGAATGAAGAGGGAAAGGCGATGACGCGGTCGATGGAGGGGATCAGAGTTTTGGACCTCACACACGTGCTGGCGGGACCATTCTGCACGTACCAGCTCGCGTTGATGGGCGCCGACGTCATCAAGATCGAGCCGCCGGACAATCCCGATTGCGCGCGCGGACGCGGGCCTGACGTCAACCTCAACGCGGCCGGCATCGGAATCACCTTTCAGACGCAGAGCGCCGGCAAGCGCGCCATGGGCCTTGATCTTCGCTCCGAAGCGGGATGCGCGATCCTTCTCGAACTGGTGGATACGGCCGATGTTCTCGTGGAAAACTATCGCTCGGGCGCGCTGGCGTCGCTTGGCCTCGACGCGAACGAACTCTGTCGCCGCAAGCCGAGCTTGATTCATTGCTCGGTGACGGGCTTCGGGCAAAGCGGCGAGCGCGCGGCGACCAACGCCTATGACAACGTGATTCAGGCCGCCTCGGGACTGATGTCCCAGAACGCGGGCTCCGCCGGGGTTCCGAAAAAGACGGGGGCCTCGATCGTCGATTACGCCACCGGCATGAACGCCGCCTTCGCCATCGCCTCAGCCCTGTTGCAACGAGAGCGGGAGGGAACGGGACAGCGAATCGATTGCGCCATGTTCGACACGGCGCTGATCCTGATGGCTCCGGAGGTGGCGGCTTCGCTCTATGAGGGACCGAAGGAAAAACGTCCGAAGGAGGCGGGCATCGACGTCTATGACGCCAGCGACGGGCAGATCATGATCGGGGCTTTCAATACGCGCCAGAACCGGCGCATGTGGGAGGCCCTCGGCGAACCGCGCTTCGCCGCCCTCGAAGGCTGGCCCCAGCTTTGGGCGAATGCAGAGCCCATGAGAGCCCGGCTGGCGGAAATCCTTGCTGGCCGAACCGCTGCGGAATGGGAGGAGTTCTTCCACGGAATCGGCGTTCCGGCTGAGCGCGTGCGCGGTCTTTCCGAATCCGCGCGCATGCCACACATCGCCGAGCGCGAATTCCTTCAGCCGCTGCCGGCCAGAATTGAAGGCGCCTCCCCGGTTCATGTCCCGGTCGCCGGATTCCGCTATTCTTCGGACGGCCCGGCGATAGATCGCCCGCCTCCCTATTTCGGAGAGCATACCGACGAGATCCTGCGCGAACTCGGCTATGCGTCCGGTGAGATCGAAGCCTTGCGCGAGGAGGGCGTCGTCGCATGATGGCCAGCACGCGCATCATCCGGGCCGAGCTCTTCACCAGGCTCCCGGAATCGCTGCATCATTGCGGCGAACCGACGGAATGGGTGCGGGTCACGCGCCCCGGGCAACGCCTGCATTCCTTTCTCGAAGGTCCATGTTTCGACGCTCAGGGTCGCCTGTGGCTCGTCGATGTTCCCTATGGCCGGATTTTCCGCATCGAACCCGATGGAGGCTGGACGCAGGCCTTCGCCTATGATGGCGAGCCTCACGCCATCCGCCGTCACGGGGAGACGCGTTTCGCCATTGCCGATCATCGCAGGGGCGTGCTGCTCTTCGATCCGGCGGACGATTCGCTGCGCCCGTTGTGCTCCGGGGTGAACGCCGAACCGTTTCGCGGCCTCGGCGATCTGGCCGTGGCGGCCAACGGCGATATCTGGTTCACCGATCCCGGGCGCTCCAGCCTCTCCGACCCGACCGGGCGGCTCTTTCGCCTCGATGCGGGAGCCACGGAGCCCCGCCTCGTCCTCGCCAATATCCCCTACCCCAACGGCGTCGCCCTCAGCGCCGACGGAAGCCGCGTCCTCATCGCCGTGACGCGCGCCAACGCCATCTGGTCGATCCTCGCGCGCGCGCCCGATCCGGTCTTTCCGATGGCGGGCGTTCACATCCAGCTTTCCGGGGGACTGGGACCGGACGGGCTCGCGGTCGACGGAGCGGGACGTCTCGCGGTGGCCCAGGCCCAGGCCGGGCGCGCCTATCTGTTCGATCGGTACGGCGATCTCCTCGCCGATATCCGCACCCCGGGCGGCGACTGGACCACCGCTTGCGCTTTCAGCCCGGACGGCGGCGCGCTCTACATCATCGATGCGCAGAATGCGGGCATCTACCGGGCCGACGTCAAAGACATCGAATAAAGGAATTGCGACAATGGCGAAACTGACCCGAGAAACACTTGGCGGCTTCGTGCCGGCGATCGTGACCCCCTTTTCCGAGGACGGAACGATCCTGGAAGACGCCTTCCTCGCCATTGTCGACCACATGATCGATTGCGGCGCGCGCGGCATTTGCGTGGCCGGCGACAACGGCGAGAGCTGGGCGCTCGACGGCGGCGAGCGTGAGCGCCTGACGCGCATCGCCGTCGATCGTTCGGCCGGGCGGGCGCCCGTCATGATGGGCGCCACCGCTCCGAGCGCGCGACAGACGATCGCCTATGCGCAGATCGCGCGCGACGCCGGAGCCGAGGCGGTTCTGGTGATGCCGCAGACATATGTGATGAAGGCGACTCGCGACGAATTGCTGCGCCGGTTCGAGGCGCTCGCCGCCAGCGTCGATATTCCGATCGTCGCCTATAATTCGCCCCGCCGGGCCGTCATCGACCTTTCCGTCGACGATATCGAAGCGTTGCTGGATGTCGCTCCGATCATCGGCATCAAGGAATCCAGCCGGGATTTCTTCAAGCACAGCCATCTGCTCAACCGCCTCAAGCATCGCCTCGCGGTCATGGTCGGGCCCTCGCACTACATCCTTCCCGGCATCGCTCTGGGAGCGGCGGGCTTCATCGCGACGGGACCGGAGCTGCTGGGGCGCGAGGCCGGGGCGATCATGGAGATCGGGCGCGGCGCTCCGGATGCGGCCTATGAACAACTGCATCATCGCCTCACCGTCATCTATCAGACCTTGATGGGAACCGGCACCTGGCCTTCATCGCTGAAGGCCGCCTTGAGCATGATCGGGCTTCCCGCGGGATTTCCGCGCGAACCGATTCTTCCTCTCGGAGAGCAGGAGGCGGCCAAACTTCGGGCGACGCTCGGGGCTCTCGATCTCCTCCCCGATCAGGAGCGGCGCTGATCCCATGGGACAGGAGCGGCAGGAATCAGATGGAGCGGCGCGACAGGTCGGCTTCGTCTTCGACGGGACGCATTATCGCGGACGCGATAATCAACCGTTGGCGATCGCGCTCCTCGCCGCCGGACAACGTCATCTCAGAGACGAGCCTGTGCGCGGAGAGCCGCGCGGCGCGTTCTGCATGATGGGAATCTGCCAGGATTGCGTCGTGATCTTCGAAGGCCGCAAGGTCGAGGCCTGCCGGCTGAGGATTTTCGAGGGCCTCGTCGCGGAGCGCGCGCCATGAGGGAAGATTGGGACGCGATCGTCCTGGGCGCCGGTCCGGCGGGGGCGGAAGCAGCCATGACCGCCGCCTCCTTCGGGTTTCGCGTGCTCCTCATCGATGAGGAACATGCGGCCGGCGGACAGATTTATCGCGCGCCTGATCATGAACACGGCGACAAGGGAGAGGGACGCGAGCTTCGCCGACGACTTGGCGAAGCCGACGTCGTTTGCGCCTTCGAGCATCGCGTCTGGCACATCACCCGCGATTTCGAGGTCCACGCCCTCGGACCGGACGGTCCGATGCGGTTTCGCGCGCCGAGCTTGATCGTCGCCACCGGGGCGATCGAGCGCCATTGTCCAGTCCCCGGCTGGACGCTACCCGGAGTGATCGGTCTCGCAGCGGCGACTATCCTTCTGAAGACCCACAAGGTTCTTCCCGGCCGGCGCGTCGTGGTGGCGGGCTCCGGGCCGCTCCTGCCCTTCGTCGCCAACGAGATACGCCAGCTCGGCGGCACTGTCGTTCGCCTGGTCGATGCCGCGCGTCGTCGCGATTGGGTCGGTGTTGCGCCACAGGTCCTGTACGCACCCGCTCTCGCAATGCGCGGCGCGGGCTGGCTCGCCCGGCTGGCCATATCCGGGGTCCCGCTCCGCTATGGCCATGGCCTGCGCGAAATCGCCGGCGATGGAAAGGTCGAACGCGTGACAATCGGCCCGCTGTCGCCGGATTGGGATCAGACGGAAGGCGCGTCGGAAACTGTCGAAGCGGATGCGGTCTGTATCGGCTACGGCCTGATCCCGTCCAACGACGTGACGCGCCTGTTACGCGCCGACCATGAATTCGATCCGGACAAGGGCGGCTGGGTCGTGCGCACGGATGCCGAGGGCCGCACGAGCGTTCCGGGCCTTTACGTCTGCGGCGATGCTGCGGGCGTCGTCGGTGCGGCCGCGGCGCCCCTTTCGGCCCGGATCGCCGCTCGCGCCCTTGCGCGCGACAGAGGCGACAGCGCCGTCGCCGGGCATGATCGCGAAGCAGCACGCGCACGCGCGGCGTTGGCGGGAAAGACGATCTTCGGTCGCGCCATGACGAAAATCGCCACGCCGCGAAGGGGAGCTTCGAATTGGGCGAAAGACGAAACGCTCATCTGTCGCTGCGAGGGGGTGAGCAAGGGCGCGATCGAGGCCGCGATCCGCGAAGGCTGCGCCACCCTCGACGACGTGAAGGTCGCGACCCGTTGCGGCATGGGCAGTTGCGGCGGGCGCATCTGCGCCGAGCCGGTCGGGGCGTTGATCGCCGTATTGACTGGCGCGCACCGCGCGGAAATCGGCCAGGCCACCGGGCGCTCGCCGCTGCGCCCCGTATCGATCGACCAAATCGTCGGCGACTTCGACTACTCTGACATCCCCTTTCCGGAAGCGTCTCCACAATGACGGGCGAACGCTACGATCTGGCCGTCGTCGGCGGCGGCATCATGGGATGCGCCGCGGCGATCCACGCCTGCGGGGGCGGTCTGAACACCATCGTGATCGAACAGGGGGCGATCGGCTCGGGGGCCTCTGGGGTCAACGCCGGAACGCTTTCGCTTCAGATCAAACGCCTGAAGCTGATGCCATATGCGCTGAAAAGCCATGCGATCTGGCGCGAAGCGGGCAAAGCCGTCGGCTTCAGACGCATCGGCGGATATACGCTCGCCTTCACCGAGCGGGAGGCGGAATTCCTGACCGAACGCATGGCGCTCAAGCGCGAAGCGGGCGCGCCGATCCGGATGGTCTCGCTGAACGAAGTCGCGGACAAGGAGCCGGGACTGTCGCGCTCCGTCGTCGCGGCAAGTTATTGCGAAGAAGACGGCGACGCCAATTCGAGCCTGATGGGCGTGTATTACCGCCACATGCTCCGCGAGGCCGGCGTCGCCTTTCGCGAGCGTGATGGGGTCATGGACATCACGCGCGAGAAGGGCGACTTCGTCCTGCGTGCGAAAAGCGGGACGATCCGGGCGAAGCGGCTCCTTCTGGCCGCCGGCGCCTGGCTCGGCGACCTCCTGCCGATGCTTGGCAGCCACCTGCCGATCACCGTTAGGGTCAATACGGTCTCGGTCACGGAACCAGGCCCGCCGGTCATCGGCTCGATCATCGGACATGCGACGGGATTGCTGTCGCTCAAACAAAAGAGCAACGGCTGCATTCTCATCGGCGGCGGGTGGCAGGGAACAGGCCGCCCGGCGCAAGGGCGCGGCGAGGTCAACGCCAACACGCTTCTCACCAATCTGCGCCTCGCCCGCCACGTGGCGCCCGGAATCGCCAACCGCCGACTCCTGCGATCGTGGACCGGTTACGAGGCCCACGTTCCCGACTTCTACCCTTTGGCGGGGCGCCTTCCCGGGGTCGAGAACGCTTTCGTGCTCGGCTGCGTGCGCGGAGGCTTCACCATCGGCCCCTATATCGGAAGGTTGATGGGAGACCTGATCCTCGGACGCGAACCCGAACTGCCGCTCTTCGATCCGGCCCGGTTCGCGCCCGGCAGCTCCAATTCGACAAACCAGCATTGAGGACGCCATGAACGCGCATAAGCCTCTCGAAGGGAAGACCGCGATCGTCACCGGCGCGGGAACCGGCATAGGAAAGGCGATCGCCGTGGCCTTTTCCGAGGCGGGCGCGCAGGTCGTGCTCGCCGGGCGAAGCCGCGAAACGCTCGATCCCGTCGCCGCCGCGATCGGCGGCAAGGCCGTGTTGTGCAACGTAACCCGCATCGAGGATGTCGAAAACCTGTTCGGCGAGGCACTAGAGCTATCAGGCCGCATTGATGTCCTCGTCAACAATGCCGGCCAGAGCGGACCGATCGCCCCGATCGCCGATGTCGATCTGGACGCTTGGCGCGAATGTTTCGAGGTGAACGTTCTCGGCGTCGTCAACTGCCTCAAGGTCGCCGCCCAGATCATGACGCAGCAACGGTCGGGATCGATCATCAACATGTCCTCGCTGATGGGGCTGACGGGCTATCCGATGCGCAGCGCCTATTCTGCGAGCAAATTCGCGATCATCGGCCTGACCGAAGCCGTGGCCCGCGAGGTCGGGCCCGCCAATGTAAGGGTGAACGCGCTTTGCCCGGGCGCGGTCAACGGCGAACTCATGGAGCGCGTCATCGCCCGCCGTGCGGCGGCTGAAGGACGATCGGCCGAAGAGATCATCAAGTCGAACTATACCGACGTCGCCGCCCTTCGCCGATGGGTGGAGCCTGAGGAGGTCGCGGCCACCGCCCTTTTCCTGGCAAGCGATGCGTCGTCCAGCATCACAGGCGATCGCATGAAGGTGGATTGCGGCCGCTTCTGAGCCGGAAAACCGCGCATTATCCGCCCCCTCGAATCGATGTCGGCCGCAAGCTCTTCCATGAACCGAGCCTCGTTCTCAAGGCGGATGTTCGTGGAAGAGCTTGCGACCGCCATCGGATGGGGTCACAAGCCAACGCCGACGCACTGTAGCGTCGGCGTTGGCGTTGCGTAGACCGGCTGACGGCGCGATCTCCCCGGCAGTTACCGCCGCCGGTTCGGGTGGGTGGATTCACCCGGAGATTACACCGCCTTCAATTCTCCACCGTCTTCGCGACACGTCGCCCTTGCTTCGTTACTTCTTTGTAGCGCGGGTCGGAACGGTCGTGTCGTCCAAGGTCGCCTGCCAAACCACATCGCCTCTGGAGGCCCAGGTGTTCAGGAGGAAGTGCACCGGGATCACGGCCATATCCGCAACGGCGACCTCGCTGGCGCGCTGAATGATCGCATCACGCTTGACGTCATCCATTTCCGTAAGGGCCTGCCCGATCAGCTCGTCGAGTTCGGGATTGGAGTAACGTCCACGGTTTGCGCTCCCGCGCCCGCTGTCAGGATCGCGCGTTCCCATGAGCACATTCAGCGGCGTTATCGCGCCACCCGGACTTGCACAGCAGCCAGCCATCATGACGCTGAACTCCGGCGTGCCATCAGGCCCCCCCGTGCTGCCACGTCGGAAGAACACCGCCCCAGGCATCGTCTCGAGAGTGGTGTCGACGCCGATCCTGCTCCACATCTGCGAGATGGCTTCGGCGAGCTGAACGTCGTTCGGATACCGCTGCCCCGTGGAATGGAAGGTCAACTTGAAGCCGTCGGGATAACCTGCTTCGGCCAGCAGGGCCTTCGCGCGATCAGGGTCGAAGGGGATCGGCTCGAGGGTTTCACTCGCCCCTTCCATGCCCAGAGGTGCGTATTGCCCGGCGGGCACCGCAGCTCCCTCCATGACGAACTCGGCGATGGACGGCCGATCGATCGCCAATGCGAGAGCCCAGCGCACGCGATTGTCACGAAGCGGATTGTCGATTGCGCTGCCGTCATGCGCCGTCACATGCGGCGTCTCTTCGCGGTAGCTGTCCATGTGAATATACATGATCCGCTTGGAAGGCGTTTGCGCCACATGGATATCGGGGTTCTCGCGCAGCATCGCCTGATCGGTCGTGGGCACCTGATCGATAGCGTCCACATCCCCGGACAGGAGAGCGGCTACGCGGGTCGGCCCAGACTCGAAGGGACGCATGACGACCCGGGCGAAATCGGGCTTTTCCCCCCAGTAATCATCGAAGCGCTCCAGCACGACCCGGTCACCCGGGATCCACTCTACAAACTTGTAGGGGCCTGTGCCGATCGTCACCCTGCCGGCATTGAAGTCTTCGCGGGTCGCGCCTTCTGAATGCTTGCGCGAGACGATCGCAAAGTTGGACAGATCTTCGAGCAGCGTCGGCGCGGGCTCCTCGGTTTCGATCCGGAAGACACGATCCGAGACCACTTTCACCGTCTTGTCCTGCAGGACCCTGCGGAAGCCGCCTGACGGGCTGTCCTCGACATCCATGCCCCGTTCAAACGAAAAAGCGACGTCATCCGAGGTCACCGGCATACCATCGTGGAAGGTCGCCTCGCGCAAGGTGAACTCCCAGGTGCGCGGATCGATAATTTCCCAGCTTTCGGCCAGCCCGGGTATCGGGCGCGTGTTTTCGTCCGGATTCACGAGCCCGTCGAACACGGCGCGGGAAATGGCCAGATTCGAGGTGTCGGAATGAAAGTGCGGATCGATCGACGTTGTGCCGCCGATATAGGCGATACGGAGCTGGTCTTCCTGGGCCTGCGCGGCCGGGAGCGACGCAAACCCCACCAGGAGCGCCGCCGCATAAACTGGATATCTGACTAATTTGTGCATGATTTGTCCCCTCCGCGTGAAGATGATTTTCTTCACGTCATTTGATGCTTCCTCTAGATTTGGTATTTTTCCAGCTGAATCAGCTGGCCGATTGAGGTATAATCAAGATACCCCATTCGTGCGACAGGACGATATAACAATACATCCACTCGTCCATCTTCATTTATCACAGAATCGTCAATATGAACACCAACGACCCTTCCGAACACGACGCTGTTCGGAAACCCGTCTATACGCGACGGAAGCAAAACCGTTCTGTCATAGATACATTCGAGGTGAGCAGGCGCGCCTTTGACGCGCGGCACAGCAACTTTGACTGACGGCTCCTTTTCCAATCCTGCGAATTCGAATTCGTCAACTCCAGGATCAACCCAATGCGCCGTTCTGTTCATCTGATCGGCATGGGCCAAGCCAACAATATTTACAACGAACTCACCAGTTTCTTCCGCGTTGACGGCCGAGTCCTTCCGGGGCCTCTCTTCATTGTGTCCGCCAACGCCGAAGACGACATAAGGCGGGTCCGCCGCCACTGCATTGAAAAAGCTGTAGGGCGCCAGATTGGCATTGCCGCTCTTATCCAAAGTCGAGATCCAACCTATTGGACGCGGAGTCACGAGAGCCTTGAAAGGATTGTAGCGCATCCCATGGTTTTCCAATATTGGATCGTAGTACATCGCCACTCCAGCCATATTTATATTAGCCCAAGCAAATTTTTTTGCTTGTAGCAAGTGTTGATTATACACTACTTACAATTCGACGTCAAGCAATCTTAAGTAAAGATGGGGAAGAAATACATATCATCCATTATAAAATAAAAATTCCACGACTAGAAGCAGTGATTTTTTACAGAGACTTGCTGAATCGTCATTTTCTTACAGTTGACTAACAAGCCTGTCGAGCGATTACCGGCGATCGGCCGGGAAACCCTGCCGGGCAACGATCCCGTTCCGCTCGGACGATATCCGCATCTCGTTTGCACGCGACGCACCATGCCGCGCGAAAGCGGCGCTTCTGGTCCTCCAACAGCCATCGTCCCGAAGTCGTTCCACCGCATTGTACCCTTAGTTGGACGACCAAAAAATTGTACACATTTGAATACAAAATTTCAACTCCCTTGCCTCGACGTTGGTGATGGGGCGAGCTCGACAACGCGGATAACTCGACATTGGCGATGGTGCGCGCTCGACAACGCGGATAAAGTGACGGCATGGCGACTTCAGAAGTATGCGATAGCCTGAACACGCGGGGGCAGAACGCCTACCGGCTTATTCTTGAAGCCATTCGCGCCGGCTCCTACCGCCCGGGAGAACGGTTGCGGGAGGAGGAGGTCGCAAAGCGATTGGGGATGAGCCGCACACCGATTCGAGAGGCTTTGGGTCGGCTCCAGGAAAAGGGACTTGTCGAAGGCGCGAGCGGACGCGGCCTCGCAGTCTCAACCTTGAACATGCAGCAGGTTCTGGAACTCTACGCCACGCGCGCAGATTTCGAAGCCACTGCCGCCCGTTTCGCAGCCCAGCGCGGGTGTGAGGTCGAGTTTGAAAATCTTGAGCAGATCAACCAGGATTTCCGGCGCTCGGAAGGCGATCCGGCGCGCGCCGCGCATTTCAACCGCTTGTTTCACGTGAGGCTATACGACGCCGGCCAAAACCGATACCTCAACCAGGCGCTTGATGACTTAAATGATGTGATTGCGCTTCTGCCGGTGACCACCTTTGTCGAAGAGGGTCGCGTAGAAAAAGCCTATTCCGAGCATGCGGAAATCATCGCAGGCCTGCGAACAGGCGATCCCGATCGAGCCTATCGCGCCGCCCTCAACCACATCCGCGAGGCGCTCAAGGCCCGTCTAAGGCTATCTTCGTAACCTCCACTTCGCGACACGACGCTCTCGCCTTACGACGGAAAGTGGCAGGCTCCGAATTGGCCCGGCCTTATCGTTCGCAATTCCGGGGCTTCTACCCGGCAGCGCTCCTGCGCCTTCGGGCAACGCGGATGAAAATGGCAGCCGCTCGGCGGGTTGATCGGCGACGGAATCTCGCCCTTGACCGCCTGGAAGGTCGCCCGCGCGCCGGTGAAACGCGGAACGCTCGACAGCAGCGCCTCGGTGTAAGGGTGGCAGGGGGCGGAAAACAGTGTTTCGGTTTTGGCGATTTCAACAATACGCCCAAGATACATGATGACGATCCGGTCGCAGATATGTTCGATCACGCCGAGATCGTGGCTGATGAAGAGGTAGGTCAGCCCGAGGCTGTCGCGCAGGTCTGCGAACAGGTTCAAGACCTGCGCCTGGATCGACACGTCCAGGGCGGCGACGGCTTCGTCGCAGATGAGGAACTCAGGCTTCACGGCAAGTGCCCGCGCTATCCCGATACGCTGCCGCTGACCGCCCGAGAACTGGTGCGGCAGGCGGAGCGCGTATTCCGGATCGAGCCCTACCTGCGCGAGCAGGGAGTCAACGTAGTCCGCAATGGCCCGCCGCGGGACGATCCCGTGAACGAGCGCCGCCTCCCCGATGATGTCGCGCACTTGCATGCGCGGGTTCAATGACGAGTACGGGTTCTGGAATATCATCTGGGTGCGCAGCCCAATCCGGCGAGCCTCGCTTGTGGGGAGCGCGGCGAGATTTTTTCCCTCGTAAAGAACGGCGCCTGCGCTCGGCGCGATCAGGCGCGCCGCGATGCGCCCGAGGGTCGACTTGCCGCAACCGGATTCCCCGACCAGACCGACGACCTCGCCCCGCGTAACGGAAAAGGAGACGCCGTCTACAGCGCGAACGCCCTTCGCCAGGCGAGCCGCCCTGGCGTCCGTCAACCGTCTGATCAGGCCGACATTGGAGGTGAAGACCTTTTCGACGTCGCGTAATTCGAGGATCGGCTCCATCTCTACCTCGCCATCACTATTGAGTCTTCCAGTGGATGATGGCACCGCAAGGCGCCTCCATCCTCCCTGGGGCTCTCCTCGGGTGGCGACACGCGACAATCGCTCTGATCCGCCCTCCAGCAGCGGGGATGGAATGCGCAGCCTCCGGGAAGCGCCAGGAGTGGCGGCATACTTCCGGGAATCTGCGACAGACGAACGCCGCGCTTGTTCCGGGACGGCACTGCGTCCATCAACCCGCGAGTGTACGGATGAAGGGGCTTCCCGAGGACGTCTTCGACGCGTCCGCGCTCGACGATGCGCCCTGCGTACATGACGCAGATGTCGTCAGCCAGAGCCGCGACAAGACCAAGGTCGTGCGTGATCCAGATGAGGGCCGTACCGGCGTTGCGGCACAGATCTTTCACTTCATGAGCGATCTGGCTCTGAATCGTGACGTCGAGCGCCGTCGTCGGCTCGTCGGCGATCACGCATTCAGGATCATTGATCAGCGCCATGGCGATGGCCACGCGTTGGCGCATCCCTCCGGAATATTGATGCGGATAGGCGTCAAGCCGCTCTTCGGGGTTCGGAATCCCCATCTTGCCCAGCATGTCGCGCGCCCGTTCGCGCGCCTTTTGCGGCGTGACGCTGGGATAGTGTGCGAGAACGGTCTCGATCAGTTGGGTCCCGATAGACAATACGGGATTGAGCGTTGTCATCGGGTCCTGAAAGATGATGGAGATGCGATCGCCCCGCAGTCGCCGAAGTTCTTCCGGGGCCAACTTCGCCATGTCGCGGCCCTTGAACAGGATCTCGCCGCCGACGATGCGACCCGGCCGATCGACAAGGCCGATCAGGGACTGGCCAGTCACCGATTTCCCCGACCCGGACTCGCCGACAAGGCCAATGATCTGGCCTCGGCGCAGGGTGAAGCTCACATCGTCGACCGCCTTGCCTACGCCAAGATCGGTTTCGAAATAGGTTCTCAATCCCCTGACCTGCAGAATTGGCGTCTCACCGTCGTCCATGGTCATTTGCGAAGCCTCGGATTGAGCAGGTCGCGAAGCCGATCTCCGGCCAGATTCATCACGACGATCGTGAGCAGAAGGGCGAGGCCGGGGAACAGCGATATCCACCAGTGCAGGCTGAAGACGTAGTTGAAACCGTTGGCGATCAAGAGACCGAGCGAGGGTTCCGTCGGAGGCAGGCCAAGGCCAAGAAAGCTCAACGTCGCCTCGAGCGACACGGCGTGCGCCGCCTGGATCGTCGCGACGACGATGAGCGGGGCGATGGAATTGGGCATCAGATGGCGAAAGATCATTCGCCCGTGCCCCAGATAGAGGCCGCGCGCGGCTTCCATGTACTCCTTTTCGCGCTCGACCAGGGCCGCCGCTCGAGCGGTGCGCGCGAAATAGGCCCATTGCACGATGACGAGCGCCGCTATGATCTTGTCCAGACCGTTGCCCAGGATGGCGAGCAACATCAAGGCGACGAGCATGGTGGGGAAGCTGAGCTGCAGATCGACCAGCCGCATGAGCGCGGCGTCCGTGCGCCCGCCGACATAGGCGGCGAGCAGCCCCACCCAAAGGCCGATGAGGACGGCGATCCCGGTGCTCGCCGCGGCGACGATGATGCTTGTGCGCAGCCCGTACAGGATGGCGCTGAGAAGATCGCGGCCGGCCCCGTCGCTGCCAAGCAGGAAGACCGTGTCGCCGATCCGGGCAGTCGCTCCCGGCGGCAATCGCGAATTCACAACCGTAACGGTTCCGAGGTCGTAGGGGTTGGTCGGCGCGATCCATGGCGCAAAGGTCGCCAAGAACACGATGATCACGAGGATCACAAGCGAGATGGCGGCCACCGGGCTTTGGAAATAGGCCCGCACCAGGCGATTTTTCGCGGGATTGCGCCAACGCGGGAAGCCCCCCCCTCCTGGCGCGTCGGGAGAAGGCGCGACCGAGCCTGCGCTTGGGATCGTGCCTGCGATGGACCTTGGCGGCGACTGAGTCATTTCGTGGCCTCGTGCCGAATCCGGGGATCAAGTATGGCGTAGATGATATCGACGATGAAATTGATGCCTGTAATGAGAACGACGATGATCATCAGGTAGGCGACGATGATCGGGCGATCGAGCATGCGAATTGAATCGACGATCAGTTTGCCCATGCCCGGCCACGAGAAAATCGTTTCGGTGACGATGGAGAAGGCGATCAACTGGCCGAATTCGAGGCCGATGATGGTCACGATCGGGATCATGATGTTCTTGAGAACGTGCACGAAAACTATTCTGTCGTTCTTGAGGCCCTTTGCACGGGCCGTGCGGATATAATCCTGATGCACGACCTCAAGAGTTCCCGCGCGCGCCAGGCGGATCACCAAGGACACCTTCAGAAGCGCGAGCGTCGTTGCGGGCAGGATGAGGTGGCGCAGGCCGTCCCAGGTCAGGAAGCTGACTTCGACGCCCAGAAAAAGGACGGTCGGTCCGCGACCAGTCGCGGGAAGCCATCCGAGAACGACCGCGAAGAGCATCATCAGCATGATGCCGATCCAAAAGGTCGGCAGGCTGAAGCCGAGGATCGAGAAGCTCATCGTCAATCGGCTTGCAATCGAGTCCGGCTTGAGACCGGCACGCACGCCGAGCGGCAGACCTATGATGATTGAGATCAACAGCGCGGTCGTCGCCAACTCCAGTGTTGCCGGCATACGTTGAACGATCAGCTTTATAGCGGACTCGCCGAAGACAAAGGATTGACCGAACTCTCCCCGAAGAACACTCAGCGCGAAGACAAAATATTGCTGATGTATTGGAAGATCCAAGCCAAAACTTCGAATAATACGCTCACGATCCGCCTGTGAAACCTCAGGACTGATCAACATGTCGACGGGATTGCCGACGACGGTCACGCCAACAAAGACAATGATCGACATAGCGATGACTATGGCGATGCTTTGAATGAGCCGTTGAAGCACAAAGGCGATCATGATCAGCCTATTCGGGTTTGCGCGCGTTCGAAAAGCCGGCTTGGGCCACGGGTCACGCGGCGCCAAGCCGGACTCCGCCTCAGGGCGCCCCTGAGGCGGAAAGGGCCGAGATCAGTTCACCCGGACGGCTTGCGCCGGCAGGGTCACGTCGTCGATCGAAGGATGCCAGTCGATGCCGTTGCGCATGGCCCATGTATTCACGAGGAAGTGTACAGGGATCACGGCCATGTCTTCAATCGCCAGTTCCGTGGCGCGGGCGATGACGGCGTCACGCTTCTCGTCATTCATCTCGTTCACGCCCTGGTCCAGGAGGGCGTCGAGTTCCGGATTGGAGTAGAGGCCGCGATTCGCGCTGCCGCGCCCCCTCTCCGCATCGCGCGTCGCCATGAGCACGATGAGGGGCGTGATCGCTGCGCCGGTGCTCGAGCAGCAACCGGCCATCAGAACGCTGAATTCAGGCGTTCCGTCGGGTCCACCCGAAGTGCCGCGACGATAGAAGATGCCGGCAGGCATCGTCACGACCTCGGTGTCCACCCCAATTCGGGTCCACATCTGGCCGATCGCTTCGGCGACCTGGACGTCATTGGGAAAACGATCGCCTGTCGAGTGGAAGCGAAGCTTGAAACCGTCCGGGTAACCGGCCTCCGCCAGAAGCTCCTTGGCGCGATCGGGATCGTAGGGGATCGGCTTCAGGTTCGGGCTCGCGCCTTCGGATCCTTCAGGAGCATACTGGCCGGCAGGAATGGCCGCGCCCTCCATCACGTATTCCGCAATAGCTTCCCTGTCGATCCCCAAGGCCAGCGCCCAACGTACGCGCGCATCAAGAATCGGGCTTTTGATCTTGCTGCCGTCATGGGCGACGATATCGGGCGTATCTTCGCGAAAGTTGTCCAGGTGGATGTACATGACGCGCTTCGCTGGTTTGTTGACCACGCGAAATTCCGGCATTGACTCCAGTCGTGCGACGTCTGTCGTCGGAACGAGTTCAATCGCGTCGACATCGCCGGCGACAAGCGCGGCGACGCGCGTTGGGCCGGATTCGATCGGACGCATGATGACGCGAGCAAATTCGGGCTTCTCGCCCCAATAATCATCGTAGCGCTCGAGAACGACCCGGCTCCCCGGAACCCATTCTATGAAGCGATAGGGGCCTGAGCCGATAGCGGCCCTGCCACTGTTGAAGTCCTCACGGGTGGCGTCTGTCGCATGCTTGCGCGAAACGATTGCGAAGGTTGAAACGCTTTCGAGAAGGGTCGGCTGCGGTGTGTCGGTGACGATATGGAGCAATCGGTCTGATTGCGGCACGATCGTCTTGCCCTGAATTTGCGCGATATAGCCGTTGGAGGGGCTGTCCTGCACCGCCATGCCTCGCTCGAACGAAAAGAGCACATCATCCGCCGTGACAGGCGTTCCATCGTGAAACGTGGCTTCGCGCAGCGTGAATTCCCAGGTCAAATCATCGATCTGGCGCCAACTTTCAGCAAGGCCCGGAACAGGCCGCATGTTTTCGTCAGGACGCACCAGAGGGTCGAAGACCGACTGGCTGATCGAATTATTCGCGACCAGCTGGTGGAAATGCGGATCAATGGACGTGGTGCCGCCGGCGGTGCCGATAATGAGCGTATCTGTGTCCGAAGATTGCGCGGACAGCGGCGCCGCGATTGAAACGGCAAGCAGCGCCGCAAGCGCGGATATCGTGAGGCGTGATCTCATGGTTTCGTCCCCCTATTGTGATGCGGTCGCGCGCGGACAGATCGACTATCCGGCGCGAGAGCGCGATGAGCTCCCCTCGCGACACCCATCAATGTTGCGCTGAGAGAAGAGGCCGGTTTCGCCATGCGCATTCGCGCTTATGAGGTGACGAATACCGACGATACCGTCGTTCCAAAAACTTGACCGACAACGGACGTTCGCCGCTTGAAGGTGCCGGCAACCCGTATGCTCATGCGCCATACCGCAGCCGCCTGGCGACATGCGTCTTCCGTTTCGGTGAAAGCGCGCTCCCGCCTTCATGACACGAGACCCCGAAAACGGGCGCAGCGCCTGAGGTCCGTCCTTGTCGAATGAGAGCCTCATGCCAGAGTCTTCCCGATTGCGCTGGGCGTGGACGGAACTCCTGATCGGCGTGGCGAGAACGCCTTCCAAATGCGGAAATCAACATTGCATACATTCGTGTACATAAACGACCTTATGTCAAGCTCGCTCGATCCAAGATCGACACAAGTTTTCAGAGCGGTTTCCGCAGAGTATTTTACGGCAGTGTCGAGAACCAGTGGATACGCGCTCATCAAAGGCAGGTCGGCTCGGGCCAAACGATACCAGTGCGGGGCGCGCATCAGTCGGGCGAGCAATCCGGCGGTAGAGCATCAGGACACGTTGACGAGACCGGCGTCCTCCGGCTCAAGAAGAGCGCTGCGATAGGACGCAAGCACAGTCCCGACCACATCCGCTCCGCTTTGAATGCGGCCGTGAGTGGGGGCGAGGACATGGATATCCAGATCGTCGAAAAACCCATCCCACAACTTGCGCATAATCGGCATATCCGCCTGCTCCAGCCAGTCGAACTTGGCCAGCATGGCGGCGCGCAGCCGCTCCGGAGGCGGCGCCCCCTTGAGCGTGTCGCGCACCAGGGCGTCATCGGGACCCGACAGATAGTCGCCGCCAAAGCAATCGGTCGAAAACAGCACTTTGCCCCGCGCATCGTAGAGCCAGGACGTGCCAAGCATCTTGATGACCGGACGGAAGCTGTGCAGGTGCGGAAAGCCGAAGTCGGCGAGCGTCTCGCGAAAGCCCACATAGGCGGAGGGCGGATGCATCCGTCCCGGCTCCCTCCTGTGCACCAGATCAAACGGGTTGAGCGGGCACGACGTAACGGTCTGCACCGTGTCGAAGCTGTCCAGCAGCCGCCCGAGATTCGCGATGCACTCCAGTTCGGATCGGGTGTTGAAGACGACCAGGCGCCGACCACGCAGCTGATCCGAGATCGCGGCGTGCACCGATTTCCAGTGCGCGGGCATCCCCGGATCGACAACCAGCAGCGCCTCGTCCGATTCGATCAGGTAGGTGTTGTAGGGTTCATACCCTGTCGCGCCGGCCGGAACCCAACTGACCCGACCGTCAATCTCGACGAGGTCGACGACTGCGCTGACGTCTTCTGCGATCTTGATCACGTTTCCCATTTCATCGCTCCCTGATCTGGCGCATGCCCTCTTGAAAGAGAGTCGTCATGCGCCTCACATCCGTGATGACGCCGCCGTGGGTCGGGGCGATGAACTTGATCGGGCGAGCCTCGAGCAACTCATCAAGCGCCTTGCAGAACGGTTCGGAATCGACGACTTGCGTCCACGCCAATGCGCGGGACGTGACAAAGCTGGTGTCGGCCACGGTCGGCTCGTCGGGCAGCTCTTCGGCCAGCATCGCGCACTGCCCGGGCTCATGCTCGTGGGTGTAACAATAGGCGTCGCAGGAAAACAGCACCTGTTCCTTGTGATCGTAGACCCATAACGAGTTGGGCAGATCGTGGATGATCGCCTCGATGAACTCGATCTTCCGATTTCCAAGATCGAGAATGTCGCCGGGATGGCGCATCTCGAACCGATCGTCCATGTCGGGAAAATAGAGGTGATAGTTGCGGATATCGCCGAGCACTTTCGCCTTCGGGAAAAGCTCCAGCAACGGCTCGAGATTCCCCATATGCGGCATCTCGGGGTGGGACGGGATGATGTAATCCAGTGTCCGGCCGTTCAGCGCCTCACGCAGCTGGCGCTGGATATCGACCCAATCGCGGGAGCTTCCGGTGTCGATGATCGCGGTCTTGCTGGAGCCGCAGACCATGTAAAACGACGAATGCGAATGCAGGATCTCCTCGCCCACCGGTTGGCGCGAGCATCCGCTCAGCCAGAACGTCTGCGGCGCGAACTCGCGCGGAAGCCGCTCGTCGGCAGGCGCCGCGCCAAGGGCGAAATGTGGTTTGATCATCGAGTCTTCTCCATTTCGGTCGTCGCTATTGCGTTGATGCTGGAGGCGCCACGTCGCCGCCCGGCCGCCAGTTCCTGAAGCTGAAATTCCGCCGAACCCGCAATCCGGCCTCGCGGCACAGGCTCGCCAAGTCGCCGGGGAGTGAATTGCGCCGGTGAGGTCATGACGACCAAACAGAGAGATTGCGCGGACTGTCTGCGCCCCGATCACGAAATGCGAGAAGGCAGGCAAGCCGCGGCATGGAGCGCCGACATCCGTCCAGCACGACGTTGCATCCGTCAGAATGGAGCATTTCGCGAAACCTCCGCCCAAGATGTCCGTCGCGCCCGCTTTTTCGCGAATTCGGATCGTGTCAATCCCGACCGCAATCCCCACTGCGAACATCGCTTATCTTTGTATGCAGTCGTACACGAAGAGATGTTGAGACATCAAGGATTAATCGCGTGGTCAACGCCACTTTGCGCCCCCTCGCGCAGAGTGGCGCTCAGGCAGGCGGGGATCTTGCATTGATTGGCGCTTGCTCTCGGACGGGTTCATGCACCCCGGCCGAACCAGGCCGGATAATCGCTGACCAGCAGGTGAGCTGGTGCGGCATCCTCGTCGATATCGGCGAAACGGCCCACGGGATCGCGGAAGATGTTGTCGGTCAGATCGTCGTTCACGGTCGAGACCTCGCCGATCAGGACATCGCCGCCCTCGCCCCAGAAGGCATGCCAGTCGCCCGGCGTCAGGGTGACCGACTCACCCGGCCTCAACCGCAATTTCTCACCCGGCGCATAGTTGCGGGCGAGGCCGTCGCAAAAGACCCGCCCTCCCCGGTCATGGGCGAAACCGCCCTGATCGTCGCAGCCGAAGAGCTCCACCACCAGGCTCGCCCCGCCCCGGTTGATGATGTCCTCGACCTTCACGACATGCGCGTGCATGGGAGAGAGCTGATCCTGCCGGGAGATCAGCAGCTTCTCCGCGTAGCACATGCCGCCTCCGCGTCGCAGATCGGCGAGGCGGCCGTTGCGCAGCGTGAACAGGACGAGGCCGGTGCGATCGAAGTCGCCGGCGCCGTAATCGGTGATGTCCCAGCCGCAACGGGCGGCAATGATCCGCCTTGCTTCTTCCCGGCGGGCTACGAACGCCTCCGGTGTCCAGTATGCGAAAGGTGGAAGGGCGAAACCATGCCGGCGGATCATGTCATCCGCCTCGGCCATGATCGCGTTGACTCGGCTGCGCTTCATGCCGCGCCTTCCAGCGCGAGAAATTCCAGCACCATCGCCGCCGTCCATGTGAACTGCGTCCCGCCGAGCGCTTCGCCCGTGGCCGGATCGTAATATTCCGCAAAGCCGCTGTCGCGGATCAGCTCCAGGCTGGAGCGTATGATCTGCGTTGCGGCTTTCGTCTGACCCGCGCGGCTCAGACCGTCGGCGATCATGTAATTCACCACCAGCCAGACCGGCCCGCGCCAATAGCGCTTGGCGTCGAAACCGGGCGTATCCGGCGCGTGGCTGGCCACGCGAAAGCGGGTGGCGTGAGCGTCGATCGTCGCCGCGATCCGCGCCGCATGTTCCACGGGTATCGGCGCGAATGCGGCCAGCAATCCCCCCGAGGAACGGCTGTCGATCAGCTGTCCGGTCATACGGTCGAGACTCAGATACTGCCCGTGCGCCTCGGACCAAAGCGCGGGCAAGGCGGCCAGCCCCTTCTGCGCCAACGCGCGGTTCTGCCGGGCGATTTCCGTCTCGCCCATGGCCTCGGCCAGATCCGCCAGATCGAGGCAGGACCGGATCAGGATGGCGTTCAGGCTGGGGTCGATCACCCGGAAGGGCGAGGCGTCGTGCAGCTTGTCCGTTCGCCAGTCCAGGCTGCGGAAGCGTTCGATCAGCCAGATATAGCGGTCGTATTGTTCCTTCGTCGGGCGATGCGCGGGGTCGGCGTGCTGGGTGTCGCGCCGCAAATACGGGGCGATGCCCTCGGTCGGCACGCGCTGAAATGGAATATCCCAATCAACCGAATTGTCGCGCCCCGATTCCCAAGGGTGGATGATCGCCACCAAACCGCTGCCCTGCGGGTCGCGGGTGGCATGAAACCAGTCGTGCCAGGCCGTGATCCGGGCCAGCAAGGGCCGCGCGCGATCGCGCAGGGCGGGAGCGCCGTCGAGCAGCCGCTTGAGGGCGAATCCCGCCACGGGCGGCTGGGTGATCCCGCTGGTGGGCGTCGGGCGACCACAGGCCCACACCTCGGGGCCCGGGAAATAGCCGTCGTCCAGCTCGTGGAAGATGATATGCGGCGCCATCCCGCAGGGCCATTGATGGGCGAACAAAGTCTCGATTTCGCTCAAGGCGCGGTCGGCGTCGAAATGGCGCTGACCGAGGGCGGTCAGGCAGGAATCCCAGTTCCACTGAAAGGGATAGAGCCCCTTGGTCGGAACAGTGTAGCCGCCACGGTCATTGGCTTTCAGGATCCCGATCGCGGCGGAACGCAGCCCGTCAGTCATGCAATGGCCTTGTGTGTCTCAGGATCGAACCAGCGGATACGGTCGGGGACGGGGGCGAGCGTGATCACATCCCCCGGTGCGACCTGGCGGTCGCTTTCCAGCACGGCGCGGAAGGGCTGGCCTGCGACCTCCGCAGTGATCAGCGTATGCGGGCCGAGCGGTTCGACCACGCGCACCTCGGCGTTCAGGCCGTCGCTGGCGGCCTGCAGATCCTCGGGCCGGATGGCGAACTCGGCTGCTTCGGCGTGGGGGCCGTCGAAAACCCGCCCAGCCACCCGCCAGCGTCCGGCGCCGTCGGGGCTGGCCGGCAGAAAGTTCATCGGCGGATTGCCGATGAAGCTGCCGACGAAGCGTGCGGCGGGATTGCGATAGACCTCGGTCGGACGGTCGGCCTGGACGATATAGCCGCCATTCATCACGCTGATCCGGTCGGCCAGCGACATCGCCTCCACCTGATCATGGGTGACGTAGATGGTGGTGGTCTTGCTCTGCGCGAGGACGCCTTTCAGCTCGGCGCGCATTTCCAGCCGCAGCAGCGCATCCAGGTTGGACAGGGGCTCGTCCATCAGAATCACGTCCGGCTCCATCGCCAGGGCCCGCGCGACGGCCACGCGCTGGCGCTGGCCGCCGGACAACTCGCCCGAATAGCGCTTCAGGAGCTGCCCGATATGCATGAGCTCCGCCGTGCGCGTCACGCGGCGCTCGACCTCGGCCTGCGGCATGTTCGCCATGCGCAGCCCGAAGGCGATGTTCTCGAAAACCGTCAGGTGCGGGAAGACGGCGTAGTTCTGGAACACCATCGCAATCCCGCGTGCGCGCGGGGGCAGATGATCGACCCGCCGCCCGCCGATCCAGACCTCGCCCTGGCTGGGCGCTTCCAGCCCCGCGATGATGCGCAGGAGCGTGGTCTTGCCACAGCCCGAGGCGCCCAGGAGCACCATGAACTCCTGGTCTGCGATCGTCAGATCGACGGAATGCAGTGCGGTGAAGGCCCCGAACTGCTTGGCCACGCCCTTGATGACAATCTCGGCCACAGAACTTCTCCCTCAGCGATTGGCGATGCCCCACATGGCGAACAGATACTTGCGCACGGCGAAGATGAAGATCAGTGCGGGCAGGACCAGCGCCGCGCCACCCGCGAATTTCAGCGGCAGGGGCGAGACATTGAGCGACTGCAACAGGAACGCGGTCAGGGTGCGGTTCTCGATCGTCAGCACAGCCGCCGCGAAGACTTCGTTCCATGAGATGACGAAGGCGAAGACCGCGCTGGCCGCGATGCCCGGCAGAGCCAGCGGCAGCACCACCTTGACGAAGGCCTGCAGCCGCGTGCAGCCCAAAGTCCACGCCGCCTCCTCCAGTTCGACCGGGATGCCCGAGAACAGCGAGAAGGTGATCAGCACGGCGAACGGCAGCGCCAGCATGGCATGCACCAGCGCCAGCCCCAGAACGGTGTCGTCGAGCCCCGTGCGAATGAACATCACCGCCAGAGGCAGCGCCAGCAGCGGCAGCGGGAATGCGCGGGTCATGATCACCAGCACGCGGAAGAATTCCTTGCCCGGAAAGTCGAACCGCGAGAGCGCGTAGCCTGCAGGCGCGCCCATGCCGATCGACAGGATCATGGTCAGAACCGCCACCTTGATCGAATTCCACAGAGCATTGGTGACGCCCTGGAAGTTCCAGAAGAACCGGACCGAGGCCAGATCGAAACTGGGCCAGAATCGCTTCGGGAAACCGGTCACCTCGGATGGCGCGGAAAGCGCGTTCACGAACAGGAACCAGATCGGAACCAGCACCCACAGGACGAGCAGGGCAATGCCCGCCCCGAACAGGAAGCGGCCCGCGCGGTTCACCTCTTCCCTGCGCGGGCCGGGAATGGTCACGTCACTCATATCCGCGCTCCTTTCGGGACATGCAGCAGGCGCAGCACCACCAGCGAGAACGCGACCGACAGGCCCAGAATGACCATCGCGTAGGCGGCCGCCACACCACGATCCTGCAACTGGAACTGCCACTGGAAGGTCTCGCCCATCAGCACCGGCAGCGTCGTGCCGCCCAGCGCCATGACAACGGCGAAGACTTCGAACGCCATCAGGATGCGCAGGATCAGCGCGGTCTGCAGGCTGGGACGCAGCAACGGCAGGGTGACGCGGGTGAAGCGCTGCCAGGCGGACGCGCCGAAGACTTCCGCGGCCTCGTTGTATTCCTTGGGGATCAGGCCCATGCCCGCCACGATGATCACCATCATGATCGCCGTCGCCCGCCAGATTTCCGCCAGACAGACCGCAAGGAAGATGACCCACAGACTTTGATAGCCGAGATAGAGCTGCGGCCGGTCGATGACGCCGAATGCATGCAGGATCGAATTCAGAAAACCCGATTGCTCGAAGATCGCCAGCCAGACCAGCCCGGCCGCCAGATCGGAGATCCCGAGGGGGATGGCGAAGATGTAGAGCAGCCCCGCACGCCCCGTCTTCAGTTTCTGCACCACCGAGGCCATGGCCAGCGCCATGATCAGTTGCACGGGCACGACGATGGCGGTCAGCCAGATCGTGTTCCAGAAGGCCGTCGAGAATTTCCAGTGCCCGGTCATGCGGGTGAAGTTCTCGGTCGTCCATTCTCCGCCCCGCGTCAGGCTTTCGACCACGACGAGCCCGAACGGGTAGAAGAAGAAGACCAGCAGAAACAGCGATGCCGGCAGCAGCAGCAGATAGGGCAAGGCCCGGTTCATGGGGCGACTCCTGCGCGCGGAGAAGGCGCAGGGCCCTCCCCTTTTCTTGCCAAGAATGCTCGCACGGGAGTCCGGCCCCTTGGGGGGGCCGGACGGAGGCGGCGCTCTCCCGGATCGTCAGTTCACGGGGCAGGCCCCTTCCGATGGCGCATCCGGCGCCCAGCAGGGCGCGCCCGCCTCTTCGATCAGGCGTCGCAGGGTTTCGGCCTGATCGTCGAGGACCGCGCGTACCGGCTGGCCGGCCAGAACAATGCGCTCGAACGTGTCATTGTAGATCTGGTTGAACTGACCTCCCAGCGCGCCAAGTCCCACGGGCAGCAGCGCGGGAAGCGCGTCATCCGCACCCGAGGTCGCTGCGATCGCCGCGCCTGCCGCCTGCACCGAGGCCGGCATGTCATCGGGCAGATCGACCTCGATCACCGGGAAGAAGTTCGTCGCCCGCAGCGTGGCGATCTGGGTTTCCGGCTCCAGAAGATAACTCACCAGCGCCATTGACGCGTCCTTGTCGCGCGCGGTCTTGGGCACCGCCAGCCCGGCCAGAACCGGCATGAAGCCGCGCCCTTCGGGACCGGCAGGGGGCGGAAAGGCCACGAAATCATCGGGTTGCTGGTTGAAGGCGTCGGCGAGGCGCGCGGTGTGGTCGAACACCACCCAGGCGTCGCCGGAGATCAGTTGCTCCTGCATGAAGCTGAAATTGGTCGAAGCCGGGTTGGTATGCTCCCAGAGTCGCAGAAAAGCCTCCCATGCCGCCTCGGCGGCCTCCGAGCGGAATTCGGTCACCATCGACCCGGTATAGGACGGCAGCAGATACCCCTGGAAGAAGCGATGCTTCAGCCCCTGCGGCCCGGCCGGGAAACCGAAGCGCGGCTGGCCGGTCGCTTCGTGCATATTGGCGGCCCATTCGATCAACTGATCATAGGTCAGGGCATTCAGGTCGGCGCCCTCCGGCAAATGCTCCAGCGCATCGCGATGCGCGGCCATCACATAGGTCGCCTGCATCCACGGGATGTATTTCTGCTCGTCGGTCTCCAGTCTGCCCAAGCTGACGAAACCGGGCGCCACGGCGCTGACATCCACCGCCGAGAGGTCGGTCAGCCCGTCGCTGAGCGGCGTGAAATCACCATGCAGCGCGCCCAGCACGCCGATCGTGCCGGATCCGGCCTGAAGTTCGGCCTGCACCCGGGTCTGCCAGGGGCCTTCCTCGGCGGGCTCGAACGTCACCGCCCCGTCGAATCCTGAAAGCACCTGCTCTCGCACGGCCTGGGTTTCCTCGATCGGACGGGCCTGTGTGGACCAGAACAGGACTTCCGCCGCCACGGAGGTTGAAACCAGAATGCTGGCAGATGCGATCAAGGCAAGTTTCAATTTGGATTTCATCGTATTGTCCTCCCTTGTGTGAAATCTTCGCGAATTATGCTCGCGACGCCTCCCCGTGTGATTGCCGCAGCACCAGTTGTGGCCTGAGCAGTCGTGTCGCATGCGGGGTCTCGGGCGCGGCAATGCGCGCGAGCAGCATCGCGGCCAGTTCCGTCGCGCAATCGGCGATACGCGCGTCGAAGGTCGTCAATCCCGGCGTGACATGCCGTGCGGCAGGGATATTGTCGAACCCGATGACCGAAAGGTCATCCGGCAGGGCCAGACCCTGTGCCTGAGCCGCGGCCATCAGTTCGATGGCGAGCCCATCGGCGATCGCCACGACGGCGGTCGGACGATCCGGCCCTTCCAGCATTTGCGAAACGGCGCGTGCGCGCCCGCTTTGGTCGTAGCGGGCGCAGGAAACGTAACGCAGTCGCAGGTCGGGATCGCCTTTCGCGTCGAACGCGCTGCGCAGCCCCGCCTCGCGCGCGGTACGAAAGGTCAGCGGATCGTCGATGCTCAAGAGCCCGAAACGACGGTGCCCGAGATCGTAGAGCAGCTCGAACGCTTCGGCGAAAGCCTCGTGGCCATCGGTATCGAGCCAGCTATAGCCGGTTTCCTCGGGCCCGAGGCGCCCATGCGCCACGAAAGGGACCTTCTGCTCACGCAGCAAGGCGATGCGGGGATCGTCCAGCTCGATCCGGCTGAGAACGATACCGTCGACCCGGCCCGACGTGACCAGATGCTCCAGATGGCGCAGCTCCGATCCTTCACGCGGGACCGCGGACAGCAGCAATTCGACATCCTTCGCCGCGAACCCTTCAGTCAGAGCGCTGACGAATTCGCCGAGAAAGGGATCGGCCAGCCCTCGCCCGCGCAACGGAAGCAGGAAGCCCACGAAGCCCGAGCGCCCGGACGCCAGGGCCTGAGCGGCGCGATTGGGCACGTAACCCATTTCGCGCGCGGCCTGCGCCACGCGGTCGCGGGTCTTCTTGGCGATCGCTTTATGCTGCGACAAAGCCCGGGAGACTGTCGCCGGGGACAGTCCCAGATGTTGCGCCAACTCCGATAGCGAGTTCGCCCTTGCCACGATTCAAATCTCCGCCCTCGAAGATGTTAAAGCGGTTTAAAATTTATTGGAAGCGCTTTAAATGGCGATTTTTCCGATTTGGTCGCGCGGTTGGCCTGCGACGGAAACGAACGGGGGGCATGAGTGGCGAACCAGTTGGTCGCAATCAGGAATTGGTTGTGATCGGGACCCGACCCGGGCTGGCGCGGTCTTTCCGGGGGAGCCCTATCCCGCGCGACGATTACTCGAGGCGGCGCAAATCGGGCCGCGCCGGCAGGTCATGTCCCGAGACACGGGTTTGGAGCGCCAACCTTCGGAGAGGTTCAAGGCCGATCAGGCGGCCACGGCGGGCAGCCTGACGGCTGGACTGTCGGTGATGCGGCCGAGCGACTTTAGGGTGATGAAGCGTCGCGCCACCGTCCATTCGTCGTTCGTCTCTCGACAGTGCGCCGAGTTCGTCTCCCGCGATCTCATTCTGTGTGCTGACCGGCACAGCTACGGACGGCGCGGGGAAAGTTGGAGGCTTTGCGAATATATTACAACGAGGAGATCCCGTACGGCGGCGATCGGGCATAAGCCCCCGACCACCCTCATGAATCCCGGAAGCTCCAACTCCGGGTACCCGGCGCTCGGGCGCGGATCACATCCGCGCCGAGGCTGACGGCGGCGAGGAGGCGAAGAAGAGTTTCCGGCATTCGGAAACATCCATCATCGCCTCCTCCCGGCGAATTTTCGGCGTCAGCTGACGGGCATCTGCAGCACCTGGGTCGCGATGGCGAAGTAGATCAGCACGCCGCTCGCATCGGCGATCGAGGTGACGAGCGGGGCGCTGGCCGTGGCCGGATCGAGCTTCAGCTTCGACAGCAGGAACGGCAGCGACATGCCGATAATCGATCCGACAATGACGATGAGCACCATCGACATGGCGACGACGAGCGCGATCTCCGGCCCCCCGCGCACGATGCCGATCGCCGAGACCGCGACCGCCATGGTGACGCCGAGCAGCGCCGCGATGGCGAGTTCGCGCCCCAGCATCGATCCCCAGTCACCGAGCTTCACGTCGCCCGTCGCGATGGCGCGCACCATCAGGGTTGAGGCCTGCGAGCCGGCGTTTCCGCCCGAATCGATCAGCAGCGGCAGGAAGAAGACCAGCGCCACATAGGCTGCGATCGTATCCTCGAAATAGGCGATGCCCGCGCCCGAGAAGATGTTGCCGAATACGAGCAGCACCAGCCAGACGATGCGCGCGCGGTAGAGCACGAAGATGCTCGCGTCGCGAACGCCCATCGTGAGGCCGCTCACGGTGCCGACCTTGTGGAAGTCGGTCGTGGCCTCTTCCTGCTGCACGTCCATGGCGTCGTCTTGCGTGACGATGCCGACGAGCTTGTCGCCGCCATTGATCACCGGAAGCGCCAGCAGATCGTAGCGCGCGATCTTCTCGGCCGCCTCCTCGCGCGGATCCTCCGCCCGGATGGAGACGGGCTGCGTGTCCATGATCTCGGAGACGCGCTGGTCGGAACGCGCCATGATGAGATCGCGCAGGCTGGCGACGCCGACGAGGTGCCGCTCCTCGTCCACGATGTAGGACTGGTACACGGTCTCGGCGTCGATGGCCTGCGTCCGCAGGGCCTCGATCGCCTCCGGCGCGCGCATGTCGGGCGTCAGGGTTGCGTAGTCCGACGTCATGATCGAGCCTGCCGTCCCCTCCGGATAGGAGGCGAGCTTGCGCAGATCCTCGCGCTCCGCCTTGGCGAGGCTGGGAAGAATGGCCTCCTGGGCGACGGGCTCGAGTTCCTTGAACAGATCCACCCGCTCGTCATGGGACATCGCGGCCATCAGCGCGGCGAGGTCGCGGCGGCCCATCAGGTTCGCGATTTCCACGCGGCAGCCCGGCGTCATGTAGCCCACGATCTGACCCTGTTCGCGCAGATCCGCGTAGCGCAGGGCGGCGAGCGCCTCGTCCGCCTCCATCCGATCGAGAAAGGTCGCGATGTCGGCGGGCTCGTGCGCGTCAAAGAACGCGCGCAGGGTCTGGCGATCATTTTCGCGCAGACAGGTGCGGATGCCATCGACGACCACATCGAGTGCGGTGTCGTCTTCCATCGTGTCGTGATCGATTTCGAGATCGAGCAGGGTGTTGTTGGTCATCGTTCCACTCCTCGTCGGCCCACGGCGCCGACGGGAGGGATGACCGACTGACAGCTCAGTCGTTCAGGCCGAATCCGAAGGCGCGGCAGACCGCGAACGCGTCATGCGCAGATTTCGGGCTGGCGCTTGCGAACAAGCGCCTACTAGGGCTGTCGTCCATGATTCCACTTTGGATGTTGCGCCGACACACTGGCGGCAGAGGCGAAATGACCGGTTTTTTCGATCAGGTCAACCTCTGGTCCTTCGACACACGGCTACTCAATTAGCGCCTTGATCGCCGACAGCGGTGGGGTCGCCCGACATACCGGTATCGGGCCGTTCGGCTCGGTCGCCCGCCCCTGCCTATAAGGGTGCGCGCTCCGATCGATCGGCTCGATCGGAGAAAAGCGACGAAGCACACGCTCGCAACGCTCGCCCTCCCCGTCGAAGCTGAGTCCAGACTCGGCGTCCGCGCGGCGCCCCGCAAACTGGGAGCATCTCGGCAAGCATGCCGGCCTTCCCGGCGGCAAGGGATGTTGATACGGATCTTCCATTGCGAGAATCGACCCAAACAATGCAGGCCGATGATGTCCTATGTCGAAGCGATCGTTCTGGGCCTGGTGCAGGGCGTCTTCATGTTCGTGCCGGTCAGTTCGACGGCGCATCTGGTGATCGCGCAGCATCTGATGATCGCTCAGGGCTCGAAGATGCCGCCGCCGGATAGCGCTGCGATGATCCTGTTCGATCTGGTGGTGCATGTCGGCACGCTGGTGTCGATCGCGATCGTGTTCCG
>REDO01000110.1 GCA_007693435.1 Salinarimonadaceae bacterium | reverse complement strand
AGGCGCTGCGCCTTGCGCGGCACCTCGCCGACATAGAACATCCGGCTCGAATCCCCGTGCCAGCCGTCCACGATGAGGGTGATGTCGATATTGACGATATCGCCGTCGCGCAGGGGCTTGTCGTTGGGGATGCCGTGGCAGACGACATGGTTGATCGAGGTGCAGATCGATTTCGGATAGCCGCGATAGAGCAAGGGCGCCGGATAGGCCTTGTGGTCCATCGCGAACTGGAAGGCGATCTCGTCGAGATATTCGGTCGTCACGCCCGGCTTCACGAGTTCGGCCATCAGGTCGAGCGCCTCAGCCGTGAGGCGCCCGGCCTTGCGCATCGCCTCGAACGCCTCGGGGCCATGGATGGGCGGCGCCTCCGAGCGTCCCTCGATAGCATCGCTGTCGTCGATCATCATGCGTCGCAACTTCCTCGTTCGGCTGGGGACCATAAGGTTTCCAGCGCGCCGCGCAAGAGATAGGCGAACCGAAAGGCGACGGGAGGCTCCCGGCCGCGACGCAGACCTTGCGAGGCGGCCTCAAGCGGGCCATAAGCGTTGGCGCGCGCGGGCCGCACGGCCCTGGCGGACACCGCAACAGCGACTTTTCGAGACCAACGACATGCCGGATTCAGCGCCCTTCGGCGCATACGCCCCAAGCGGCCTCGTCGCCAGCATCCTCAATCGGACGGGTGAGGCGAAGGACGCCTGGCTTTCCAAGCGGCTCTCCTTTCTCCTGCGGCGGATCGCGATCGCGTGGCTGGGCGGCAAACCGGTGGATGTCGAGCGCCTCGGCGCGCGGATGCGGCTGTTTCCCTACAACAACGTCTGCGAAAAACGCGTTCTGTTCACCCCGCAATTTTTCGATCCGGAAGAGCGCGAGATCCTCCGCGCGCACCTGCGCGACGGCTACGTCTTCGTCGATGTCGGAGCCAATATCGGCGCCTACTCGCTCTTCGTCGCCGCCAATGCGGGACCGGACGCGCGCATTCTCTGCGTGGAGCCCCAGCCCGCGATCTTCGACCGGCTCGTCTACAACATCCGCCAGAACCCCGGCGCGGCGATCAAGGCGGTCGATTGCGCCGTCGCGGACAAGCCCGGCGAACTGACGCTGTTCCTCGATCCGCGCAATAGCGGCGAGGCGAGCGTGAAGATCGTGGGCTCGGGTCAGGCGAAGCCGATCCGCGTACCGGCGACGACGCTTCTCGATCTCGTGACGGCGGAGGGCTTCGACCATATCGACGCGATCAAGCTGGACGTCGAGGGCGCAGAGGACATCATCCTCGAACCCTTCCTGAGCAACGCCCCGGAGGCGCTGCATCCGCGCCTGATCATCGTCGAGGACGGATCGGGGCGTTGGCAGATCGATCTGCCGGCGCTGCTTGGGGAGCGCGGCTACAGGCTCGTGAGCAAGACGCGGCTGAATTTCGTCTACGAGAAGGCCCAGTAGCGGCGGCCATCGCGCACTCGACCCTCCCCTCCGCGACCGTTTCCGACGAAAAAGGCCCCGGATCGCTCCGGGGCCTTCGTTATTCTGGCTGGTGGGCCGGACTTAGAAGTCCATGCCGCCCATGCCGCCCATTCCGCCGCCGCCCGGCATGCCGCCGCCGGATTCCTTCTTGGGGATCTCGGCGATCATGGCCTCGGTGGTCACGAGCAGACCGGCGATCGACGCGGCGTCCTGGAGCGCCGTGCGAACGACCTTGGCCGGATCGACGATGCCCGCGGCGAGCATGTCCACATAGGTCTCGGTCTGGGCGTCGAAACCGAAGGTCGGCGACGAATTCTCGCCGACCTTGCCAACGACGATCGAGCCCTCGACGCCGGAATTCTCGGCGATCTGACGGATCGGAGCCTCGAGAGCGCGCGACACGATCTTGATGCCGGCGCGGATGTCCGGATTGTCGCTCTCGAGCTTGTCGACGGCGCCCTTGGCGCGCAGCAACGCGATGCCGCCGCCGGGAACGATGCCTTCCTGAACCGCGGCGCGGGTCGCGTTGAGGGCGTCGTCCACGCGATCCTTCTTCTCCTTCACCTCGACCTCGGTCGAGCCGCCGACGCGGATCACCGCGACGCCGCCCGCGAGCTTGGCCAGACGCTCCTGGAGCTTCTCACGGTCGTAGTCCGAGGTGGTCTCCTCGATCTGCGCCTTGATCTGCGCGACGCGGGCGCCGATGTCGTCCTTCGAGCCGGAACCGTCGATGATCGTGGTGTTCTCCTTCTCGATCCGCACGCGCTTGGCGCGGCCGAGCATGTCGATCGTCACGTTCTCGAGCTTGATGCCGAGATCCTCGGAGACGGCGGTGCCGCCCGTGAGGATGGCGATGTCCTCGAGCATGGCCTTGCGGCGGTCGCCGAAGCCCGGAGCCTTGACGGCCGCGACCTTGAGGCCGCCACGGAGCTTGTTGACGACGAGCGTGGCGAGAGCCTCGCCCTCGATGTCCTCGGCGACGATCAGGAGCGGACGGCCCGTCTGCACCACCGCCTCGAGGATCGGCAGCATCGCCTGGAGCGAAGACAGCTTCTTCTCGTGGATGAGGATGTAGGGCTCGTCGAGTTCGGCCACCATCTTCTCGGCGTTGGTGACGAAATACGGCGAGAGGTAGCCGCGATCGAACTGCATGCCCTCGACGATGTCGACTTCCGTCTCGGCGGTCTTGGCTTCCTCGACCGTAATCACGCCCTCGTTGCCGACCTTCTGCATCGCGTTCGCGATCATCTCGCCGATCAGCTTGTCGCCGTTGGCCGAGATCGTGCCTACCTGCGCGACTTCCGAGGTGGAGGCGACGGGACGGGCGCGGGCGAGAATGTCCGCGATGGCGGCCGTGACGGCCAAGTCGATTCCGCGCTTCAGGTCCATCGGGTTCATGCCGGCGGCGACGGACTTGGCGCCCTCACGGACGATCGCCTGGGCCAGTACGGTCGCGGTCGTGGTGCCGTCGCCTGCGACGTCGTTCGTCTTGGAGGCGACTTCGCGCACCATCTGCGCGCCCATATTCTCGAACTTGTCGGCGAGTTCGATCTCCTTGGCGACGGTGACGCCGTCCTTGGTGATGCGCGGCGCGCCGAAGGCCTTGTCGATCACGACGTTGCGGCCCTTGGGACCGAGCGTGACCTTCACGGCGTTGGCGAGGATGTCGACGCCGCGCAGCATCTTGTCGCGCGCTTCCGTCGAGAACTTAACTTCTTTGGCGGACATATTTGTTGAACCTCTTGTTGTCGGCGCCGGGGCGCGCCGGAGCGGCCTCTCGGCCCGGTTGACTGTCCGGGACGACTACTGGGTCGGCGTTACGCCACGACGCCCATGATGTCGGATTCCTTCATGATCAGAAGGTCTTGCCCGTCGATGCGCACCTCGGTGCCCGACCACTTGCCGAACAGCACGCGGTCTCCGGCCTTGACGTCGAGCGCGACGATCTTGCCGCTCTCGTCACGCGCGCCGGCGCCGACGGCGACCACTTCGCCTTCCTGCGGCTTTTCTTTGGCGGTGTCGGGAATGATGATCCCACCCTTGGTCTTCTCCTCGGCGTCGATGCGGCGAACGACGACCCGGTCGTGCAGGGGACGGAATTTCATGTGCGCGTCCTCGATTTCTGAACTATATGAGGCCCGCCGCGCAGGCGAGACCCCTCGGTTGAACACTCTGTTAGCACTCACATGGGGTGAGTGCTAACGACAGGCCGAGAGATAAGCGCAACGCGTCAGCCTGTCAAGTTCGCAATGACGCCCGCGCGCCGCGCCGCTCCGTCGCGAAGACCGCGAGCCCCACCACCCTTCGGCATCCATTCCCTTGTATTGGCATACTCCTTGCCACTAGGCTGGGTCTCAAAGGACCGCGAAACGGGGAGGATGCATGTCCGCTTTCGACGAAATGACCGGTCGTGACGGTGACGACGAGACGCGCTCACCCTATTCGCGGATCGACGAATGGCTGAAGAAGACCCCCCGCGACCATCTCGATGCGCGCCGCAGCCAGGCCGAACTGTTCTTTCGCAGGATCGGAATCACTTTCGCCGTCTACGGCGAGGAGGCCGCGAGCGAGCGCCTGATCCCCTTCGACATCATCCCCCGCATCATCACGAAGGATGAATGGCGCCGCGTCGAGAAGGGACTGGAGCAGCGCGTGCGCGCGCTCAACATGTTTCTTGCCGACCTCTACGGAAAGCAGGAGATTCTGCGCGCCGGGATCATTCCTCCCGAGTTGATCCTCACCAATCCGGCCTACCGGCTCGAAATGAAGGGGCTGAAGGTCCCGCACGACATTTATTGCCACATCGCCGGCATCGACCTCGTGCGCGTCGACGAGGATACGTTCTACGTCCTGGAGGATAACGCCCGCACGCCTTCGGGCGTCTCCTACATGCTGGAGAACCGCGAGGTGACGATGCGGCTCTTTCCCGAGCTTTTCGCCCGGCACAGGGTCGCGCCCGTCGAGGAATATCCGGACGCGCTGCTGGCCGCCCTGCAATCGGTCGCCCCGACGAGCGGGCGGCGCGAGCCGACGGTCGCGCTCCTCACGCCGGGACAGTTCAACTCGGCCTATTACGAGCACTCGTTCCTTGCCGACAAGCTCGGCGTCGAGCTCGTGGAGGCGGGCGACCTTTTCGTGAAGGACGACGTCGTCTACATGCGCACCACCGAGGGGCCGCGACGCATCGACGTCCTCTACCGGCGTCTCGACGACGAGTATATCGACCCGCTCGTCTTCCGCCCGGATTCGGTTCTGGGCGTGCCCGGCCTGTTCGGGGCCTATCAGGCGGGCAACGTGACGCTGGCGAACGCCGTCGGAACGGGCGTCGCCGACGACAAGGCGGTCTACACCTATATGCCCGAGATCGTGCGCTTCTACATGGGCGAGGACCCGATCCTGCACAACGTGCCGACCTGGCGCTGCCGGGAGCGGGATTCGCTCGCCTACGTGCTCGAAAAGCTGGACGATCTCGTGGTGAAGGAAGTCAACGGTTCGGGCGGCTACGGCATGCTCGTCGGCCCGCACGCGACGAAGGCGCAGGTCGAGGAGTTCCGGCGCAAGCTGAAGCACAATCCGGAGGGGTTCATCGCGCAGCCCACGCTGGCGCTCTCCACCTGCCCGACCTTCGTCGCCTCGGGCGTCGCGCCGCGCCACGTCGATCTCCGCCCCTTCGTTCTCTCGGGCGCCAAGGGCGTGTCAATCATCCCCGGCGGCCTGACGCGGGTGGCGCTGAAAGAGGGCTCCCTCGTGGTCAATTCCAGTCAAGGCGGCGGCACCAAGGATACGTGGATAGTCGACGCATGATTCATGCTCGACATCGAGGGTTTCCGATAACAGACTGGACTGACGATGCTTTCCCGTACCGCTGACAATCTCTATTGGCTTTTCCGCTACACCGAGCGCGCCGATTTCGTCGCCCGCATCCTCGAGGCGACGATGCGTCTCGCCGCGCTGCCGACGAGCTATAGCGGCGTGCGCAACGAATGGGAAAGCGCGCTCGCCGTGGCCGGCGACAGCGATATATTCCACCTGCATTACGACGTCGTGAACGAGGACACGGTCCGCGACTTCCTCGCCTTCTCGCAACACAACCCCTCCTCGATCAGAAGCTGCCTCGAATCCGCGCGCACCAACGCGCGCGGCGTGCGCACCGCTCTGACGATGGAGATGTGGGAGACCATCAACGACGCCTGGCTCGAACTCCAACGCGGCCGGCGATCGGATATGGACCGCAACGCCTTCAGCGACTTCCTTCAGTTCACGAAGGCGGTTTCCCTGAATTTCGACGGCTCCGCCTACCGCACGATGCTGCGCAACGACGCCTATTATTTCACCAGATTGGGGGTCTCGATCGAGCGGGCCGACAACACCGCGCGCATCCTCGACGTGAAATATCACATGCTCCTGCCCGAGACGGAGCGGGTGGGCGGTAGCCTCGATTATTTCCAGTGGACGACGATTTTACGTGAAGTGCAGGCTCATACGGCCTACCACTGGGTCTACCGCGAGAGCGTGCGGCCCTGGCTCGTCGCGGACCTGTTGATCCTCAACCGCCAGATGCCGCGCTCGCTGGCCTGCTGTTGCGAATCGCTCGTGCGCCATCTCGATCTGATCGCCGACCTCTATGGCCGTCGCGGCCCGGCCCAGCGCTTCGCCAGCGCGACGTCGGCCCGCCTTGGCGCCGCGCGGATCGAAGAGGTGTTCGGGCAAGGCTTGCACGAATGGGTCAGCGAATTCATCAACGAGAACAACAGGCTCGGCGCGGCGATCGCGGAGCAGTACCTCATCTGAGGCGCGGCCGAGGCTGCCTGCGCTCGAAACGATCGGCTACGGACCGGGGGAAGCATGCGCGTCCGCATCGAACATGAAACGCATTACGTCTACGAGGCGCCGATTCGCTCGCTGATCCAGATCCTGCGCATGACGCCGCGCAGCCACGACGGTCAGCACGTGCGCAGCTGGCGTATCGAGCCCAGCATCGACGGCCGAGTGCGCAGGGACGAGGATGCGTTGGGCAATATCGTCCACCACTTCTCCGCCGATCGCGGCGCCGAGGAGTTGACGCTGCGCGTCGTAGGAGAGATCGAGACGAGCGACACCGCAGGCCTCGTGAAGGGCGCGGTGACGCGCGCGCCTGACGCCTACTTCCTGCGTGACACAGAACTCACGGAGGCGGACGAAGCTTTGCGCGCATTCGCGTCAGACGTCACGGGCGATATCAAGGGCGACACGCTGGCCGGGCTTCACCGGCTGATGAACGCCATCAACGCCCGCGTCCTCTTCGACACCGAGCCGACACATGTCGCCACGACGGCGCGTGAAGCCTTCGCCATGAGCACCGGCGTGTGCCAGGACCTCACTCACATCTTCATCGCCTGCGCGCGTTCGCTGGACATTCCAGCCCGCTACGTTTCCGGCTATTTCTTCCGCGCCGACGGCGTGGTCGAGCAGGACGCCGGTCACGCCTGGGCAGAGGTGCGGATTCCGGAGCTCGGCTGGGTCGCCTTCGACCCGACGAACGGGATCTGCACGACCGAGGCGCATGTTCGCGTCGCAATCGGGCTCGACTATCTGGGCGCCGCCCCCATCAGGGGCAGCCGCTGGGGCGGGGGCGGCGAGCGAATGGACGTGCGCCTTTCGGTCGAGAACGCCGACCGCGCGGCGCCGGAGCAGTGACGGAAAAAGAACGGGATGCGGGCCACGCCCGCCCGACAGGAACGGACAAACATCATGACGTATTGCGTCGCCCTGTTGCTCGATCAGGGCATGGTCTTCATCGCGGACACCCGCACCAACGCCGGCCTCGACGACGTCTCCACGTTCCGGAAGCTCAACATCATCGAGAAGCCCGGCGACCGCATCCTCGCGCTCGCCGCGGCGGGCAATCTGTCGATGTCGCAATCGGTCGTCAGCCTGATCATGGAGGGGATCGAAGACCCGGAGACCGGGCGCGTCGATCGCCTGGAGAACGCTCCGACCCTGTTCAAGGCCGTGCAGTTCGTCGGTCGCGCCGTCAGACAAGTGCGCGCCGAATACCGACCCGGCCTCGCCGAGGCGGATGTGCGATTCAACGTGTCGTTCCTTTTCGGAGGCCAGATCGGCGCTGAGCCCATGCGTCTGTTCATGGTCTACGCCGCCGGCAATTTCATCGAATGCGGCCAGGACGCGCCTTTCCTGCAGATCGGCGAGCACAAATACGGCAAGCCGATACTGGATCGCGCCGTGACCTACGATATGGACCTCTACGACGCGCTCAAGATCGGGCTGATCTCGATCGATTCCACGATGCGCTCGAATCTGGGCGTCGGCCTGCCCGTCGATCTCGCCGTCATGCGACGCGACGCGCTGGCGACCGAGGTGACGCATCGCATCGAGGCGGGCGAAATCTATTTCAACGACTTGCGCGAGCGCTGGTCGACTGCGCTGCGCGCCGCCCATATGGCGATCCCGCGCCCGCCCTACGGGCCGAAACGCTGAGACGTTACGACGCCGGGACCCCGGCGGCGATTGCGGCGGGCGCGACGTTGGGCTAGACCCCGTTCCGGACGGGGCGGACCCGCGCGGCCGCAACCTCGAACGGACGAAGGCACGTGAGCAACAAACCCAAACCGACTGCGAAGAAGGAAGAAGGCGGGCTCTACGAGACCGTCAAGGTCATCGTTCAAGCCCTGCTGATCGCCGTCGTGATCCGTACGGTTCTGTTCCAGCCCTTCAACATACCTTCCGGATCGCTGATCCCGACGCTGCTCGTGGGCGATTATCTGTTCGTCTCGAAATATTCCTACGGGTATTCGCGCCACTCCATGCCCTTCAGCCCGCCGCTCTTCACCGGCCGCATCTTCGGCTCGGAGCCGCAGCGCGGCGATATCGCCGTCTTCAAGCTGCCCAAGGACAATTCGACCGATTACATCAAACGCGTGATCGGCCTGCCCGGCGAAACGGTGCAGTTCCTCGACGGGCGCCTTTACATCAACGGCGAACTGATCCCGCGCGAGGAGGCCGGAACCTACCGGTCCTACGACGCTTTCGGCCGCACGCAGGAAGCGCCGCGCTACCGGGAAACCCTGCCGAACGGCGTTTCCTACTACGTGATCGAGCGTGACGGCGACCGCGGATTTTGGGACAATACGGAACTCTACCAGGTGCCCGAAGACCATTACATGATGATCGGCGACAACCGGGACAACTCGACCGATTCCCGCGATCTGGCGAGCGTCGGCTACGTGCCGCTCGAGAATTTCGTCGGCCGCGCCGAGATCATCTTCTTCTCGATCGAGGAAGGCGCGTCCGCGTGGCGCGTCTGGGACTGGCCGATGACGGTGCGTTGGGGCCGGCTCTTCAGCGCGATCGAGTGAACATGGGCAGGCGCGCCGGCACGCCCGGACTCGGAGAGCTCGAAGAGCGCATCGGGCATCGGTTCGCCGACGGGGCGCTCCTGCGCGAGGCGCTGACCCATACGAGCGTTGCGAGGCCGGCGGACGGGTCGTCGCATAACTACCAGCGCCTTGAATTTCTCGGCGACCGGGTGCTCGGGCTCGTGGCCGCCGACATCCTCTTCCACCGCTTCCCCGACAGCAAGGAAGGCGAATTGTCCCGCCGGCTCTCGGAACTGGTGCGCAGGGAGACCTGCGCGCAGGTGGCTGAAAACTGGGGCGTTGGCCCCCACATCATTTTCGGGCTCGGCGTGCCGCGCACGGTCAACCGCGCCAACCGCTCGATCCTCGCCGATATCTGCGAATCCGTGATCGGCGCGGTCTACCGCGACGCGGGCTTCGACGCCGCGCGGCGGGTGATCGAGACGGGTTTCGCCGAGGCCTTCGACGGCGCCGCGCGCACCCAGCGCGACCCCAAGACGGCGCTGCAGGAATGGATTCAGGCGCGCGGCGGCCAACCGCCGATCTATCATCTCGTGGAGCGCACCGGCCCCGAACACGCCCCGGTCTTCCTCATCGAAGTGATCGGCGACGGGCTCCAGCCAACGCGCGGAACGGGCGCCAACAAGCGCGCCGCCGAGCAGAACGCCGCCGAGAACGCGCTCATCGCGCTGGGCCTGAGGCAAGGAGAACGCCGGTGACCGAGGAAACGAAAGCCGGCTTCGTCGCCCTGATCGGCGCGCCGAACGCCGGCAAGTCGACCCTGCTCAACCAGCTCGTCGGCACGAAAGTCTCGATCGTGTCGCGCAAGGTGCAGACGACGCGCGCCCTCGTGCGCGGCATCGTCATCGAGGGCCAGGCGCAGATCGTCTTCGTCGACACGCCCGGCATCTTCAAGCCGCGTCGCCGGCTCGACCGCGCGATGGTCACCTCGGCCTGGGGCGGCGCGGCGGATGCGGACGCGGTGTGCCTCCTGATCGACGCCCGCAGGGGGCTCGACGAGGAGGCCGAGGCGATCCTGACGCGCATGGGCGATGCGCGCGGGCCGAAGATCCTCGTGCTCAACAAGATCGACCTCATCGCCCGCGAAAGGCTTCTGGCCCTCGCCGCGACAGTCAACGAGCGTGTCGCCTTCGACCACACCTTCATGATCTCGGCGCTCAAGGGCGACGGCGTCGCGGACCTCAAGACGACGCTCGCGGGCATGATGCCCAAGGGACCGTGGCTCTACCCGGAGGACCAGATTTCGGAGGCGCCCCTGCGGGTTCTCGCGGCGGAAATCACCCGCGAGAAGATCTACGACCGGCTGCACCAGGAACTGCCCTACGAGGCGCATGTCGTCACGGAGCAGTGGGAGCAGCGCAAGGACGGCTCGGTGCGCATCGAGCAGACGATCTTCGTGGCCCGCGAAAGCCAGCGCAAGATCGTGCTCGGCGACGGCGGGCGCACGATCCGGTCCATCGGCCAGTCGGCGCGCGAGGAGATCGCCGAATTCGCCGAATGCCCGGTGCACCTGTTCCTCTTCGTCAAGGTGCGCGAGAACTGGGCCGACGATCCGGCGCGCTACCGCGAGATGGGTCTCGAATTCCCGAAAGGCGGCTGAGGCGGCGCGATTCCCGTGCGCCTGCAGCCGCCGCCCGGAGCCTGCGATGGAATGGAGTGACGACGCCCTCGTCATCGGATCGCGCCGGCACGGCGAGACCGGGCTCCTGCTCGAACTCCTCACCCGCGAGCACGGCCGCCATCTCGGCTTCGTCCCCGGCGGGCGCTCGCGCCGGATCGCGCCGATGCTCCAGCCCGGCAACGCCGTGCGAGCGACGTGGCGGGCGCGGCTCGACGAGCATCTGGGGACCTTCGCCGTCGAGGCGACGGAGCTGCGCGCGGCGCGCTACATCGCGAACCCGCGCTCGCTCTACGGGCTTGCGGCGATGACGGCGCTGCTGCGCCTGCTGCCCGAACGCGACCCGCATCCGCACATCTTCGACACTGCGCAGGATCTCGCCGACCATCTCGACGAGCCGGAGGTGGCGGGCGCCCTTTTCGTAGGCTTTGAACTGACGCTGCTCTCCGTACTCGGCTTCGGGCTCGATCTCTCCGAATGCGCCGCGACCGGGGCGCGAAGCGACCTCGCCTTCGTCTCGCCGCGCACGGGCCGCGCCGTGAGCCGCGCCGCCGGCGAGCCGTGGCGCGATAAACTGCTTTCCCTCCCCGCCTTTCTTGTGCATGACGGGGGCCTCAACCGCGTTCCGGGCGATCAGCTGGCTGAAGCCTTCGCCCTGACCGGTTACTTTCTCGATCGCTGGATTTTCGAGCCGCAGGGGCTAAAACCCCCGCAGGAGCGGACGCGATTCGTGGCGAGCGTCACGCGCGACGAGCGGCCCTGAAGCGGCCGCGTGGAGATTTTCATGGGTAAGCCGGTCAATCCGCCATCCGGCGGCGACATCGAGAGCGTCGAGCTGCAGGCGGCGCTTGAGGAGCGTTATCTCGCCTACGCGCTCTCGACGATCATGCACCGCGCGCTTCCCGACGCGCGCGACGGCCTCAAGCCCGTCCATCGCCGCATCCTCTACGGCATGCGCCTGCTGCGCCTCGATCCGGGTTCGGCCTTCAAGAAATCGGCCAAGGTCGTCGGCGACGTGATGGGCTCGTTCCATCCTCATGGCGACCAGGCGATCTACGAGGCGCTGGTGCGGCTGGCGCAGGATTTCGCCTCGCGCTACCCGCTCGTCGACGGACAGGGCAATTTCGGCAATATCGACGGCGACGGCGCGGCCGCCTACCGCTACACCGAGGCGCGTCTCACGCTGGTGGCGGGTCTCCTGCTCGACGGGATCGAGGAGGACGCGGTCGATTTCCGCGCGAACTATGACGGTTCGACCGACGAGCCCGTGGTGCTCCCGGCGGCGTTGCCGAACCTGCTGGCGAACGGTTCGCAGGGCATCGCAGTCGGCATGGCGACGTCCATACCGCCGCACAACGTCGCCGAACTTTGCGAAGCGGCGCTCTATCTCATCCAGCACCCCGACGCGACCTCCGACCAGCTCCTCAACTTCGTCCCCGGTCCCGATTTCCCCACGGGCGGCGTGATCGTCGAGCGTCGCGAACAGATCGCCGAGGCCTACCGTACGGGGCGCGGCGGCTTCCGGGTGCGCGCGCGTTGGTCGAAGGAGGAGAGCCAGCGCGGGATGTGGTCCGTCGTGGTGACGGAGATCCCGTATTCGATCCCGAAATCGCGGCTCATCGAGAAGATCGCGGAGCTGCTGCAGGAGCGCAAACTCCCCCTCGTCGGCGACATCCGCGACGAATCCGCCGAGGACGTGCGCATCGTCATCGAGCCGCGCTCGCGCACGGTCGACGCCGAGATGATGATGGAATCGCTGTTCAAGCTCACCGAGCTCGAAAGCCGCATCCCGCTCAACATGAACGTCCTCGTCGGCGGCGTCGTGCCGCGCGTCATCGGCCTGTCCGAGGCGCTGAGCGAATGGCTCGGCCATCGCCGCGAGGTGCTGGTGCGCCGCTCGCGCCACCGGCTCGGCAAGATCGAGCACCGGCTGGAGATCCTCGGCGGCCTGATGATCGTCTATCTCGATCTCGACCGCGTGATCCGGATCATCCGCGAGGAGGACGAGCCCAAGCTGGAGTTGATGAAGGCTTTCGAACTCACCGAAATTCAGGCCAACGCCATCCTCGACACCCGCCTGCGCTCGCTGCGCAAGCTTGAGGAAATGGAGCTGAAGCGCGAATTCGACGCATTGACCGAGGAGAAGGAGCAGGTCCTCGCGCTGCTCGATTCGGAAGTGAAGCAGTGGAAACTCGTCGCCCACCAGATTCGCGAAGTGCGAAAGACCTTCGGCCCCGAGACGCCGCTCGGGCGCCGCCGCACCACCTTCGGCGAAGCGCGCGACACTTCGGGCATCAATTTCGCCGAGGCCATGGTCGAGCGTGAGCCGATCACCGTCGTCGTCTCGCAGAAGGGTTGGATTCGCGCGCTCAAGGGCCATCAGCCCGATTTGTCGAGCGTCCAGTTCAAGGGCGACGACAAGCTCGCGATATCGTTCCACGCCGAAACGACGGCGAAGATCCTCGTCGTCACGACGAATGGCAAGGTCTACACGCTGGACGCGTCCAAACTTCCCGGCGGACGCGGCTTCGGCGATCCGATCCGCCTCATGGTCGATATCGACGAAGGCGCGGACATCCTCACCGCCTTCGTGCACCGGCCCGGCGTCAAGCTGCTGCTCGTCGGCGCGGATGGGCGCGGCTTCACGGCGCCGGCTGATTCCCTCGTCGCCAACACCCGCAAGGGCAAGCTCGCCCTGAACGTCGATTCGAACGGTCGCGCGGCGCTTTGCGTTCCGGTCGAGGGCGACCATGTGGCGATCATCGGCGAGAACCGCAAATTGCTCGTCTTCCCGCTGGACCAGGTTCCGGAGATGACGCGCGGCAAGGGCGTACGCCTCCAGCGCTACAAGAGCGGCGGCGTCGCCGACGCGAAGGTCTTCAAGCTCGACGACGGCCTCACCTGGCTCGACACGTCCGGGCGAACCTGGACGGTGGCCAAGGACGAACTGGCGGAGTGGATCGGCGACCGGGCCGGGTCCGGGCGCCTCCCGCCGAAAGGCTTCCCGAAGAACAACCGCTTCGGCTGACCCCACCGGGGCAGGGCAGGAGGAGAAGGTGGCGCGCGACCCGACGATCATCGCAAGCGCCCTTCCCCCGCAATCGGGCGTCATCGTCTGCGCCGACGGGTTTGGCGAGACGGAGGGGGCGAGTCAGGCGATCCTCGACCTCGTCGGCATGGAGCGCGTCTCGGCTCTGGCCGTGCAGGCGGACGGGGCGGCGTGGCCCCGCTTCGCGCAGCCTCTGGCGAAGCTGCGCCGCGACGTCGGCATCGGGTTGCAGCTCTCCCTCGGGGACGGATCGCCCTCGCCCTTCGACCCCGTTGCGCTGCCGGAGACGGTGGCGGCCATTGCAAGGCAGGTCGCGGCGTTCGCCGACGCAACGGGCTTCGCGCCGGAATTCATCGGGGCGCGCAGACACGCGCATGTCTTTCCGGGGTATCGGCGCGTCCTGTTCCTCGCGCTCGAACGTGTGGATCTGGCGGGCCTTGTCTGGCTGCTCGATCCGTCGGCCTCGCCACTCGCGATCCTGCGCCGCGGGCGCGCGCGCGCGCGGGCCTTCGCCGCGAGCGCTCTTGCGCTCGGCTTCGCCCGGGAGGCCCGACGGCGCGGCTACGCGACGAATACGGGCTTCGCCGGTTTCGTCGCGGGACCGGCTGATTTTCCCGTGGAGCGGGACTTCCAGCGTTATCTCCAGCATCGCGGCCCGGCCCATCTCGTCGTTTGCCGGCCGGCCTATCTCGATGACGAGATCGAGCGGCTGGATCGACGCGCCGATCGCCGGATGCGCGAATTGATGTATCTCTCCTCGACCCGCTACACGGACCTTCTGGAGGTGCTCGGCCTTCGCCTCCTGCATGCCCCGCCTCAATCCGCGACCGGGATCGGGGTGCCTATGGCGAGCTCCTCCGGCCCGACGCGGCAGCAATAGGCGTAGACCTCGACGCCCGCCTCGCGCGCGGCGCGGCAGGCGGCGGCGTAGACAGGATCGATATCGGCGGCGACGGCGAAGCGTTGCGCGCGCATCTGCACGACGTAGACGAGCGCGGCGCGCGCGCCCTCCCCCTTCATGGCGGCGAGTTCGGCCATGTGTCGGGCCGAGCGGGCGGCCACGCAATCGGGGAACTCGGCGATCCCCTCCTCGCGCATCAGGTGGCAGTTCTTGACCTCGAGATAGCAGGGCGGCGCGCCCTCGCGCGCGAGCACGAAATCGACGCGGCTCGCCTTGCCGTATTTCACTTCCGGACGGATCGAAACGTATTCCGCGAAAGGCGCGAGCGCCCCGGCGCGCAGCGCTTCCGCGACGAGGCGGTTCGGCTGCGCCGTGTTCACGCCGACCCATTGCGGGACGCCGCCGATCGGCTCCGCCTCGACCATCTCCCAAGACCACGGCAGCTTGCGGTTCGGATTGTCGGAGCGCGAAAGCAGGACGCGCGCGCCAGGCTCCGCCAGACCCAGCATCGCCCCCGGATTGGCGACATGCGCGGTGACGACGCTTCCGTCATCGAACGCGACGTCGGCGAGGAAGCGCTTGTAGCGCTTGATCAGCCGCGCGGGCGTGAGGGGGCGTTCGAATCTCATGCGCGCCTCGTCCATTGCTCGGCCCGCGTCGTAGACGAGGATGCGCACGCGCTCAACCCGCAGCCGATACGCGCGCAAGCGCCACTTGAGCCCCGGCGCATCTGGGGCTAAAGCCCCTCATCAAGCTCCGGAACCCGATCATGACCGTCACCGCGATCACCGCCGCCATCCTTGTCATCGGGGACGAGATTCTGTCCGGGCGGACCAAGGACAAGAATATCGGCTATATCGCGGAGTATATCGGCGCGCTCGGCATAGACCTGCGCGAGGTTCGGATCGTGCCGGACGACGAGGAGGAGATTGTCGCCGCGCTGAACGCCCTGCGGACGCGATACACCTACCTCTTCACCACCGGCGGCATCGGACCGACGCATGACGACATCACCGCCGATTGCGTCGCCAAAGCCCTCGGCGTGGGCATAGACATCGATGAGCGCGCGGTCGCGATGATGCGCGAGCGCTATTCGGCGCAGGAGCTGAACGAGGCCCGCCTGCGCATGGCCCGCATTCCCTTCGGCGCGGAGCTCATCCAGAACCCGATCTCCCGCGCGCCCGGTTTCATGATCGACAACGTTATCGTGATGGCCGGCGTGCCCGCGATCATGCAGGCGATGCTCGACGACGTCGCGCCGCGCCTGCGCACCGGCGTGCGGATGGTCATCGAGACGATCGACGCCCACGGCATGCCCGAGGGGATCTACGCCGGGCCGCTGGCGATCGTCGCCAAGGCGCATCCGACCGTGTCCGTCGGCTCCTATCCCTCGCTCGTCGACGGCCGGTTCCGCAACCAGATCGTCGTGCGCGGCAGGGACGCCGACGCTGTCTCGGCCTGCGCCGCCGCCATTCAAGAGCTTCTCGTCCCGCTTCGGGGCGACGGGGCGCCCGCCTGAACTCTTCCACCCCGAGGAACACGAACGCCATGGCAAGCCCCGCCGAAAAAGCCTTTCCCGTCTCATGGGACCAGTTTCACCGCGACGCCCGCGCGCTCGCCTGGCGTCTCTCGGCGGCGGGTCCGTTCGAGGCGATCGTCAGCATCACGCGGGGCGGGCTCGTCCCGGCGGCGATCGTGGCGCGTGAGCTGGAACTGCGGGTGATCGAGACAGTCTGCATCGCGAGCTACCACGATTACCAGAACCAGGGGCGGCTGGACCTGCTCAAGGACATCTCGCCGGCGATCAAGGCGATCGGTGGCGGCGAGGGCAAGGGCGTGCTGGTGATCGACGATCTGACCGACACCGGCAAGACGGCCAAGGTGGTGCGCGAGATTTTGCCAAACGCCCATTTCGCGACGGTCTACGCAAAGCCCGCCGGACGTCCGCTCATCGACACCTTCGTGACGGAGGTGAGCCAGGACACCTGGATCTACTTCCCCTGGGATATGGGGCTGTCCTTCCAGCCGCCGATCCGCAACGGTCCCACCTGAATGACACGCGATCGTTCGTGAGGCGACGCCTCCTTTAATTCGACAAAGGCCCGCAGCGATCGCTCGCGGGCCTTTTCGCGTTCAGTTGACGCCGAAGGCCGAACGGATCAGCCATTGCTGGGCGGCGACCGGGCTCTCCCTGCTCCGTCGCACGGGCTCGTCGTTGCTGATCAGGCCGTCGAGATGCATGATCCGCGCGTGAAGGCGGACGGATTCGCCGATGAGATGCTTGAGGCGCGGCGGCAACACCGCGGCGTCGAAGACGGGGTTGGCCGTCTCCTGCGTCGTCAGCCTGACGCGCGACTGTTCGTTGAGGGCCTGCTCCGGCGAGATTTCGCCCTCGGCGACGGCGCGCTGGACAAGAAGCCAGGAGGCGATCTGCATCAGGCGCGTGGTCAGGCGCATGCTCTCGCTGGCGTAGGTCAGCGAGGCCTGACGCGACAATAGCCGCGACTCGTCGCGGCCCTCGCCGTCGAGATAAGCCGCCGTCTGCTCCACGAGACCCATCCCCTCGCGGAACAGCGCGCGGAAAGCCTCGGAGCCCACGAAGGTCCGACCGAAATCGACCGGGTCGCCTTCTTCCCGAAATGTGATGTCCGCTTGCATGGCTTCGCCTCCTCTGCGCGATCCCTACGCCCTGTTCCGAATGGAGACTCGGGCGAATGTCTGCGCAATTTGAGGCAATTCTAGCGCCGCTGAGGCGACCCCGCCGCGTTAGTCTTCGGTTAGGGTTAACGCTGTGGAGAACGCCAAAAAAGGAGCCGCCGGGAGGGGCGGCTCGCAAGTCACAACAGGGAGGCGTCAGAATGAATGGACTTTGTCCACTCGGCGTCCAGAAGGCTGAACACCCCTATTGATACCCTGGAAACGTTAACAAAAGCCTAACGCGTCGCCGCCGATCGCAAACGACTGCGCGATATTGGCACAGCATCAAGGTTTCGCCTTGAAGAACGCATCGGCCGCAGACTTGGACGCCTCCTTCTTCGTCCTCGCCTCACGCAACCGCTCGATCTCGCCCAGCAGCACAGCGATCCGCTCGTTGATTTCGTCGACGGACAGGGTTGCGAGATCCCGTCCGACCTCATGCAAGAGGTCGGGCTTGCGCGGGGTCTCTTCCAGAGTTGGATCGAAAGCCATGGCGCATCCTCCAGTATCCGACTGAGACCGTACGCCGGAGGCGTCGATCTTGCCAAGCCGGCGCCCGCGTGCGACTCGCGATAACCGGAAAATGCGTCGCGGAGGAGATTTCGATGAGCCGACCCGAAACCATGAGCGCGATCGTGGCCGAAGGCGCCGGAGGGCCGGAGGTGCTGCGTCTCGTCACGCGGCCCGTTCCGCAGCCCGGCCCCGGCGAAATCCTCGTCCGCGTCCGCGCCGCCGGCGTGAACCGTCCCGACGTGGCGCAAAGGCAGGGGCATTACCCCCCTCCCCCCGGCGCGCCGGACATCCTTGGCCTGGAGATCGCCGGCGAGATCATCGCGCGCGGCGCGGGCGCAGAGGATTTCGCTTTTGGCGACGCGGTGATGGCGCTGACGCCCGGCGGCGGCTACGCGGAATACGCGATCGTCGCGCAGGACAACGCGCTGCCGATTCCGGACGGCCTGACGATGGTCGAGGCCGCCGCGATCCCGGAAACGTATTTCACCGTCTGGACGAACGTCTTCGACCGCGGGGGGCTGAAGGCCGGCGAGACGCTGCTCGTCCACGGCGGCTCCTCGGGAATCGGCACGACCGCGATCCAGCTCGCCAAGGCCTTCGGGGCGACGGTCTTTGTCACCGCCGGAAGCGAGGAGAAATGCGAGGCCTGCCGCCGGCTCGGCGCCGACCTGGCGATCAATTATCGGGAGGCCGACTTCGTTTCGGCCGTGAAGGAGGCGACGGGCAAGGCCGGCGTCGATCTCATCCTCGATATGGTGGGCGGCGACTATATCAGCCGCAACTACGACGCCGCCGCGCAGGACGGGCGCATCGTCCAGATCGCCTTCATGAAGGGCGGCAAGGTCGAGGTCGATTTCCGCAAGCTGATGATGAAGCGGCTGACGCATACGGGCTCGACGCTGCGCCCGCGTTCGGTGGCGCAGAAGGCGGAGATCGCGCGCTCGCTGCGCGCAATGGTGTCGCCGCTTCTCGCGCAGGGACGCTGCAAGCCCGTGATTGACAGCGTGTTCCCGCTCGGCGATGCGGCGCGCGCGCACGAGCGCATGGATTCGAGCGCGCATGTCGGCAAGATCGTGCTGACGACGGACGAATGATCGCGGACGAACCCCGCCGGCTCTGGACGCTGCTCGACGGAGCGGGGCGCCCCTTCTCCTCGCCGCGTCCCGGCCTGTTCGGCGGCAATGCGCGGGCGCGCATCTACGGGCGGCTCGACTGCCCCAGCGCGCTCGCAGCTCTGACGCGGGGCGGGCCTTACGCGCGCCATCGCGTCTTCTTCGCGGACGAGGCCACGGCGATGGCAGCGGGCTACCGCCCATGCGGAAACTGCATGCGCGACGCTCACCACCTGTGGAAAGCCTCGCGCGGAGCGTGATGCGTCACTGCGCCTCGCCGATAGCGGGCGCGTCCGTCATGCCGGCGAGCACTTCCGCGACGTGGCGCGCGGAGACCGGCCTGCCGTCGCGCGAGAGCTTGCCGGCCATGTTCATGAGGCAGCCAAGATCGCCGGCGAGAAGCGTCGGCGCGCCGGATTCAACGATGTTGGCCGCCTTCTTCTCGACGATGGCTCCGGAAATCTCCCCGTATTTCACCGCGAAGGTTCCGCCGAAGCCGCAACACACGTCCGGTTCCGCCATCTCGACGAGATCGAGCCCCTTCACGCTCGCGAGCAGCTTGCGCGGCTGGGCCTGGACGCCAAGTTCGCGCAGGCCCGCGCAGGAATCGTGATAGGTCACGCGGCCGTCGAAACGGGCGTCGACGTTCGACACGAACATCACGTCGACAAGGAAACTCACCAGTTCGAAAGTCTTGGCCGCGAGCGCGTTGGCGCGCGGCGACCAGTTCGGATCATCGGCGAACAGTTCGGGAAAATGCGCCTTGATCATCCCGGCGCATGAGCCCGAGGGCGCGACGACGTAATCGAAGCCCGAGAACGCATCGATGATCTGCTCGGCGAGATCGCGCGACGTCGCGCGGTCGCCGGAATTGTAGGCCGGCTGGCCGCAGCAGGTCTGCGCGGGAACCTCGACCACGCATCCCGCATCCTCGATGAGCTTGGCGGCGGCGAAGCCCACGGACGGGCGCATGAGATCGACGAGGCAGGTCGCGAACAGACCGACGCGGGGCTTCTTGCGGGGTTGCATGGTCATCGACGGTCTCGCCTCTCGTTCGCTCGCGCCATCTTCACCGCCCCGGCGGCGCGGTCAACCGGCTTGGCTGCGCTGAGGCCCGAACGCGCGCTTCGCGGACGCCGCGCGCAAGCCTGGACAGCGATGGAAGCAAAGCTGCGGGACGCCGGAGGGCGACAGCCGGCCGGCGTCAATGGCCCCGCTTCACCTGCGCAAGCGCCTCGCCGAATTCCTGAGCGAAACTCTCGCGCTCGGCGGGCGAGAGATCGGCCGCGATCGCAACGCGTTCGCCGCGCGAGACGATTGCGAGACCCTGCAATCCGAACTCGTCGTCGTCCTCCCGATCGAGCCGCGTCCAGAGCGGATTGAAGCGGCGTTCCGAGCGCTCGCCCCGATGGCCGATGCGCCGCAGGAGCAGCTCAAGCGGTGTGAGGATCACTTCCTCGACGCGCTTCGCGGAGCGGAAATTCACGCGAAACGCGATGAACAGCGCGAGCAGGTCGATGCCGAAAAAGCCGGCCACGGGCCATGCGCCGAGCACGATGAAGGGTATCGTCGATACGATCGTCGCGACGCAGCACAGGGTCAGAACGAGCCGCGTGGACTTGGCGTCGAGCGAGCGATGGGGCGTGATCACGGCCGAGAAGACGGGCTCGTCACGCGTATTTTCGGCATCATCGGAATTCATCGGGGGAATGCCTTGCCGCTGTCTATGCAAGCAATATAACGCCAATTCGATCGGGCGACAGGGAGGCGGGGGCGTGAAAGAGCCGAGACCAAAAGCCGCGGCGCGAAGGGAAGCGTCCGCGCCTGCGAAATCCGGCGCGCGCGAGGTCCATGCGCCGAAGCCGGTCGACGCCGCGACCCGGACCGAGATCTTCCGGCGGCTGCACGCGCTCAATCCCGAACCGCGCTCGGATCTCGAATACACGGACGCCTACACGTTGCTCGTGGCCGTCGTGCTCTCGGCGCAAGCCACCGATGCGGGCGTGAACAAGGCGACGCGCCGCCTATTCGCGGTCGCGGCTGACCCGGCGGCGATGGTGGCGCTCGGCGAGGAGGCCGTGCGCGAGCACATCAAGACGATCGGGCTGTTTCGCGCCAAGGCGAAAAACGTGGTCGCGCTGTCGCGGATCCTCGTCGAGCGGCATGGAGGGCAAGTGCCGGCATCGCGGGAGGCGCTTGAGGCGCTGCCGGGAGTCGGGCGCAAGACGGCGGCGGTGGTCGTGAACATCGCCTTCGGGGAGCCGACGATCGCGGTCGACACGCATATCTTCCGCGTCGCGCACCGCATACCGCTCGCGATTGCGAAAACGGCAGACGCCATGGAGGCGGCGCTCACCCCGATCGTGCCGGACGCGTTCCGCCGCCACGCGCATCACTGGCTGATCCTGCACGGGCGGTATGTCTGCAAGGCGCGCAAGCCCGAATGCCCGCGCTGCCCCATCAGCGATTTGTGCCGCTATCCGGAGAAGACGGCGAAGGCGCCGTCCCCGGTCACAGGCGATAGCGGATCTGGTCGGTCCAGAAGCGCTCGAGCCGGTTGAGAGCCGTGTTGAGGCGTTCGAAATCCTCGTCCGAGATTCCGCCGATCGGATGGATCGTGCGCGAGTGCTTCTCGTAGAGGGCGCGGATGATCGCGTGGACGTCGCGGCCCTTGTCGGTCAGGCTGATGCGCACCGAGCGACGATCGACGCGCGACCGGGCGTGATGCAGATAGCCCATCTCGACGAGCTTTTTGACGTTGTAGGAAACGTTGGAGCCGAGATAATAGCCGCGGGTGCGAAGCTCGCTCGCCGTCAGCTCCTTGTCGCCGATATTGTAGATGAGCAGCGCCTGGACGCTGTTGACGTCGTCGCGGCCCTGACGCTCGAACTCGTCCTTGATCACGTCGAGGAGCCGGCGATGCAGGCGTTCCACGAGGTGGAGGGCCTCGAGATAGTTCGGGTTGATCTCGGAACTTTCGGCGCTTTCGACCGGCTCTTTCATAGCCTTCGCAAGATTTGCCATAGTACACCTCACCAATTGTCTCGCCGGAAATGCAATCCGATCCGCTTGTGAGGTGAAGATAGGTTATGCGGATGAAAACGAGTTTAAATAATAGGATGAATCTGCGATTTACCGGTTGGCGTGAATCAATTTTAAATTTGAACGTTGTTTACCGTGTCGATCCGGGATCATGTGGAATCACGGGAATATTTGATTAACCCTTACTATTCTTCACCACCGGCGAGGAAGGAAATCGCGAGGTACGACGCGATGAGCCCGACATAGACGAGGCCGAGCGTCGCGTTGAGCGGCAGGAGACCGGGGAAGAAGAGAGCGACGACGACGTGGCTCATGACGGCGATGAGCCAAAGGACGCCGCCCCAGGCCGTCGTGAGCCAGAGCCCCACGGCAGCGATGAGATCGACGATCCCGAAATAGATGACGGTCGTCTGGAAGCCGATCGGGCGTGCATCGAAAGCCGTCATGGATTCGCCCGCGCCCAGAATCACCGCCCAGAAGCTGAGGCCCTTGGCGATCCACAAAAGCGCCGTCGCGCGCATGAACCAGACCAGCGCGACGTTCCAGCGAAAGGCCCGCCTCTCGGCCTTCAGGGCGAAGGGGCGCAGACCCGCGTCATTGCGCGGATCCTCCGGATGAGGAGACGCCGACGGCGGCTCCGGGCGCGGCTGGCCGATCAAACGACGAGCTCCCGGTCGCCGAGCGGCGCGAAGTAGGCTTCGACGTCGGCGTCGGCGACGTCCTCAAGCCGGGCGGGATCCCAACGCGGCGTCTGGTCCTTGTCGATCAGCACGGCGCGCACCCCCTCGTAGAAGTCGCGCCCGTCGAGGATGCGCGAGACGATCCGGAACTCCATGCGCATGGCCTCGCGGAAATCAAGTTCGGCGCCCCGACGCACCTGCTCGTAGGCGATCCGCAGCGAAGTGGGGGACTTCGCGCGGATGGTCTTCGCGATCCCGTCGGCGACTTCGGAGCCTTCGAAATCGAGATTGGCCAGAATCTCCTCGACGGAGGCGGCGTCGAAAACGCGGTCGATCAGCCCAGATAGCGTCAAAAGCGGCGCTTCGGAAACGGCGCGACGATGCCGCCCGAGCACAGCGTCGACGTCCTCTCCGGCGGCGAGGGCCTCGCGGATCGGGTCGAAATCGGCGGATACGGCGGCGTGGGTCGCGAGCCCGAGAGACAGGGCGTCGGCGTATTTCAAACGCGCGCCCGTCAACGCCAGATAAAGCCCGGCGCGGCCGGGCAGACGCGGCAGGGCGTAGCTCGCTCCGACGTCGGGGAAGAAGCCTATGCCGACCTCCGGCATGGCGAAGAGATATCGCTCGCCCGCCACCCGGTGCGAACCGTGCAGCGACACGCCGACCCCGCCGCCCATGCAGATGCCGTCGATCAGCGAGATATAGGGCTTCGGATAGGCGGCGATGAGCGCGTTCAGCTCGTATTCCTCGCGCCAGAAGGCGAGCGCCTCCTCCGGGCGCCCGGCCTTGCCGGCTTCGACGAGCTTGCGGATGTCGCCGCCCGCGCAGAAGGCCTTCTCGCCCGAGCCCTGGACGACGACGCGCGTGATCGCCGCGTCGCCCGCCCAGGCTTCGAGCGCCGCACGCATGTCGCGCACCATGGACAGTGTGAGAGCGTTCAACGCATGCGGGCGGTTGAGCGTGATGACGCCGGCCGACCCTACGCGTTCGCAGATCGCCTCGTTCTGTTCCGCCATATGACAGGCCTCCCCTCGCTCGGCGTCGCCAGCGCCGCGTCCACATCGTCTCCGTTTCGGACGGCGGTCGCGGCGTCGCGACAGTTAGACGGCGCGCGGCGTACAGGTCAACCGCGTCGGGCGCGGCGGGCCGCGCGTCGATTAGCCGTTCAGCCGGGGCGCTGAGGGTGCTATAGAATTCGGCAAAACAGTCCGCCGGTCCGGAAACCGGCGGCCCGGAGTCAGCAATGTCCCTTGATCCTACGCAGTCCGACGCCTCGATGCGATCGCTCGCCATGCGCCAACGCCCGCGCCGCAACCGCAAGGCCGACTGGGCGCGCCGTATGGTGCGCGAGAACGAGCTGACGGTCTCCGACCTGATCTGGCCGATCTTCGTCACCGAGGGCGAGAACCTGCGTGAACCCGTCGCCTCGATGCCCGGCGTCGACCGGCTGTCGATCGACATGGCGGTGCGCGAGGCGGAGGAGGCGGCGCGACTCGGGATACCGGCGCTCGCGCTGTTCCCGCACACCGATCCAAGCCTGCGCGACGCGATCGGTTCGGAGGCTCTGAACGGCGAAAATCTCGTATGCCGGGCCTGCCGGGCGATCGGCGCGGCCGTCCCCGAGATCGGGCTCGTCACGGACGTGGCGCTCGACCCCTACACCAGCCACGGCCATGACGGCCTCATCGAGAACGGCGCGATCCTGAACGACGCGAGCGTCGCCGTGCTCGCCCGCCAGGCCGTGGTGCAGGCTCAGGCCGGAGCCCATGTGATCGCCCCTTCCGACATGATGGACGGGCGTGTGGGCGCCATCCGCGACGCGCTCGACGCCGCAGGCTACGAGGACGTGCAGATCATGTCCTACGCCGCGAAATACGCCTCGGCCTTCTACGGCCCGTTCCGGGACGCCATCGGCACCAACGCCACGCTCACCGGCGACAAGCGCACCTACCAGATGGATCCCGGCAACGCCCGGGAGGCCCTGCGCGAAGTCGCGCTCGACCTGGAGGAAGGCGCCGACATGGTGATGGTGAAACCCGGAATGCCCTATCTGGACATCATTCACATGGTGAAGCGCGAATTCGGCGCGCCGACCTTCGCCTATCAGGTCTCGGGCGAATACGCGATGATCCAGGCCGCCGCCCTCAACGGCTGGATCGACGGCGAACGGGCGATGATGGAGAGCCTCACAGCCTTCAAGCGCGCGGGCGCCGACGGCGTGCTGACCTATTTCGCTCCGCGGGTCGCGCGCGGACTCAAGGCCGGCGGCTAGCGCGGATCGACGCTGTCGATCAGGCGACGGAAACGCGGCAGCCATTGGGAGCGCTCCTCCTCGCGAGCCAGCCCGACGACGCGGATCAGTCCGTCCGTGGTGAAGCGGAAAGTCTGGATCACGACGGCGTCCTGCCCGGTCTCGGTGCGCGCGCGGGCGAGCACTTCATGCCACTCGGCGTTTCTCTGGCGGAAACTCTCGGAGCGCTCGACCCGGATGTCGCGCACGTCCTGAATCGCGAACAGCGCCTGTCGGGCGAAGGCGTCTCGCTGGTCGGACGGGATGGCGCCGCCGGGCACGTTGGCCACGAGCAAGATGGGCTGGGCGAGATCGGGCGAATCGTCCAGCGGGCCGTCGGTCAAGACGACGGAGGCGTTCGCGACGACGCCGACGGGCCGGAAGCCGGCAAGATCGCCGACACGAAACGGCAGCGCTTCGATAAGCTCCTCGAGCGACGGAGGCGGCCTGAACGACACCGTCATCAGCGCGTCGCGCATCATGGCGTCGTCATAGCGCGCGCTGTCCGATATCCGCTCGGCGACCACGAGCGCCGTGCGCTCTTCACCTGCCGCGATGAGGATCGTCTTGCTGATGACCAGTCGTCCGAGATCCTGCTCACCGGTTATCAGGAGGGCCTCGCGGGCTCCCTCGACCGAGACTTCCTCACTTTGGGGATCGATGAAGCCCTGCTCGCGAAGATTCTCGTCGGTGAAATCCGCGACCACGCGCTCGAAGGCGTCGGCCGGAAGCTCGAAGATCGTGATGGCGGCACCTGTGCGCCGGTCCTCGAAGCCGAGGAACTCAATCGCCGGAAACATGCCTTCGGGCGGCACGATCCCGATGCTCAGACCGCTCGGAAACTGCACGCCCGCATCGTCCTGAGCCGCAGCGGGGGCGATCGTCGCGAGCGACGCGAAAAGGAGGGCGAACACGAATGCCGGAAATCCGAACATGGGCTTTATCAAAATCACGAACTCCAGAAAATCTCGACCGCGCGGGCGCATCGACGCTAGCACGCGGGTCGCCTCAGGGCGAAGGTCTCGTTACGCGCCGCAAAGTCAGATTGATGCGGCCTCCATGCGGCGAAAGCGTGGAGGTGCCGGCGATAATGCGGTCCACGCCGTGATAGACGAGCCGCGCCGGCCCTCCGAAAACAAGCGCGTCGCCCGACTGGAGCCTGATAGAGCGCGTCGGCCCGCCCCTTTGCGTTCCGCCGAACCGGAAAACGCCCGTGTCGCCGAGCGAAAGCGACACGACGGAGGCGTCCAGGGCCTCCTCGTCACGATCCTGATGCAAGCCCATCCGCGCGCCTGCGACATAATGATTCACCAGACAGGCCTCGGGATCGTGACCATAGCCCGAAAGCTCCCGCCAGGCCGCGAGCGCGAGCGCGGGAATCGAGGGCCAGGCGGCGCCTGTTTCGGGATGCGTCGTCTGGTATCGATAACCCTCGACGTCCGACACCCAGCCGAGCGCTCCGCAATTCGTCATCCGCACCGAGAAGGGCTTTCCGGTGCGGGGCATGCGCGGAGTGAACAGCGGCGCGACGCGGGCGGCCTCCCGCAACGCCGCGAGCAGTTCCTCCTGCTCGCCGCGCGACAGCCAGCCGGGATGGTGGATCAATCCGGGTGCGAGGGTGACCGCCATGGACCGCAAGGTTAGCGCGCCCGCCGTGCGGGACAAGAGCGCCGCCCCTTACTCGCCCAGCACCTCGTGCGAGGCGACTGTGGTGTCGGCCGCGAGCCGGTAGATCATCGGCACGCCGGTGGCGAGTTCGAGGCTCGGGATCGTCTCCTGCGTGTAGCCTTCGAGGACCATGATCAGCGCGCGCAGGCTGTTGCCGTGCGCGGCCACGATCACGCGCTCGCCGCGCATCACGCGGGGCTGGATCTCGCGGATGTAGTAGGGCAGCACGCGCGCCACCGTATCGCGCAGGCTCTCGCCGCCGGGCGGGGGGACGTCATAGGAGCGCCGCCAGATATGGACCTGCTCCTCACCCCATTTGGCGCGCGCGTCATCCTTGTTTAGGCCGGCGAGATCGCCGTAATCGCGCTCGTTGAGTCGTTGGTCGCGGATCGTCTCGAGACCGCTCTGGCCGATTTCTGCGAGGATCAGGTCCAGCGTCTTCTGGGCGCGCGTCAGGACGGAGGTGAAGGCGATGTCGAAGGTCAGGCCGCGCTCCTTGAGGAGCCGTCCGCCCTTGATCGCCTCCTCGACGCCGAGTTCCGTCAGACCCGGATCACGCCAGCCGGTGAAGAGGTTGAGCTTGTTCCATTCGCTCTGCCCGTGCCGAACCAGGACGAGGAGACGCTCCATTTCGGTGACCCTTTCAGACGTTGGTTTTCAAAGATCCGCCAGGCCGAGAACATCGGCCATCGAGTAATAGCCGGCCGGCTGGCCCTTGGCCCAGATCGCGGCCTTGACGGCCCCACGCGCGAAGAGCACGCGCTGCTCCGCGATATGCTGGAAGGCGATCCGCTCGTCGGCGCCGGCGAAGATGACGCTGTGGTCGCCGACGACGGTGCCGCCGCGCAACGCCGCAAAGCCGATGTCGCCCGCCGTGCGGGCGCCAGTGATGCCGTCGCGCGCGCGCGCGGAGCGCGCGCCAAGGTCGATCCCCCTGCCCTCGGCGGCCGCCTGCCCGAGCAGGAGCGCCGTGCCCGAGGGCGCGTCCACCTTCTGGCGATGATGCATTTCGACGATCTCGATGTCGAAATCCTCACCGAGGATTCCCGCCACCTTGCGCACGATCGCCGCGAGGATGTTGACGCCTAGCGACATGTTGCCGGACTGGACGATGACGGTCTGCTCGCCGAAAACCTTCAGCGCCTCGAAATCCGCATCGCTGAATCCTGTCGTGCCAATGACGTGCGCGGTCTGCGCCTCGGCGGCGATCGCCGCATAGGCGAGGCTCGCTTCCGGCGTCGTGAAATCGACGAGGACGTCAGCCTCCGCGATCGCCGACTTCGCGTCGCAGGTGACGAGCACGCCGAGATCGCCGACGCCCGCGACAAGGCCGGCATCCTGCCCGACGCAGCCTGAAGTCGGACGCTCCAACGCCGCCGTCAGCGCGCAGCCCGGCGTCTCGTCGATCGTCTTGATGAGCATGCGGCCCATGCGCCCTGCGGCGCCGACCACTGCAATCCGGGTTTTCGCCATCGCTGTCTCCCGTCGAAAGCCGCTGCGGTATAGCGGCGAACGAGTCCGATTGAAAGCCGCGCGTTGACGGACCTCAGAGTAATTTCGCCATCAGGCGGCGCCGGCTCGCGCCTCCGGCCGCTGCGCATTCCGCGCCGAGGCGCGCGCAGCGTCGAGCGCGGCCTAGTCGATCGCCGCGCCGTCTCCGGCGACGAGCGCGAGGAGCGAGGCAAGACCCGCCTCGCAGGCGTCGCGGACGCTGCTTTTGGCCGGGACCTCAGCTCTCGCCGGGCTGCGGCCCGTCATAGCCCTCGATCACGATGGCGTCCATCTCGGCGCCGCCCTTCTGGCGGGCGCGGGCGGCCTGATACTCGGGCGAGTTCCAGCAATCGAGCGCGGCCTCGTAGGAGGGAAACTCGATCACGACGTTGCGCGAGCGACTCGATCCGGCGACGCGCTCGAACTTGCCGCCGCGCACGACGAAGCGCCCGCCGAATTTCGCAAACGCCGCGCCGTTGGCGGCGACGTAATCCTTGTAGGCGTCAGCGTCGTGAACATCGACGCGCGCCACCCAGTAACCCTTCGCCATTTCGCTCCCCTTAATTCTTCCTCCACGCGACTTCTTCAGAGCCGCGCGAGCCCTCTTACCCGCTTTCGCGGCTGGGAACGAGTCCCGGATCGACCGGCTCAGGCGCCGGCGACCTCTTCGACGATCGCCGCCATGGCGGCGCGCGGATCGGCGGCCTGGGTGACAGGGCGCCCAATGACGAGGTGATCGGCGCCCGCGCGGATCGCCTCGGACGGCGTCATGACGCGCTTCTGGTCGCCAGCCGCAGAGCCTGCCGGACGTACGCCGGGCGTCACGATCAAGCCTTCCGCGCCGAGGGCCGCGCGCACCGGCGCGATCTCGTGCGGTGAACAGACGACGCCGTCCACCCCGGCCTCGCGCGCCTGCGCCGCGCGGCGGGCGACGAGCGTGGCGACGTCGGCTTCGTAGCCGGCCTCCGCCAGATCGAAATCGTTGTAGGATGTAAGCACCGTCACAGCCAGAAGCCGCAGATCCGCGCCGGATCGCCCCTGCGCGGCGGCGCGCATCGTCTGCGGATAGGCGTGAACGGTCAGGAAATCGACCCCGAGATTCGCGACGGAGGCGACGCCCTCCGCGACGGTGTTGCCGATGTCGTGGAGCTTGAAGTCGAGGAAAACGCGCTTGCCCTCGTCGACCAGTTCGCGCGCGAAAGCGAGCCCACCCGCGAAACCCAGCCGGTAGCCGATCTTGTAGAAAGTTCCCGCGTCGCCGATGCGCGCGACCAGCGCCCGCGCCTCGACCACTGTGGCTATGTCGAGGGCGACGATGACCTTGTCGCGGAAGTCTGGCGTCACGTCCGAACGATTCATGGAAGCTCCTGCCGATGTCTGGGCGTCGATGAACCATCGCCGCGATATCGAGTCAAACGCCGTCGCGCCGGGCATCCGCAAAGGGGCGGATTCACCCAGATCGGATCGAAGTCGAATGTTATTGTAATCTGTTGACAGCTCACAAAGAAAACCTGCACTCTGCATCAGGATCTTCGGCCGCCGTGGAGGACGAGCGGGCCGTGGCGCGTTGGGAAAACAGCAATTTACTCCCTTGTGCGCCCTCTCGATCCGGGCCGAAAGGCGAACAGGAACCAAAAAAGGGGACCAATATGATCAATCGTCGCAACTTAATGCTGTCTACAGTCGCCATCGCCACCCTCGGCGGAATCGGCAGCGCGCAGGCTCAGGCCTGGACGACCCAGCCCGTTATGCTGATCAACCCGTTCGGGGCGGGATCAGCGGTGGACGTCGTCGCGCGCCTCATCGCCGACGACATGACCGCGCGTCTCGGCACGCCGTTCCGTGTCGAGAATCGCACCGGCGCCTCCGGCGTGATCGGAACCGAGTCGGTCGTGCAGGCTCCGGCGGATGGCCAGACCTTCCTCGTCGGCTCTTCGGGATCGATGGGCATCAACCCCTCGCTCCTTCCCGACCTGCCCTACGACGCGCGCGAGGACTTCATCCCGCTCACTCACGTCGTCAGCTTCCCGCAGGCCGTTTGCGTGCGCCCCGACATGAACATCACGACGCTCGAAGAGCTGATCGCGATGGCCAAGGAGAAGCCGGGCGAATTGCGTTTCGGCTCTTCGGGCGAAGGCTCGACCGCGCATCTCGCGATGGAGCTGATCATGGCGGATTCGGGTCTCGACATGATCCACGTCCCCTATCGCGGCGGCTCGGCCGCCATCCAGGCGCTGATCGCGGGCGAGATTGACGTCGCGACCGAGGGCCTGCCCTCGCTGCCCGGCCAGATCGAGGCGCGGACGGTTATCCCGATCGCCGTCACTTCGCCTGATCGCTCGCCGAACTACCCCGATCTCAGGGCCGTCTCCGAGACGATCCCGGGCTTTGACGCCGCCGCCTGGATCATCTTCTTCGCGCGCGCCGGCACGGACGACGCCATCGTCCAGACGATGTCTCAGGAGCTCGTGACTTCGGTGAACCAGCCGGAAGTCGCAGCGCGCCTTGCGGAAATCGGCGCCGTGATCTTCGGGCGTTCGCAGGAAGAAACCGCCGCCTTCCACCGCTCCGAACTGGAGAAGTGGGCGCGCGCTGTCGAACTCGCGCAGCGCTGAACCATGACGATCGTGGCGGCAGGGGGCCTCTGGTCCCTGCCGCCACGTTTCCGTTATCGTATCCCGAATGGCTTCGCGGCGGTCACAAGGTCATGTCCAGGGTTTCGCTCAGGCCGATCATCGGCTACCTCCTCGTCTGCGCGGCGGCGGCCTATTTCCTCTGGGGCGGCCGCAACCTGACCTTCGGCCAGGTCGCCAATATCGGGCCGGGCTTCTACCCCACGACGGTGGCGATCGCGATGGCGGGCATGGCGGCGTTCGGCCTCCTGACCGAAATCATGAAGATCATGCGCGGAGCTGGCGATCGGGCCAGCGACGATGAACGCTTCGACTGGTCCAGTCTCGCCGTCATTTCGATCGCCATTCTCGTCTTCGCCTATACGGTCCGCTGGGTCGGCCTGATACCGGCCGTGGTCGCGACCTTCATCATCGCCGCTCTTGCCGACAGGCGAACGCCGAAGAGGATGATCCTCATCCTCGCGGCAGGACTCGCGTTGCTCACCTGGGCGATCTTCATCGTCGGGCTTTCCGTCTCCATTCCGGCCTTCAGGGCGCCCTGGTGATGGAGACGCTGGCAAACTTGGCGGCCGGCTTCGGGGTCGCCTTCTCGCTCCAGAACCTCATTTACTGCTTCGCCGGCGTGACGCTCGGCACGCTGATCGGCGTCCTGCCCGGCATCGGGTCGCTCGCCGCCGTTTCGATGCTCCTGCCGGTGACGTATTATCTCGAGCCGACAACGGCGCTCGTGATGCTGGCCGGCGTGTTTTACGGCGCGGAATACGGCGGCTCGATCGCCTCGATCCTGCTGAACCTGCCCGGCACCGCTTCCGCCGCCGTGACCTGCCTCGACGGCCATCCGATGGCGAAGAAGGGTCGCGCGGGCGTGGCGCTTTTCGTGACCACGATCGCCTCCTTCGTCGGCGCCGCCGTCGGCATCATCATCCTGAGCTTCTTCTCGCCGGTGCTCGCCTCCGTCGCGAACAACTTCACCTCGGCCGAATATTTCGCAGTCATTCTGCTCGGCCTCGTCGGCGCGGCGACGATCACCAACAGCGCCCCCATGCGAGGGCTGATCATGGTCGCCTTCGGTCTGCTGCTGGGCGCCATCGGCACCGACGTGAATTCCGGGCAGCAGCGATTCACGCACGGCGTCCCGTCGCTTTTCGACGGCTTCAACATCGTCGTCGTGGCGATGGGGCTGTTCGGCGTCTCCGAGATCATCCAGTCGATCCGCGTCACACGTCAGCGAACCTCCGAGCAGCCGATCACGCTGCGTTCGATGATCCCGACGCGGCAGGACATGCGCGAATTCACGGCGCCCGCCCTGCGAGGTTCGGCGATAGGCTCCTTCATCGGGGCGCTTCCCGGCGCCGGCCAGACCATCGCCGCCTTCATGAGCTACGCCATGGAGAAGCGAATATCGAAGCGGCCGGAGAAATTCGGGACCGGCGCGATCGAGGGGATCACCGCCCCCGAATCCGCCAACAACGCAGCGAGCATCACCGCCTTCATCCCGACCCTGACGCTCGGCATTCCTGGCAGCGCCACGATGGCGCTGATCCTCGGCGCGCTCCTCATCAACGGCATCACGCCGGGTCCCAACCTCATCCCTCAGAACCCTGAGCTGTTCTGGGGGCTCGTCGCGAGCTTCTGGATCGGCAACGTTCTGCTCTGCATCCTGAATATCCCGCTCATCAATATCTGGGTGCGGATCATCCAGGTGCCCTACGGCTACCTCTACCCGGCGATCATCGTCTTGGTCTGCATCGGCGTGTTCTCGGTCAATCTCAACATTCTCGACGTCGTGTTCGTGATGGCGTTCGGCGTGGTCGGATACCTGCTCAAGGTCTACGGCTTCGAGCCCGCCCCGGTGCTTCTGGGCTTCGTTCTCGGGCCGATGCTCGAAGAGAATCTGCGGCGCGCGCTGCTCGTCAATCGCGGGAACTTCATGGCCCTCATGGAGCGCCCGATCAGCGGAACCTTCCTCGTCATCACGGCTATCCTGCTCGTCTGGGCGCTCGCCTCGCCGATTCTGCGCGCGCGCAGGAGCCGCGCATCGTGACCCGGACCGTGGACGTGATCGTCGTGGGCGCCGGCGCAGCGGGATTGACGGCGGCTTTTGCGGCGGCGCGGGCGGGAGCGCGCGTCGCGCTCGTCGAGCGCAGCGACGGAACGGACTCGAACCTCGCCTGGAGCGGCGGGCTGATCGCCGCCGCCGGCACGCCCGCGCAAGGCGCCGAAGGCGTGGAGGATTCGCCCAAAATCTGGGCGCGCGACATCGCGGAATCGACCGGCGGCGTCCTTCCCGCGACCCTCGTCGAGGCGGTCACGCGCAACGCGGCGGATGCGCTCGCGACCATCGAGGCCGCGAGCGGCGAGCGCTTTACGCTGGTGCGCGACGTGCGCTTTCCCGGCCATTCGCGCCCTCGCCTGCACGAGCTCGGCGGACGCGCCGGAACCACCGTCGCCGCGCTCCTGATGGAGCGCGCGGCGCAGACGCGCGGCCTCACGCTGCACATGTGGAGCGCCGTCACCGACATCCTGATCGACGACGGCGCGGCGCGCGGCGTGCGCGTTTCGCGTGACGGTTCGGAAGGCGAGATCCGGGCGAAGGCCGTGATCCTCGCCAGCGGCGGCTTCGGGGCCAATGCGGCCATGGTGCGCCGACACATGCCGGAAATGGCCGAAGCGTTCTATATCGGCGCGCCGAGCAACACCGGCGACGCCTTCGGCTGGGCCGAAAAGCTCGGCGCCACGCCCGCCTTCATGAGCGGCTACCAGGGCCACGGCCACGCGACGCTCGACGGCATGGGCCGCCTAGGCGCGGGGGTCACATCGGTCGGCGCCATGATCGTCGACAGGTCGGGCCGACGTTTCGTGCGCGAGGACATCAGCCCCTCGGCGCTGGCGGGCTTCGTCGCGGCGCGCGAGGGAGCGCTCGGGATCGAGATCTATTCGCAGGCGATGCACGACGCTTTTCTGCGTTTCGCACCCTATCGCGAGGCGATGGAGCGCGGGGGCGTGCAGCGCTTCGACGATCTTGCGTCACTCTGCGAGTCGTTCGGGATCGACTTGGCCGGGCTCGCGGACACGCTCGCGCGGTTCAACGCACTGGCGCGCGGCGAGAAAAGCGATCCGCTGGGCCGCGTCGATTTTGGCGGCGAGATCGCCGCGCCCTACTGGGCCGTGGGCGTGACGGGCGCGCTCGTGCATACGCAGGGCGGGTTGCGGGTCGACGGACGCGCGCGCGTCTTGCACGACGACGGAAGCGCGATCGAAGGGCTCTATGCGGCGGGGGGCTGCGCGCTGGGGATCACGGGCGCTTCGCCCGCCGGCTATCTCCCCGGCCATGGCCTCGGCCAGTCCGTGGCGCTCGGCGCTCTGGCCGGCCGCGACGCGGCGGCGTGGGCGGTCCGATGACGGCTCAGAGACAGGGACAGTACATTGCCGGAAAGCGCTGACTTCCCCCTCCTCTCCTCTCCCTTCGAAATCGCCGGCCGGCGACTGCGCAACCGCGTCGCCCACGCCTCGATGACGACGCGGATGCATCGCGACGGGCGGCCAACCGACACGCTGATCCACTACTACGCCAACCGCGCCAAGGGCGGCGCGGCGATCGTCGTCACCGAACCGCTCGGCATGATCCGCCAGCACGACAAGCTGCCTCGCGTTCAGGCGCGCGGTCCCGGCGCACGCGACGGGCTGACGCGCTGGGCCGACGCCGTGAACGCGCATGACAGCCTGCTGCTGGCGCAGGTGCAGGACCCCGGACGCGGACGCCATCAGCCGGGCCGCTCGCCCTACGCCATCGGCGCCTCGCCGCTCCCCGACGATATGAGCTGGAGCATCCCTCACGTCCTCGACCGCGACGAAATCGCGACGCTCGTCGCTGAATTCGCCGAGTCCTCGGCGTTCGTCGCGTCCTGCGGCTTCGCAGGCATCGAGATCTCCGCCTGCCACGGCCACCTGTTCCACCAGTTCCTTTCGCCGCACTCGAATCGCCGCGACGACGAATTCGGCGGCGACTCGGAGGGGCGCACACGGCTCCTCGCCCTGCTGATCGCCGCCATCCGCGACGCTTGCGGCCCCGGCTTCGTGATCGGCCTGAAGCTTCCGGGCGACGAAGGCGTGAAGGGCGGGATCGGGCTCAGGGAGGCCGGCATCATCACGCGGCTGCTGACGGGTCGCGGCGAGGTCGACTACGTGACCTTCGCACAGGGCGCGCATGCCCGCTCGCTCGAAGACCACCTCCCCGACCGCTACGGACCTTACGTCCCCTTCCTCCAGCTGTTCCGGGACCTGCGCGAGGCATGCGGGGACACGCCGCTGATGTCGCTCGGGCGCATCACCGACCCGGCGGAGGCCGAGGGCGTGCTGGCGCGCGGCGAGGCGGAGCTGATCGGCATGGGGCGCACGCTGCTCGCCGATCCCGCCTGGTTCGAGAAGGCGATGGCGGGGCGCACCCACGACATCCGCTACTGCCTGTCCTGCAACACCTGCTGGGGCTACGGCACGCTGTTTCATGCGCCGCTTCGCTGCGTGAACAACCCGCGCGTCGCGGCGCCGGACGAGGTTGATTTCAGGCCCTCCCCCGCGCCGGAGAAGAAGCGCGTCATCGTCGTCGGGGCCGGTGTCGCGGGGCTCGAAGCCGCGTGGGTCGCGGCGGCGCGCGGGCACGAGGTCACCGTGTTCGGGGCGTCGGGCGAAGTCGGCGGTCGCACGCGGCTGCGCGCGCTGCTGCCGGGCGGCGAGACGATCACGAGCATCGCCGATTACCAGTATCCCGCAGCGCTCCGAGCCGGCGCGCGCTTCGAACTCGGCGTCAAGGCCGAACTCGCCGACATCCTGGCGCTTTCGCCCGACGAAATGATCCTCGCCACCGGCGCCGCTATGCTCCGGCCGGACTGGCTGCCCGAAGACATCGCCGAGATGGGCTATGTCCGCGACCTCGGCGAGGCCATGTGGGATCTCGTCGACGTCACGGCGCGCCAGCCCGGAACTGCGGTCGTCTACGACATGGACCACACCGACGCTGTCTACGCGGCCGCCGAGCGGCTGCACGAGATCTTCGAGCGCGTCGTGATCGTCACGCCACGCGACGGGATCGCGGAAGACATGTGGATCGTCGCGCGACAGGGGATCATCCGGCGCCTCTACCACAAGGGCATCGCTGTGATGCGCTCCTGCGAACCCGTCTGGACGGATTCGATCGAGGACGGGGCGCTCACCTGCGAGAACGTCTACACGGGCGAGCGCGTGCTGATCGAGGACGTCGCCTTCATGGCCTATGCGACGCCCCGCGCCCCGCGCGATCACCTGGCCGCGCCGCTGCGGGCGGCGGGGTTGACGGTGCGCCTCGTCGGCGATTGCCGCTCGCCGCAGGACCTTTCTTTCGCGACGGCCGAGGGGCATCAGGCCGGCGAAGCCGCAGGGGGCGCGTCGTGAGTGGAGGGAGGAGGCCATGAATCCGATACACGGCACTTCCCTCGCGAACGAAGTGTTCGACCGTCTGATCGAGGCGA
>REDO01000085.1 GCA_007693435.1 Salinarimonadaceae bacterium | reverse complement strand
AACCCCTGTTTTCGCCGTGAGAGGGCGACGTCCTAGGCCACTAGACGAAGGGAGCTGGCCTTGGGCAGGCGCTTCGTATATCGATCCGGCGAGATCGCCGCAAGTCCTGCGTCGAGAATAATTCGAGGCGCCCGAGTGGCGCGCGGCGCTACGGGCAGGCCCCGGGCGCGCGACCTCTACGGGCGGATGCATCGTGAGCCCAGACATCGTGAGCGCAGATATGTCGGACGGCGACGCGTCGCGCCCGGAAACCACAGAAGTGACGATCCGCGAGTCGGTCCACGCGGGCGAGCCCGTGCGCCTCGACCGGGCGTTGACGCAGGCGTTCCCTGATTTTTCGCGTGCGCGTCTTCAGGATCTCGTGCGCGACGGGCGCGTGAGCGTCGACGGGTCGCCGGCGCGCCAGCCCTCCATGAAGGTCGCGGACGGCGCCCGGCTCGTCCTCGTGACGCCGCCGCCGTCGCCGCCGGAGCCGGCGGGCGAGGCCATTCCGCTCATGATCGTGCACGAGGATTCCGATCTCGTCGTGCTCGACAAGCCGGCGGGCCTCGTCGTGCATCCGGCCGGGGGGCACGAGAGCGGCACGCTCGTCAACGCGCTCATCGCCCATTGCGGCGACAGCCTCTCGGGGATCGGAGGAGTGGCGAGGCCGGGCATCGTGCACCGGCTCGACAAGGATACGAGCGGGCTGCTCGTGGTGGCCAAGAACGACGCGGCGCATCGCGGGCTTTCCGCGCAATTCGCCGATCACGGGCGCACTGGCCCGCTGGAGCGCGCCTATCTCGCGCTCTGCTGGGGCGCAGCGGACAGGCCGCGCTTCACCATCGACGCGCCGATCGCGCGCAGCGCCCAGAATCGCGAGAAGATGCGCGTCGTCACGCCCCGCGCGGCCCAGCGCGAGGTCGAGGGCGGCGGCGTCTCGCGGGCGCGCGAGGCGATCACCCATGTCGAGACGATCGAGAGTTTCGGCCCCGCAGAAGCGCCGCTCGCAACGCTTCTGCGCTGCACGCTGGAGACCGGACGCACGCACCAGATCCGCGTCCATCTCGCCCATCGCGGCCTTCCGCTCCTCGGCGACCAGCTCTACGGTTCGGGCTTCGCTTCGAAGGCGCGGCTTCTGTCGCCGCGCGCGGCGGCGGCGCTCGAGGCGCTCGGGAGGCAGGCGCTGCACGCGACGCTTCTGGGCTTCGCCCATCCGCGCACCGGCGAGACGATGCGTTTCGAGAGCCCCCCGCCCGATGATCTCGCCGCGCTCGTCGCGGCTCTGCGCGAGGACGGCTGACAGGCGGATAGCGCCGCGAAAAAGGGAACGGTATGACCTTCGGTCACGTTTGCGACACCATGACCAAACGGTAAGTTTTCATCGGTCGGCGAAAGGTCTTATGATGCGGGCGCGGTTGTCGCGATCGAGACCGCGTATGGCATGCCCGCCCGTATGGGGGGCTCAGGAGGTACTTCACCATGGCTGCCGGGTTCGTTCCAATTCTCGCCAATGAAGGCGGACTCTCGCGGTATCTCGACGAGATCCGCAAGTTTCCGATGCTGGAGCCGAACGAGGAATACATGCTCGCCAAGCGCTGGCGCGAGCATGGCGACCGCGACGCGGCGCATAAGCTCGTGACCTCGCATCTGCGCCTGGTCGCCAAGATCGCCATGGGCTATCGCGGCTACGGCCTGCCCATCGCCGAAGTCGTTTCCGAAGGCAATGTCGGACTGATGCAGGCGGTCAAGCGCTTCGAGCCGGACAAGGGCTTCCGCCTCGCCACCTACGCGATGTGGTGGATCAAGGCCGCGATCCAGGAATACATACTGCGCTCGTGGTCGCTCGTGAAGATGGGCACCACGGCCAACCAGAAGAAGCTCTTCTTCAACCTGCGCAAGGCCAAGAGCCAGATTTCCGCGCTCGACGAAGGGGATCTTCACCCCGATCAGGTCGCGACAATCGCGACGAAGCTGGGCGTCACCGAGCAGGACGTGATCGACATGAACCGCCGCCTCGGCGGCGACGCCTCGCTCAATGCGCCCCTGCGCGTCGAGGGCGAGGGCGAATGGCAGGACTGGCTCGTCGATGGCGGCGACACGCAGGAGAATCTTCTCGTGGCGCAGGAGGAGGGCGCGAACCGCCTGGCCGCCCTGCGCGGCGCGCTGACCGTGCTCAATCCGCGCGAGCGCCGCATCTTCGAGGCGCGCCGGCTCTCCGACGACCCGATCACGCTGGAGCAATTGTCCACCGAGTTCGGCGTCTCGCGCGAGCGCGTGCGCCAGATCGAGGTCAGGGCGTTCGAGAAGGTTCAGGAGGCCGTCCGCCGGAATCTCGCGGATATCGAGGAGCCGGCGCGGGCCGGCGACTGAACCCGCCGCTCGACGATCCCTCGCCTTCAGCGATCCCAGGCTTCGAAGGCCCGGGCGAAGGCCTGTTCGCCCGAAACGCCCTTTTCGAAGCTGACGATGGCGCGCTGGCCGTTCGAGAAGCGGATCGGGATGTCGATCCAGTTGCGCTGCGTCAGCAGGTTGCGGTTGCGCTGCGTGTCGGCGGCGACGTTCGAGAGCCCGATGAGGAAAAGGTTGTCCTGAACCGGCACCGGCAGGCCGGCGATGGGCGCGCCGCGCACGACTTCCTCTTCCTTCAGCTGGAGAAGGCCGATATCGCGCACGGTCCTGCCGTCGCGCCCCGTCGTCGTGAAGCTCAGCTCGATCGTGTGCGAGGCCGGCAGCGTGGCGTCGAGGTTTCGGCGCATCACCATGGTCATCGTCAGGCCGGCGTCGGGCACCTCGACGACGGCGCGAACGCTCGGATCGCCCGATCCGCCCGCAGGGGGGTCGAGCATCCACACGGCGCCGCCGCCGGCCGCGCGGGGCTCTCCCTGCGGATTGACGGGATCCTCTTCATAGAGGATGGCGCGCTGCGTCACGGCGATGCCGTTCGGCGCGGTAGCCGGCGCGGCGTCCGGCGGCGCTGCGGCTTCGTCCGCGGCGGGGGGCGCGGGTTCGATCCGCTCTGCGATCTTGCCCTCCTCGTCGACGCGCGGCGCTTCTGCGACGGGCGCTGGCGTCGCAGGCGCTTCCGGGTCCCCCTCGGCGAGCTGGAAAGCGACGAAGGCGATCGCGCCGATCACGACCGCGATGCTCGCGACGACGATGGCCATGCGCAACCCGCCGCCGGATTCGGGGCGCGGGGCGGCGGAGCCCAGGCGCAGACGCGCTTTCGGCGCCGGCTGGAGCGGCGCGGGCTCCTGCGGCTCATCTCCCGGATAGCTTTCTTCGGGAGAGCCGAACTGTCGCTCGTCTGCGCCGCCCTGCGGGGGCAGTCCTGCGACGGGCTGGTCGGCGGGCTCAGTTTCCTGTCCGGGCCATTCTTCCGGCGCGTCTTCCGGCGCAGCCCATCGTTCAGGTTCCGCGGCGGGTTCTTCCGGGCCCTCGTCGAGGGGCTCGGGTCCGTAAGCCGCCTCGATTTCGGCGATCGCCGCGTCGAGCGCGACCGTCTCGTCCGCGATCTCCTCTTCGGAGAGCGGGGGATCGAGCGAGCGCAACTGGCCGATCAACGCCTCGCGCGCGCGCTCGTAAACCGCTGCGCGCAGTTCCGGCGATTGTTCGGGGAGGGCCTGGACGGCTCTCGCGATCAGAGGGAAATAATCGGCCATGGGCGACGTTAATCTCGTGATTGCGGCTTCGCCGGTCAAGCCTCGAAGGGGTTCTGAACGAGAATTGTGTCCTCACGCTCAGGACTGGTCGATAAAAGCGCGATCGGGGCGCCGATCAGTTCTTCGATATGGCGCACGTACTTCACCGCCTGCGCGGGAAGCTCGGCCCAGGTGCGGGCGCCGGCGGTCGATCCGCTCCAGCCCTCGAATTCCTCGTAGATCGGCTCGACCCGCGCCTGCGCGCCTTCACTGGCGGGGAAGTGGTCGATGACCTCGCCGTCCAGCCGGTAGCCGGTGCAGATGCGGATCGTCTCGAATCCGTCGAGCACGTCGAGCTTGGTGAGCGCGATGCCGTCGATGCCGCTGGTGCGCACGGTCTGGCGCACGAGCACGGCGTCGAACCAGCCGCAGCGGCGCTTGCGGCCCGTGACCGTGCCGAATTCGCGCCCGCGCTGCCCGATGCGCTCGCCGGTCTCGTCGGCGAGCTCGGTCGGGAAGGGGCCCTCGCCGACGCGCGTCGTGTAGGCCTTGGCTATGCCCAGCACGTAGCCGACGGCCCCCGGCCCCATCCCCGAGCCGGTCGCGGCCTGTCCGGCGACGGTGTTGGAGGAGGTGACATAAGGGTAGGTGCCGTGGTCGACGTCGAGCAGCGCGCCCTGCGCGCCCTCGAAGAGAATGCGCGCGCCCGCGCGGCGTTTTTCGTCGAGAAGCCGCCAGACGGCGTCCATGAAGGGCAGGATGCGCGGCGCGACGGAGGCCAGCTCGTCGTAGATCGCATCGGCCGAATATTCGGGCAGCCCGGCGCCGCGCCGCAAGGTGTTGTGATGCGCCAGCAGGCGCTCGATCTTGGCCGGCAGCGCGGAAAGATCGGCGAGGTCGTTGACGCGGATGGCGCGCCGCCCGGCCTTGTCCTCGTAGGCGGGGCCGATGCCGCGCTTGGTCGTGCCGATCTTGGCGCCCGAGGCGGCGTTTTCGCGCTGCGCGTCGAGCTCCTGGTGAATCGAGAGGATCAGCGTCGCGTTGTCGGCGATGCGCAGGTTTTCCGGGGTGATCGCGACGCCCTGTTCGGCGAGGCGGGCGATCTCGGCCACGAGCGCGTGCGGATCGAGGACGACGCCGTTGCCGATCACGGCGAGCTTGTCCTTGCGCACGACGCCCGAGGGCAGGAGCGAGAGCTTGTAGACCTTGTCGCCGATGACGAGGGTATGGCCGGCATTGTGCCCGCCCTGAAAACGCACGACAACTTCGGCCTGGCTGGAGAGCCAGTCCACGATCTTGCCCTTCCCCTCATCGCCCCACTGGGCGCCGACGACGACGACGTTGGCCATGGCGTGAATTCAAATCCCGATCGATCTTCCGGAACGCAAAAAACCCGGCGCAAGGCCGGGGCTGCGAAGAACCTTGCAGCGCCTTCTGCGGGATAGGAGCGGGAAGGTCAAGAGCGGGGGCGAGAGCGGAGGAATGCGCGGGGGAATGCGCGGCGTTTCCGGTGAAGGGCCGGGCGGACCGATTGACTTCGTTAAGGTTCGCTCTATCACTTGTAGGAGCCGTTTCGATCCCCGCGGAAGAGAACGGGCGAGAGCCCGTCGCCGAAGGCGCAACCGCCCCGGAAACGCTCAGGCAAAAGGACCGCGGGGAGCTGGCACTCTGGAAAGCGGCGCGTCGCAAGGCGCGCCCACCGAAGGGCGTAACTCGCCGTTTCCCCGCCGCATGGCGGTGAGCGCCGAGGAAATCTCTCAGGTTACGGGACAGAGGGGGCGCGTGACGAAGCCTTGAACAGGGCGGCGTGACGCGTTCGCAACCCGGACCCGATGAGGACGCCATGACCGAGACCGGCGAGACCCTGCTCGAGACGCCGCTCCACGCGCGCCACGTTTCGGCCGGCGCGCGCATGGTTCCCTTCGCCGGCTACGACATGCCGGTGCAGTACCGCGACGGCGTCCTCGCCGAGCATCTCTGGACGCGCCGGAGCGCGGGCCTGTTCGACGTTTCGCATATGGGGCAGGCCTGGATCGTCGGTACCGATTTCGAGACGACGGCGCGCGCGCTCGAGACGCTCGTCCCGGCCGATATCGTCGCCCTGAAGCCCGGCCAGCAGCGCTATTCGCAGTTTTTGAACGACGAGGGCGGGATCCTCGACGATCTGATGATCGTGCGGCCCGCCGATCCCGCGCTTGAGGGACGCATATTCCTTATCGTCAACGCCGGCGTGAAGGAGCGCGACTACGCGCATCTCGAAGCGAAGCTCCCCGGCTCCGTGCGGCTGGAGCGCGACGAAGACCGCGCGCTTCTCGCGCTGCAGGGCCCGCAGGCCGTCGACATCCTCGCGGCGCTGGCGCCGGACGTGGCGCAGATGACCTTCATGACCGGGCGCTTCGTCGAGATCGCCGGCGCGCCCGTTCATGTCACGCGCTCGGGCTATACCGGCGAGGACGGTTTCGAGATCTCGATACCCGCCGATCGCGCCGTGGCGATCTGGGACGCGCTCCTCGCCGACGAGGCGGTGCGCCCGATCGGCCTCGGCGCCCGTGATTCGCTGCGTCTGGAAGCGGGCTACTGCCTCTACGGCCACGATATCGACGAGGCCACCTCGCCCGTCGAGGCGGGCCTGACCTGGTCGATCCAGAAACGGCGGCGCGCGGAGGGCGGCTTTCCCGGCCATGCCCGGATCGCCCGCGAACTGGAGGAAGGGCCGGCGCGCCTGCGTGTGGGCATCCGCCCTGAAGGCCGCGCCCCCGCCCGCGAGGGCGCCGTCATCGCCACGCCGGACGGCGAGGAGATCGGGAACGTGACCTCGGGCGGCTTCGGCCCGACGATCGAGGGTCCGCTCGCCATGGGCTACGTCGCGAAGGCGCATTCCGCCGTCGGAACCCCGCTGCATCTCGTCGTACGCGGCAAGCCGCTTCCCGCGCGCGTCGTCGCCATGCCCTTCGCGCCCCACCGTTACAAGCGCTGAGTAATCTTTCAGGAGCCGTCACCATGTCCGACACCCGATACACCAAGGACCACGAATATATCCGCGTCGAGGGCGACACCGGGATCGTCGGCATCACCGATTACGCCCAGAGCCAGTTGGGCGACGTCGTCTATGTCGAGCTTCCCGCCATCGGCAAGGCGGTGGAGAAGGGCGGCGAGGCGGCGGTGGTCGAGAGCGTGAAAGCCGCGAGCGAGGTCTATTCGCCCGTCTCCGGCGAGGTCGTGGCGGTCAATTCCGACCTCGAATCCGCGCCGGGCGCGATCAACGAAGACCCCGCCGGAGCGGGCTGGTTCCTGAAAGTGAAGATCACGGACGCGTCGGAACTCGACGGCCTGATGACCGAAGAGCAGTACGCCGATTACGTGAAGTCGATTTCCTGAGGCGGTCATGACCGGCGAGACCGCGCATCATTACCGGGCGACCGTGCGCTGGCGGCATACGAGCGGAGATTTCGTGGGCGCCACATACGATCGCGCTCACGAATGGGTCTTCGATTGCGGCGTCGTGGTTCCGGCTTCGCCCTCGCCGACGATCGTGCCCGCGCCCTATAGCCGCGAGGACGCGATCGACCCCGAGGAGGCCTTCGTCGCCGCGATTGCGAGCTGCCACATGCTCACCTTTCTCGGCATCGCCGCCAAACGCCGCGTCGCGAGCTCCTCCTACGAGGACGAAGCGGTGGGCGAGATGACGGCGAACGCCGAAGGCCGGCTCTGGGTGTCGCGCGTGACGCTCGCCCCGCGCATCGCCTTTCCGGGCGATCGGCCTTTTGACGAGGAGATCGCCCGTCTCCACCACCTCGCGCATCGCGCGTGCTTCATCGCGAACTCGGTAAGGACCGAGATCGTCGTCGCGGGCCTCGCGCCCCATCCGCAGAATTGAGAAACGGCCGCTGAACCCATGCGTTACCTGCCCCTGTCCCCGGACGATCGCGCCGAGATGCTCGCCAAGATCGGCGTCGATCACATCGACGGCCTCTTCGCCGACGTGCCCGCCGACAAGCTCCTGACCGAGCCCCTCGACCTGCCCCGTCGCAAGGGCGAGATAGAGGTCGAGCGCATCCTCGGCCGCATGGCCGCGCGCAACGTCGCCGCCTCCTCGGTTCCCTTCTTCGTCGGAGCGGGGGCCTACAAGCACCACGTTCCCGCGAGCGTCGACCATCTGATCCAGCGCTCGGAGTTCCTGACGAGCTACACGCCGTACCAGCCGGAAATCGCGCAAGGGACGCTGCAATATCTCTTCGAGTTCCAGACGCAGGTCGCGGCGCTCACCGGCATGGAAGTCGCCAACGCCTCCATGTATGACGGCTCGACCGGAACCGGCGAGGCCGTGCTGATGGCGCATCGCGTCACCAAGCGCCGCAAGGCCGTGCTGTCCGGCGGGCTGCATCCGCATTACCGGGAAGTCGTCGAGACGCTCTCGCGCATGGCCAGCGACGCGGTCGTGGCGCTGCCGGCCGATCCCTTGGGCGACGAGGACATTCTCGCGGCGATCGACGACGAGACCTCCTGCGTCGTGATGCAGACGCCCGACGTGTTCGGCAACCTGCGCGATCTGCGCAAGATCGCCGAGAAGGCGCATTCCCACGGCGCGCTGCTCATCGCCGTCTTCACGGAAGTCATGTCGCTCGGCCTCGTCACGCCGCCTGGCGAGATGGGCGCCGACATCGTCGTCGGCGAGGGCCAGTCGATCGGCAACGCGCTGAATTTCGGCGGTCCCTATGTCGGGCTTTTCGCGGCCCGCAAGCAGCATGTGCGCCAGATGCCCGGCCGGCTCTGCGGCGAGACGGTGGACGCCGACGGTCGGCGCGGCTTCGTGCTGACGCTCTCAACGCGTGAGCAGCATATCCGCCGCGACAAGGCCACCTCGAACATCTGCACGAATTCGGGCCTGTGCTGCCTCGCCTTCACCATCCACATGTCGCTGCTCGGCCAGACGGGCTTGCAGCGCGTGGCGCGCGTCAACCACGCCAACGCCGTCAAGCTCGCCGACCGGCTCGCTTCGGTGACGGGCGTCAAGGTGCTGAACGGGACGTTCTTCAACGAGTTCACGGTGAGGCTGTCGAAGCCCGCCGCCGGGGTGGTCGAGGCGCTGGCCGCGATGGGCGTGCTCGGCGGCGTGCCCTATTCGCGCCTCGCGCCGCAAGCCGGCCTTGACGATCTGCTGCTCGTGGCCTCGACGGAAGTGAACACGGACGAGGATCGCGAGGCGCTGGCGATCGCGCTGGAAAAGGCGCTTCGCTGATGAAGAGACCTTCACTTGCCGCAACGTTGATCGAGAGGCGAGACGCGCCCTCTCCCCCCTCGCGGGGGAGAGTTGGAGAGGGGGGGCTGGCCGCAGCGGTCACCGCTCGCAAGCCGAGGGGCCGGTCAGCTTGCTTCGCAAGGCGCTGCTTCGCACCGCCACCCCCCTCTGACCCCTGCCGGGGCCATCTCCCCCGCAAGGGGGGAGAGGAAGTGGCCGGCTTGCTTGCAGCGATCGGACGCAGCCATTCAAGAATTCACTCCTACGGAGAACACGCATGCTGAACCGCCAGGGACGCCCCACCTCCGCCGGAGACGCCGCGACGCAGGCGCATGAGACCTTCACAGGCAATCGCGCCCTTCAGCAGGAAGAGGCGCTGATCTTCGAGATCGGGCGCTACGACGTCACCGGCGTCGATTTCGACGAGCCCGAACCCTTCGCGCCGCGCCTCGGCGGGCTGGAGCGCAAGGACGAGATCGGCCTGCCGGGCCTCTCCGAGCCCGAGGCAATGCGCCATTACGTGCGCCTGTCGCACAAGAATTACGGCATCGACACCGGGCTGTTTCCGCTCGGCTCCTGCACGATGAAGCACAACGCCCGCCTCAACGAGCGCATGGCGCGGCTGCCGGGTTTCTCCGACGTGCATCCGCTCCAGCCGGTCTCGACCGTGCCGGGCGCGCTGGCGCTCATGGACGAACTCGCCCGCTATCTCGTCACGCTCACCGGCATGGCGAGCGTCGCGCTGTCGCCCAAGGCCGGCGCGCATGGCGAATTGTGCGGCATGATGGCGATCAAGGCTGCGATCGAGGCGAAGGGCGAGAGCGCGACGCGCAAGGTCGTGCTCGTGCCCGATTCGGCGCACGGCACCAACCCCGC
>REDO01000143.1 GCA_007693435.1 Salinarimonadaceae bacterium | reverse complement strand
AACATCTATGTTTACGGCATTCGAGGCGAGGGGAGGAGCGCGACGCACCGGGCGCATGCCTTCATGGCGGCGAAACGCTTCGACGCTACGAAAATTCACACCCACACTTTCGACATGGAGGACCTGCCCACCGCATTGCGTTACGCCCGCGAACGTATTGAGGACGCCATAAAAGTGGTGGTGAAGAATTCCGGATGACGTCAGGTCAGTGTCGATTTCCACCGAGTGACCCGCCCCCGGCGCAGTGGTCCGAAGCGGTGTATGGCTTTTGGCCCGTGCAGTCTCGTCGGACCGGGCGGCGACGTCCTGCAGCCATCCGCGACCGAATGCTCGCGCAACGCGGCGACCGATCCCGTGAAGAACGAGACCTTCAGCCGGATTTCCGGCGCGCTGTCATCGAAGCCTTGTCTTCGGCGCTCTTGCGCCTGGTCGATCCTCTCAGAACCAGTTCTCCCGGAACCAGGCGCGACATCCATGCGCTTTGTTCGAGATAATTGGGATCGAGCAGGATCTCCGCCGCAGTGCTCACGATTTCTTCAATCCGCTGGCGCACGGTGGTCAGATCGTATCCCTTCCATGCGGCCATCGGCAGATCGTCGAAACCGACGACCGAAAGATCTCTGGGAATCTCGAGGCCGAACTCCAGACGCGCCGCGTCGAGAACGCCGATCGCCATGGAATCATTGCTGCAAAAAATGGCGTCGGGGCGATCGGGCCGGGAGAGAAGCTCGATTCCGGCCTTGTAGCCCCCCGCATAGGTGCTCTCGCCGTTGACGACGATCGCCGGATCGAACCCGCGCGCGAGGATCGTCTCGCAAAATCCGTGCTCGCGATCGAGGCTGAAGGAGAGGCTGCGAATGCGGCTGGCCACGAACGCGAACCGCTCGTGACCCGCATCGACCAGCACGTTGGCGACGCGTTGGGCCTCGTAGCGGTTGTCGCAGGAAACGGAAGTCGCGGGCGCGTCGCCGCGGTCGCGCGCGAGGATGACGACCGGAACGGCGCTGCGATGGCATTCGGCGAGAATGGAATCGGAGGGGCTGCCGGACAGCACCAGAATGCCGTCGACCTGGTATTGCAGCGCGTTCTCGATGGCGCTGTCGATGTGATCTCCCGGCGGGGTGCCGAAAACGAGAAGATGATGGTCGTTCGATCGGAGAATATGCATCAAGGATGCGATGAAGCGATGAACGAGAGGATTGGCGAAATCCTCGGTCACGAGCGCGAAAATGCTCGACTTGCTCGTGATCAGGCTGCGCGCCAGGCGATTCTGCCGATAGCCCAATCGTTTGGCGACATCAAAAATTCGTGCGCGCGTCGCCTGAGCGACACTGGAATCCTCCGAAAACGCCCGCGACACGACGGATTGCGAGACCCCCGCCTCACGCGCGACATCCGTTGACGTGACGCGCCGCCGCTTCCGTGGCTCCACCTTCTCGAGCATGCCCTGTGTCACTCCTCGCCTGATTCGTCGCAAGTCAGCGACATTTTGAGACCCCGATCCAGCAAGTCCATATCTCGACCCGATCCCTTAACCCTTACGGGCAAGATATCGGTTTCTGAGCTCGGCGATGACGATCCAGGCGACGAGCAGGAAGGCGACGAGAAAAATCGAACCGCTCACGGGACGTTCGAAGAACGTGAACATGTCGCCGCGCGACAGCACCAGCGATCTGCGAAAATTCTCTTCCAGCAACGGGCCGAGGATGAAGCCGAGGATCAGCGGCGCCGGCTCGAACCGGAGCAGAACCATAAAATATCCGACCAGCCCAAAGAATATCACCATGTAAAGATCGAACACGGAATTGTTGATCGAGAATACGCCAATACAGAGAAATACAACGATTGCAGGATAAAGATAATTATATGGGATAGATATCAACCGAACCCAGATGCCGATCAGTGGAATATTGAGAATCAGAAGTATTATGTTCCCAATCAGGAAGCTGACGACGAGCCCCCAGAAGACCTCCGGGTTGGCGTTGACCAGCGAGGGTCCCGGCGCGATTCCATGGATCATCATGACGCCGAGCAGGATGGCCATGACGGGATCGCCGGGAATTCCGAGCGTGAGCGTGGGGATGAAGGCCGTCTGGACCGCGGCGTTGTTTGACGCCTCCGGCGCGGCGACGCCTTCGACCGCGCCCTTGCCGAATTGCGAGGGATCCTTGTGCAGCCGCTTCTCCAGCGCGTACGACATGAAGGACGCGATCATCCCGCCGGTTCCCGGAAGCGCGCCGAAGAAGCTGCCGATCCCCGTGCCGCGCAGCATCGGCTTCCACGAGCGGCGCCAGTCCTCGCGCGTCGGCAACATCGAGCGCAGCGTGATGCCTTTCGCTTCGGCGACGACCCCCTTGATGCGGCCGGCATTGGCGATGACCTCGGGCACGCCGAACAAGCCCAAAGCGAGACCCACGAGCGCGATGCCGTCCTGCAGCTCCGTGAAGCCATAGGTCAGGCGCGGCTGGCCGCTGTTCACGTCGATCCCGACGATTCCGAGCAGCAGGCCGAAGACGACGGTGACGAGGGACTTCATCGCCGAGCTCGTCGAAAGGAGCGATGCGGCGAGAAGGCCCAGCACCATGAGCGCGACGTATTCCTGGGAGCCGAAACTCCGCGCCAGTCCCGCAAGCGGAGGCGCGAACGCGGCCAGCATCAGAATCCCGATGAAGCTCCCGGCGAAAGACGCGATCGCCGTCATGAACAGGGCGATGCCGCCTCGACCCTGCTTCGTCATCGGATAGCCGTCGAGGCAGGTGATCGCGGAGCTCGAGGTGCCCGGCATGTTGAGGAGGATCGACGCCGTCGAACCGCCATAGGCCGCGCCGTAATAGATGCCGGCCAGCATGATCAGCGAGACTTTGGGATCGACGTAGAACGTGAACGGCAGCAGGATCGACACCGTCGCCAGGACGCCGACGCCGGGCAGCACGCCGATGAAGGTGCCGAGCGTCACGCCGAGAAAGCAATAGACCAGCGCCTCGGGCGAGATCGCGAAGCTCAGGCCGATTCCGATATTCGATATGGTGTCGCCGATGCTCACCATCGGAAGGCCGCCATGTTGAGCCCGAGCAACGAAATGAACAGGACGACGCAGAGGCCGGCCAGAGCGACGGCGAGCAGCGCGATCGCCAGGAAGTTGGGTCGCTCGTCCGCCATGGAGCTGACGAGCACCGCCGCGACGATCGCCGGCGCGAGCCCCAGGCGGTCGATCAGCAAGGCGAAAGCGAGGATGCCGCCCATCACGAAGATGATGCCGCGATAGGCGGGGCGCGGAATCGGACCGTCTTCGCCGCTCCTGCGAGCGGCCAGGATCACGCCCGTCCCGAACACCATCATGAGGATGGCGAGGGCGGTCGGAAAGTAGCCGGGGCCCATCCGCCGCACCGTCCCCATGACGTAGCCGGTCGTCTCGAGCAGCACGAAGGCTCCCACGGCGATCGCCGCGATACCCCCGATCAAGTCCGTGCGCAGCAAACTCTTCATGGAGGCCGAGCTCCCTCGGGAAACAAGCCGACTAGTCACGCGTCAGGCGCGAGCCGCCGCGTTGAATGCGGCGGCTCGCAGGTCAGGTTATTGCGGCTCCGGCAGACGGGCCAGGATGCCTCTCCACAGTTCACGCTCGGACAGGATCCGGTCCGTGAATTCCTGCGGCGTGCTTCCGACAGCGACGGCCGAGAACGCGTCGATGCGTTCGGCGATTTCGGGCTTCGTCAGCGCCTCAGCCATGGCGGCGTGGAGCTTCTGGATCCGATTTTCAGGCGTTCCTGCGGGAACGTGGAGACCGCCGAAGGTGCCCGCCGAGAAGCCATCATAGCCCAGTTCGGCCACGGTGGGCGTATCCGGAAGCGAAGACGCGCGGTTATCGCCGAGCATGGCCACCGGAACGATCTCGCCGTTCTGGAGGAACGAGCTGCCGGCCTGCACGGAGACGATGCCCAGATCGAGCTCGCCGTTGACGAGCGCGGTCAGCTGCGGACCGTCGCCCTGGTAGGCGACATCCAGAAACTCGACTTCCAGCGTCTCCGCGAGGTAATTGGCGACCAGGTGAGCGAGCCCGCGCACGCCGGTATTGCCGATCGAGATGGCGCCCGGATCAGCCTTGGCGGCCTCCACGATCTCCGGAATCGTCGTGTGCTCGAAATCCTTGCGGGCGACCAGGATGAGTTCAAGTCCGATCAACTGACCAACCGCGGTCAACTGCTCGTCGGGATCATATGGCAGTTCAGGGTTCGTGAGCGGCAGCACGACCGTGGTGCCCGAGGTCGAATAGATCATCGTGTAGCCGTCGGGGGCGGAGTTGGCGACGCTGGCGGTGCCGACGGCGCCGCCCGCTCCCGCGCGATTGTCGACGAGCACGTTCTGGCCCAGAATGCGCGACATTTCTTCGGCGACAAGTCGGCCGATGATGTCGCTCGCGCCGCCGGGATTGAACGGCACGACCATGGTGATCGGGCGCGTCGGGAAGTCGTCGGCCAATGGCTGGCCGGGCAGGGCCACCGCCGCCATGCCGACGGCGGCTACGGCTGCGACCGCCGCCTTCGTAAAGCGCCGGCGCGCCGGCGAAAAGATATCGTGTGACATTTGATTGTCCCCTCTATGTGACGGATTGCATCTGCGACGCTTGTTCTTTGATTTATTGTCGTCAGACCTCGTAAATTGGCGCAGGACGCCAGTGTGCGCTCCTGATTTCGCCAAGTTCCCGCTTCAGCTTGACCCAGGTGTCCCCTCCGTCGTCGCTCCGGAATATCTGTCCGAGATTGGAGCATACGAAGATCAGGTTTGGGTCGAAGTCGTTCACGGAAATCGTCCAGAGCGTGCTGTTGCGCTCCGCCGGAAGATCGAGCTCGGTCCAGCTCCTTCCGAAATCCTTGCTGCGGAACAGTCGCCCCCATGATCCCGGCGGTCCTTCGCCGTTGGTCACGAAGATCGTTCCGTCTTCCTTAGGCTTGATCGCGACGGCGCGCGTATATTGCCAGGGCGTGGGCATCTCGACCCGCTCGAAGGTCTCGCCGTCATCCTCGCTGCGATGAATGCCGCGATTGACGGCGGCGAAAACGATACGCTTCCCATTCTCGCGGGTGACGGCGACCCCGTGGACGTCGTCGGTGGTGAGCCCGTTGTTCAGGCGCGTCCAGGTGTCGCCCCCGTCCCGGCTGCGATGCAGCGCGTCGATCTCGACCGAGGCCCAGATCGTGTCGGGGTCGTAGGGATCGAACAGCACCTGCGTCACGCGCGAGATGACGTCGTACATGCATTTCACCGGCATGCTGACATTGAGGCGCTCCCAGGTCTTTCCGCCGTCGCGGGAGCGATAGAGGGCGCCCGGGCACACGCCGGCGATCAGCACGTTCGGATCGTGGGGGGAATAGTCGAGCGCCCAGATTTGCAGCCCGTCCATCGCGGTGGGGACGTGGCTCCAGCGCTTCTCGCGCTCGTCCCAGCGATTCAGCCCGTGATCCGTGCCGGCGAGGATGAAATCCGGATTGGCCGGGTGGCTGGCGATCGCCCAGACACGGGCTTCGTTGGTCATCCCGTATTCGCTGTTCGGCCGCGTCCAGGTCTCGCCCAGATCCTCGGTGAACCAGACGGACATGCCGACGGTGCCGACATAGAATTTCGGCTTGAGCTTGGGTTGGGTTTTCGTCTGATCGTTCGTCATCAGGTCAATCCATTTGTTCGGGCCGCGTTCATCCCAGATCCGCACACGCTTGCGCGATGCGGTCGCAGGCGACGGTCAACTGGTCTCTCGCGGTCGCGGTCGACAGCCGCAGATAGCCGGGCGTTCCGAAGACCGAACCGGGCACGACCGACACGCGCGCGGATTCGAGAAGAAAGAGCGCCGCGTCGGAGCAGTTTTCGATGATCCGGCCATTCGGCGCCTTGCGGCCCATGATCCCGCGGCAATCGAGGAACACGTAGAACGCGCCCTCGGGTTTGCGGCAGCGCAGTCCGTCGATCGCCGAGATGCGCTCGACGACAAGGTCGCGGCGCTCCTGCAGGCTCGCGACGCGCTCCGTGAGGAAATCCTGCGGCCCCGTCAGGGCGGCGAGAGCGCCGGCCTGGCTGAGCGAGCTGGCGTGAGTGGTGCACTGCGACTGCACGTTCGACATGGCCGCGATCATCTCGGCGGGGGCGCCAGCGTATCCGAGGCGCCAGCCCGTCATCGCGTAGGTCTTCGAAACCCCGTTCATCGTCACGGTGCGCTCGCGCAGCTTCGGCTCCACCTGCGCGATCGTCGCGAAACGGCGGCCGTCGAACAGGAGGTGCTCGTAGATGTCGTCGGACAGGACCCAAATGTCGGGATGCGCCAAGAGGACATCGGCGACGGCTCGAAGCTGTTCCCTGTCGAGATAGGCGCCGCTCGGGTTGTTCGGCGAATTGAGAAACAGCCACTTGGTCCGCTTCGTGATGGCCTTTTCGAGCAGATCTGGCCGGAGCGCGAAGCCGTCCTCCTCCGAGCCCGCGACCACGACCGGCGTTGCGCCTGCAAAGCGAATGATGTCGGGGTAGGACGCCCAGTAGGGCGCGGGGACGATCACTTCGTCGCCGGGATCGAGCGTCGCCATCATGGCGTTGAAGATGATCTGCTTCGCGCCGGAGGATACGGCGATTTCGTCGAGCGCGTAGGTCAGCCCGTTCTCACGCTGGAACTTGTCGGCGATCGCCTTGCGAAGCGCCGGGCCGCCGTTGATCGGGGTGTATTTCGTCTCGCCGCGCCGCATCGCTTCGGTCGTCGCCGCCTTGACATGCTCGGGCGTGTCGAAATCGGGCTCTCCGACGCCCAGGTCGATCACGTCGACGCCCGACGCCCGCAGATCGCGCGCAGCTTGGCTGAGCGCCGCGATGGGCGAGGGGACCACGCCCCGTAATCTCTGCGCCAGATTTTTCATGTTCTTCTTGCGCTCCTTCAGGCCAGATCACGAATGACGTCGCCGATATCCGCGACCTGCTCCAGCCGGCCGAGGGAGTCGATCAGACGCTCCGTCGCTTCGGGGCTCGGCGGATTGACGCTGAATGCGACGCATGAACGGAACTTCGCCGCCAGATCCTCCCAGGACATCGGATTGCCGAGCCCGCCGAGGACCACCTCGGTCTGCTTCACGAGCAGGTCGCCGTTCTTCAGTTCGACCTCGATCCGGGCGGGGCCGATCTTGTTCTCGATGCTGAAACGCGGGTCGTGAACCGGCTCCACGCGATCGGCGACGGCGAAGACGGCGGGATCGTCGAGATCGTTGATCAGGTCGGACAGGGTGATGCGCCCACGCACCATCGCGGCCGCGACCAGATAGGGAAGCGCATGGCCGGCATGGTTGAAATTGTGCGGGCGACGCTGTTGCGCCAGCGGCTCGCATCGCGACTGCGCGTAGCCCGCGACATGAATGCGGACCTTCTCGACGTCGTCGGACTTCAGTCCGTCGTCGCGCACGAGCTGCAGCGCGGCGTCGATATAGGCGTGGGTGTAGCGGCAGGTCGGCCAGGGCTTCATGCCGATATCGGCCGAATGATAGACCTCTCCGAGACCGTCCAGGAGCGTCCCGCGGTCGTACTTTCCGCCAAAGTAGACGTTGAACAGGCCGAATTCGCCTTCGATGCTGTCGGGGACGCCGATGATCCCGGCCTCGACCATCGTCGCCGCGAGAGTGGCGGACTTGGCGGTCAGGCCCGTGACCATGCCGCGCATCATCGACTTCTGCCCCGTGGAGGAGAACGCCTCGAGCGTGCCGGACGCCTCGAACAGCGCGATGCCCAGGGCGCTGCGGGCGTGCTCGGCGTCGAATTTCAGGATCGAGCAGCAGGCGGCGGTTCCGCCGAAGGCGCCGAACACCGAGCTCGGAAACCACGTATCCAGCTTCAGGCCGTCCGGCCCGCGGGCGATGGCGAGGCCCAGACGAACGAGGATCTCGTTGCCAACCGCGACGGCCGTGATGAGATCGCGGCCGCTGACGCCGCCGCGCCGCTCGGCCATGGCGATGGCGGCGGTGACGATGACGCTGCTGGGATGGGTCATGCTCTCGTCATGCCCGTCGTCGAAATCGACGGCGCGCGCCATCGCGCCGTTGACGAGCGCGGCCAGCCATATCGGCAGACGGCCGCCGAAACCAACGACGCTGCTTTCGGCCGCTCCGCCCGCCTTGCGGACCATCGCCTCGAGCTGCGGATGCCCGAGCCCCAGCGTTGTAGCAGCGGCCGTGACGCCGAGCGTATCCAGGATGCAGCGCCGCGCCGACTCGCGAGCGCCCTCCGAAAGGGAGTCGTAGTCGGTCGAAGCGATGAACCGCGCGAATGACGCCGAAGCGTCGACGGTGTTGGTGAAATTCATCTCAGCCCTTCCGAAGCCGTTCCAGGCCAGCGCCTCGCCTTGCCGCGAGGAGCGCTGACCACATTCGTATGCTATGCCCGCCTTGCCATGGCTGTCAAATTGCGCGATCTTAGATGTCGGAAATTGAATTACAGTACTTTATGACATTTAATTGTAAAATCATCAATCTTGACGAGGTTTGTTTTAAATAAAAGAATTTCAATTTAAAATTATGCGATAATTAGTTAGTAGAAAAATTTTTTATAATGTTTATTTATGATGAATTTGGCGTTACTACTTTAATGACATATCGTAATTGTTTTTTTATGAATTTGATCTATATATTTTTGATTATATATTTATATATATGGAATAAATCCGTTAATTTACTAAATATTGTATTATTTTTATATTTACATCACCCCGATTTGTAAATTTAATACTTTGTGTCTGCGTATCCCGGTGCCGAATTGGGGCCGATTGACAGCGTTTCGATCACGCTCTAAACAGAATATAGCATACGTATGTGCCAGGAAATAGGCATGATCGGGGAAGACCATGGACACATCCAAAAAACCCATCTTGATCACCGGCGCCGGCGGCAGGCTCGGCGGCTACCTGAGGGCCCACCTCGCTAAACGCGAGGGAGGCATTCGCAGCACGGACATCAAGCAGTTCGGTCCGCCGATCGAGAACGAGGAAATCGTCGTGGCCGATCTCGGCGACGCCGCGGCCGTTGACCGCCTGGTCGAGGGCGTCAGCGCCATCGTCCATTTCGGCGGCATCCGGATCGAGGAAAGTTTCGACAAGATCCTTCACGCCAACATCGTCGGAAGCCACAACCTGTTCGATGCGGCTCGCCGTCACGGCGTGACGCGGTTCATTTATGCAAGCTCCGTCCACGCGATCGGTTTCTACGAGACGACGGAGACGATCGACGCGGACGTTCCGCATCGCCCGGACACCTATTACGGGCTGAGCAAGGCGTTCGTCGAGGATATGGGGCGGCTCTTCTCCGACAAGACCGGCATGGACGTTGCGTGCCTGCGCATCGGCACCGTGATGGAGACCCCGAAGGTCAAGCGTCATCTCTCGACCTATCTGAGTTTTCCCGACCTCGAGCGCCTTGTCGACGCCTGTCTCGACGCGCCGAGTTTCGGATTCTCGGTCATCTACGCCAACTCGAAGAACACGAGGAGCTGGTGGGACAATTCGAAGTCGAAGATCGACTATAGGCCGCAGGACGATTCCGAGCGCTTCGCGCATCTGTTCGCCGCCGACGACGCCCCGACCGACGGCGCTGTCCAGTACCAGGGGGGGCACTTCATCCCGTTGGAATTCGGAGAAATCCCCGCCGACCTCGGCGACCGCCCCGATGCGGCCAAACCGAAGTGACGAAACGAAATCGTCTTTATGTCCGCGTGAATGAAGCCCGCCGCCCGAGCGAGCCCCTGCATCGGGCCGCCCGGCGCGAAGCGAACGGACGGGCGCCCCAGACCCAGGAGTTACATGCATGAGCGACCTCAAAGTGATGACGACCGGCCTTCGGTTTCCCGAAGGTCCCGTGGCGATGCCCGACGGCTCGCT